>CAYUEG010000126.1:0-10493 GCA_964443245.1 uncultured Burkholderiales bacterium | reverse complement strand
CGCGACCTGATCATCGACCGCGAACGCTTTGATGCCTGGGTGCAGCAATACCGTGCGCGCCTGGCGTCAGAAGGCAGCCTCGATGCTGCGCGCAGTGTCGCGATGAACCGGGTCAATCCCAAGTATGTGCTGCGCAACTATCTGGCGGAAGTGGCCATTCGCCGGGCGCGCGACGAGAACGATTTTTCGGAGATCGAGCGTCTGCGGAAACTACTGACTGCGCCGTTCGACGAACAGCCGGAAAATGCCCACTATGCCGCCTTGCCACCGGATTGGGCGGCCCACCTGGAAGTGTCATGCTCCTCGTGACGCACCCGGATTGACGCACCCTCCCACCATCAGGAATTCGCATGAGCGACACTTCAGCCAAATCCCCTCCCAAGATCATCAAGACCGACAAGGAATGGAAGGAGCAGCTCACCCCGCTGCAATTCGACGTGACCCGCAAGCACGGTACGGAGCGCGCATTTTCAGGCGAGTATGCAGATCATCACGAAGACGGCGTCTACCTGTGCGTGTGCTGCGGTACACCGCTTTGGGATTCGAAGCAAAAGTTTGAATCCGGCACCGGTTGGCCCAGCTTCTGGCAGCCGGCGGTCAGCGAAAACATCGAAACCCAGACCGACCGCAGCTTTTTCATGACCCGCACCGAAGTCCATTGCGCTGCCTGTGGCGCCCATCAGGGCCATGTGTTCGAAGACGGACCGAAACCGACCGGCCTGCGCTACTGCATCAATTCGGCATCCCTGAAGTTCAAGCCGCGCTGAGCGGCGAGGCGCGCGCACCCGGCGCAGACCGGGCCAGCCGATACCGGCTAAAATTGCAGGTTATGGATTTCTTTATTGACCTGGTTCCCGCGCTGCCGTTTCTCCTGGTCGCGTTCGGCCTGGCAGATATCTTTCTTGCCACCCAGCTTGCCATGGCGGCGGCTGCCCTGCAGCTGGCGGCAAGCCGCTGGCGCTACGGCAAGATCAAGCGGATGCACCTGTTCACGTTCGTGGCGATCATCCTGTTCGGGTCGATCACCCTCCTGTTGCGCGACGCCCTCTTCATCAAGCTCAAGCCGACCGCCCTGAACTGGGGCTTTGCTCTGGTGTTCCTGTGCGCACCGGTTTTCTTTGGCAAGAACCTGCTCAAACTGATGCTGGGAGAAAAGCTGACGCTGCCCGAGTTTGCCTGGAGTCGACTCAACCTGATGTGGGTGATCTACTTCTTCCTGATCGGCGCCACCAATCTCTACGTTGCCCTGACATTTTCCGAGGCGGTCTGGGGCAAGTTTCGCGTGTTCGGCATGTATGGTGCATTGCTCATCTTCATGGTGGTGCAGGGCTTCTACATTTATCGCCACATGCCTCCGGAAGAGGCAGCGGCTGAAGGCAGCAAGGCCCCATGAGCATCTCTGCACAGATGCGCGAACGTCTGGCCGCACTGCAACCGGCCGTGCTGGAGATTCGCGATGATTCGGCCCTGCACGCCGGGCACGCCGGTGCGAAGGAAGGCGGCCACTACGCATTGACGATCGTGTCGGCACAGTTCTCGGGAAAAAATCGGGTCGCACGCCACCGGCTGGTGTATAGCGCCCTCGATCCCCTGATGAAGAACGGCATCCACGCACTGGCCATCGAAGCGCTCTCACCCGAGGAAACGGCGTCAGCGCACAGCTGATCGCCCGATCCACAGCCCGAAACCTGCACTTTCCTCTCTCGATTCTTCACCCACTTCCGCATCCACTCCTTCAAGGAACAGCAATGAACGTCAAGTACTCCCTTCTCCTGGCAGCCCTGCTGACTTCGGCCACCACCATGGCAACCGCGCAGAACATCGCCAAGATCAATGGCATTGCCATCCCGATGGCACGCGCCGATGCAATGGTCAAGGAAATGGCCGCGCAAGGGCAGAGCGACAGCCCGCAGCTGCGCGCGGCGATCAAGGAAGAGCTGATCAACCGTGAAATCATGGTGCAGGAAGCGTCCAAACTGGGCCTGGCCAAGCAGCCCGAGGTGGAAACCCAACTGGAGTTCGCGCGCCAGAACGTGCTGGTGCGCGCCTACATCCAGGAATACTTCAAGCGGAACGCCATCAGCGACGCGGAAGTCAACGCCGAATACGACAAGATCAAGAAAGAGCTGGGCGGAAAGGAGTACCGCGCACGCCATATCCTGGTCAAATCGGAAGAACAGGCAAAGGGCATCATCGCCAAGCTCAAGGGCGGCGGGAAGTTCGAGGAATTGGCCAAGGCATCGGAAGATCCGGGCTCCAAGGAGAGTGGCGGCGACCTCAACTGGGCCTCTGCAGGCACATTCGTGCCCGAGTTCTCCCAAGCCATGGTCGCACTGCAAAAAGGCCAGTACACCCAGGCTCCGGTCAAAACCCAGTTCGGGTTCCACGTGATTCGCCTGGATGACGTTCGCGATACCCAGTTGCCTTCTGTCGAGGAAGCCAAACCGCGCATCTTGGAAGTATTGCAGCGCAACCGGTTCGAGAAGATGCTGGCGGATCTGCGCACCAAAGCCAAGATCGAATAGCGCGGCATCGTCATTTCCTGAAACGCCGTCCATCGGCGGCAGGGTACGACGAACGCCGCCAGTGGGCGGCGAGGTACGTGGAACGCCGCCAGTGGGCGGCGTTTTGCATTTCCGGTGTGGTTCCGCGTCGATATCGAAGCAGTCAATCAATAGTCTGTTACTATTATTTTCATGACCCTGACAGAGCTTCGTTATATCGTCGCCGTCGCCCGCGAACGACACTTCGGCCGCGCCGCCGAAGCCTGTTTCGTCAGCCAGCCAACGTTATCGGTGGCAGTAAAGAAGCTGGAAGACGAGCTTGGTGTCACCCTGTTTGAGCGGGGCACCAGCGAGATCGCCGTCACCCCGGTGGGCCACGAGATCGTCGAACAGGCGCAGCGGGTGCTGGAGCAGGCCGCGGCGATCAAGGAACTGGCCAAGCAGCGCAAAAACCCCTTGGCCGGGCCTTTGCGCTTCGGCGTGATCTATTCGATCGCCCCCTACCTGCTGCCGGCGCTGGTACCCCGCATGATCAAGGCCGCGCCGGAAATGCCCCTGGTCATCGAGGAGAACTTCACCCATCGCCTCCTGGAAATGCTCAAGAACGGCGATATCGATGCCGCCATCCTGGCATTGCCCTTTTCCGAATCGGGCCTGATGATGCAGCCGGTGTACGACGAGCCGTTCATGGTGGCGATGCCGGCTGGCCACCCCTGGGAAAAGCGCAAGGAAATCCCGGCCGCGGACCTCAAGAAGGAAACCATGCTCCTGCTTGGTTCGGGCCACTGCCTGCGCGACCAGGTGCTGCAGGTCTGCCCCGAGCTGATGCGCTTCTCGCCCGGTGGCGCCGAAGGCATCCAGAAGACCTTTGAGGGCTCGTCACTCGAAACGATTCGCCACATGGTCGCCTCCGGCGTGGGCGTCACCGTGCTGCCGGTCTCCGCCGTCTCCGAAGCGCCGCGCAAGAAAGACCTGATCGTCTACCGGCCGTTTGCCAAGCCGGTACCCGATCGCCGCATCGCGCTTGCGTGGCGCAAGAGCTTCACGCGCGCCTCTGCCATCGACACCCTGCGCAAAAGCATTCTGGCAACCAATCTGCACGGTGTCACCATGCTGGACGCAGCCGCCGAACCGCTGCACTGAGGGCGGCTCACCCGTGGGGCGCCCCATCGAAGATCACCTGGCCGGGGTGTAGCCGCGCCAGAAGAGCACGCCGACCCAGACCAGGATGGCGGCCAGTGCCAGGCCCAGCGCCGGCCAGACGCCCAGGGGTTCTGCCAGTGCGTAAATCAGCCAGTAGGCAAGGGCAAACGGTGCCAGACCGCGAATCACGCTCGCCATCACGGCGCGCGTGGCTTGTGCGCCGATGGCCGGCTGCATGATCAGGATCGAGCTGGTAAGCGTGATCGGAAACGCCATCGTGATGCCGGTCCAGGCCGGCCCGATCAACGCACTCACGGTCAGCGTCGTACCCACCAGCAGGCCTACCAGGAGGGCCCGCAGGGGCAACTCGAACCAGCGGCGCACGCGCATCGGCGGCGGCGTGCCAGAAAGCGCACTGCGCGAGAGCGGCACAAAGACTGCAAACGACACCACATTGAGCGCGATCAGGAGGGCAGGCGACAAGGCAACATGCTTGAGTACGACCACGCCGGCGACCCAGACCACCACCGCGGCTCCCAGGCTGATCACGAGCGGTGTGCGCAGTGCCAGTGCCAGATAGGTCACCACATAGGCACCCACCATCACATTCGAAGCCAGGCTCCCCAGGCCGCTTTGCGAAACGAATGCAGGACTCGCCTGCAGGGCAAGAAGGACGTAGGCCGGGCCGATCGAGACGGGCAGCGCCAGGATCAGGCCGCCGACAAACGGCCCGCTCCTTTCGGCGATGACCGACGCCGTCACGACGACGCTGGCGGCGATCAATACTTTGAAGGCGAGCTGAATCCAAAGTGGCAGGTCGGCCATCAGGTCCGCTTCATGCGCTTCCTGGCGCCATGTGGTTGAAGAAGCGCACCTGGAGCGGCTCTCCGGCCGGTGGTTGATTGAAAATCAGCCGAGCCACTGACGCGCGTTGCGGAACATGCGCAGCCATGGGCCGTCTTCTTGCCACTCCCGTGGTGCCCACGAATGCTGCGCGGTGCGAAACGCGCGCTCCGGATGCGGCATCACGATGGTGAAGCGCCCGTCCGCCGTGGTGTAGCCGTTGAGGCCGCCGGCAGAGCCATTCGGATTGAACGGGTAGGTCTCGGTCGGCGCGCCCGCGTTGTCGACGTAGCGGATCACCGGCCTGGCCCTGCCCGCGTCGCCCTGCTGGGAGAAATCGGCAAAGCCCTCGCCGTGCGCGGTCGGCACCGGAATCCGGCTGCCCGCCATGCCCTTGAAGAACAGCGAGGGCGATTCAAGCACTTCGACCATGACAAAGCGTGCCTCGAACTGCTCGCTCCTGTTCTTGGTAAAGCGCGGCCAGTGCGCAGCACCCGGGATCAGGCTGGTGAGATTGGCCATCATCTGACACCCGTTGCATACACCGAGCGCAAACACGTCGGGCCGCGCAAAGAAAGCTTCGAAATCGGCTCGCGCGCGCGGGTTGAACAGGATCGACTTGGCCCACCCTGCCCCGCCACCCAGCACGTCGCCATAAGAGAAGCCGCCGCAGGCTGCGAAGCCCTTGAAATCCGCAAGGCTCACGCGCCCTTCGAGGATATCGCTCATGTGCACGTCGTAAGACGAAAATCCCGCGCGGTCGAACGCGGCTGCCATTTCAATCTGGCCGTTGACACCTTGTTCGCGCAGGATGGCAATCTTCGGGCGACTGCCAGTCGCGATGAATGGTGCGGCAATATCTTCCGACGCATCGAAGCGCACCACCGGTGTCATGCCGGGGTTGGCCCCATTCGCCTCATTCTCCAGCAAGGCATCAAACTCCTGGAGCGCCGCAGCGGGGTTGTCGCGCAGCGCCTGCAGGCGATAGCTGGTCTCGCTCCACACGCGCATCAGCTCAGCGCGTGGCAACGCGAACACCGTCTTAGCCTCGCGCACAAACTTGATCTCGTCCCTTCCGTTCAGTTCGCCGACGATGTGGACACATTCAGCCAGGCCCATGTCCTTGAGTCGTGCCACGATCGCATCGCGCTCTTCCCGGCGGACCTGGATGACGGCCCCGAGTTCCTCGCTGAACATCCCTGCAAGAATGCCGTCGTTGAAGCGTCCGAGCGTTTGGGTTGCCTTGATTTCGACCTGGTCTGGCGCACGACGATCCACACTCACCGTGTCGAGATTGATGGTGACGCCGGTATGTCCGGCGAACGCCATCTCACAAACGGTGGCAAACAGCCCCCCGTCGGAACGATCGTGATACGCGAGCAGCTTGCCTTCGCGGTTGAGGGTCTGGATCGCAGAGAAGAAGTTCTTCAGCAATGCCGGATCATCAAGATCGGGCACCACATTGCCGAACTTGCTGTAAGCCTGCGCCAGCGTCGAGAAACCCATGCGATGCTGGCCGCGCGAAAGGTCGATCAGGATCAGCGACGTGGTGCCGGCATCGGTACGCAACTGCGGCGTGAGGGAGCGGCGCACATCATCGACCGGCGCAAACGCCGAGATGATCAGCGACAGCGGTGCGGTCATTTCCTTCAGGCCACCGTCGTTCCAGGTGGTCTTCATCGACATCGAATCCTTGCCGACCGGTATCGCCACGCCCAGCGCATTGCACAGCTCTACCGTGACCGCTTTCACCGTGGCATACAGCGCGGCGTCTTCGCCGGTCTTGGCGTGACCCGCCGCCGCCATCCAGTTGGCCGACAGCTTGATGCGCGCAATGTCGCCCACATCCGCAGCAGCCAGATTGGTGATGGCTTCGCCCACCGCCATGCGGCCCGAGGCCGGCGCATCGAGCACCGCCAGCGGCGTGCGCTCGCCCATCGCAAACGCTTCGCCCGCGTAGCCCTGGAAATCACGCAGCGTGACGGCGCAATCGGCTACCGGTACCTGCCACGGCCCGACCATCTGGTCGCGGGCACACAAGCCGCCCACGGTACGATCACCGATGGCAATCAAGAACGTTTTGGCGGCCACCGAGGGCATGCGCAGCACGCGCGGCACGGCTTCCTTCAGGTCAATGCCGGTGAGATCGATCTTCGGGAACTCGCGCGGCACGCGCTTGACGTTGCGCAGCATCTTCGGCGTCTTGCCGAGCAGCACATCGAGCGGCATGTCGACCGCGTTGTTCTTGAAGAGCCGATCGCCCACCACCAGCTGGCCGTCATCGGTGGCGGTGCCAACCACTGCAAACGGGCAACGCTCGCGCTCGCACAGGCGCTTGAAGTCTTCGAGCCGATCCGCCGGAATCGCCATGACATAGCGTTCCTGCGATTCGTTGCTCCAGATCTCCTTGGGCGCCATCCCCGGCTCCTCGGACGGCGCATCGCGCAGGTCAAAGCGTGCGCCGACGCCCTTGCCGCCGGCATCGACCAGCTCAGGGAAGGCATTCGACAAGCCGCCCGCACCGACGTCGTGAATCGCGAGGATCGGATTGGCCGCGCCCATCATCCAGCAACGGTCGATCACTTCCTGCGCGCGCCGCTGGATTTCGGCATTGGCGCGCTGGACCGAATCAAAGTCGAGATCGGCCGTGTTGGCCCCCGCGCCCATGCTCGACGCTGCCCCGCCGCCCATGCCGATCAGCATGCCTGGGCCGCCGAGCTGGATCAAGAGCGTACCCGCGCCATACGGCAGCTTGTGGGTCAGCGCATCGCCGATCGCGCCCACGCCCCCGGCGATCATGATCGGCTTGTGATAACCGCGCGTCTCGCCGGCAAAGGTTTGTTCGTAGGTGCGGAAGTAGCCGGCCAGATTGGGCCGGCCGAATTCGTTGTTGAACGAGGCGGCACCAATCGGCCCGTCGAGCATGATCTCGAGCGCGCTGACGATGCGGTCCGGCTTGCCGATGGTGTCTTCCCATTCATGGGTGAACTCGGGAATGCGCAGATGCGAAACAGAGAAGCCGCACAGCCCCGCCTTGGGCTTGGCACCGCGGCCGGTCGCACCCTCATCACGAATCTCGCCGCCCGAACCGGTCGCAGCGCCGGAAAACGGCGCAATCGCAGTCGGGTGGTTATGCGTTTCCACCTTCATCAGCGTGTGCGCGACTTCGGCGTGATAGCTGTAAGAACCATCCGGATTGGGATAGAAACGCTGCGCCGGCCCGCCCTCCATCACGGCAGCGTTGTCGGAATACGCCACCACCGTGCCTTGCGGGTTGGCCTTGTGCGTCTCGCGCACCATGCCAAACAGCGACAACTGCTGTTTCTCGCCATCGATGATCCAGTCGGCGTTGAAGATCTTGTGGCGGCAGTGCTCCGAGTTGGCCTGCGCAAACATCATCAGCTCGACGTCGGTCGGGTTGCGCTGCATCTTGCCAAAGTTC
This sequence comes from uncultured Burkholderiales bacterium, assembly GCA_964443245.1. Taxonomy (GTDB): domain Bacteria; phylum Pseudomonadota; class Gammaproteobacteria; order Burkholderiales; family JAEUOS01; genus CANJDH01. The sequence goes on along the minus strand of CAYUEG010000126.1, from coordinate 2,561 downwards.
TCGGCAAGGTAGTCAATTTCGTCAACCGCCAGCGCGAGCCCCATTTCGCGGTTGGCCGCTTCCAGCGCTGCCTTGCCCTGCCCGATCAGATCCACCGTGGTCAGCGGCTTCGGTTCAAAGTGCGCGAAGAGGCCGTCGGCCGCGTCCAGCGAGGTCAGCACCGCCTCGGTCATGCGGTCGTGAATCGCGGCAACGATGGCCACCCTGTCTTCAGCCGAGAGCGAACCGATCCGTTTGGAAAACGTGAACGCGATGCCGCGTTCGATGCGCTTGATACTCTGCAGCCCGCACGAATGCGCAATGTCGGTGGCCTTGGAGGCCCAGGGCGACACGGTGCCAAAGCGCGGCACCACCAGAAACAGTTCGCCTTTGGCTTCCTTCTCGACCGCAGGGCCGTACTGGAGGAGTTTGTCGAGAACCTTCTGCTCGTCCGCCGAGAGCGGCCGCGTGGTCTCGACGAAGTGCCAGAAAGCCGTTGCGCAGCGCGAAAACGCAACGCCAGCCAGACGAGTCTTGAGTTTTTCGAGGCGAAAAGCCGAAAGCGCAGGCGAACCGCGCAGCTTCAGGATGGAAGGCATGCTGATGAAGACTCGCGTAAAGCAAGATTATACTCTGGAGGCACTGTCAAAACCACGCGCATGCGCACTGCCGCACCCTGCGCAATTTTGGATGAATCCTCTGAAACCGTTGGTGGGAGCCATTCTCCTCGACTCTCCCCCGTCCTCCTCTTCCCGCGAGATGCGCCCTAGCCATGCATGAAGACACCAAAACCATCCACCTCGGCCGCCACCCCGGGCGCTTTGCCGGCACCGTCAATACGCCGGTGTTTCGCGCCTCGACCATCCTCTCGGAAACGGTAGCCGAATGGGAACAGAAGAAGAAGGATCGCACGCTCGAGAAACCCGGAACCTACTACGGCCTGCACGGCACGCCCAATCGCCACCTGCTTGAAGAAGCCCTCGCCGAGCTCGAAGGTGGGTACAAATGCCAGATCTACCCCTCCGGTCTGGCCGCCTGCGTGGTACCGATCCTCGCGTATGTCAAGGCGGGTGACCACATCCTCGTGACCGACAGCGTCTACGGACCCACCCGCCGATTCTGTGACGTGCAACTGAAGCGCTTCGGCATCGAGACCACCTTCTACGATCCGCTCATCGGTTCCGGCATCAGCGCCCTGATGCGCTCCAACACCAGCCTGGTGTTTGTCGAATCACCCGGCTCGCTCACGTTCGAAGTACAGGACATTCCCGCCATTGCCGAGGTCGCACACAAGCACAAGGCCGTGGTGATGATGGACAACACCTGGGGCACACCGCTTTACTTCAAGCCTTTCGAACATGGCGTTGATGTCTCGATCCAGGCCACCACCAAGTACATCGTTGGCCACTCCGACGTCATCATGGGGTCGGTGACCTGTACCAGGGAAGCCTGGCCGGCCCTGAAAGCCGTGACCAGCGATTTCGGCCAGACCGCCGCACCCGACGATTGCTACCTCGCCACCCGCGGCTTGCGCACCATGGCCCTGCGCCTGAAACAGCACCACGAATCCGGCATCAAGCTCGCAGAGTGGATTGCCGAGCAGCCTGAAGTGGAGCGCGTGCTGCACCCTGCCCTGCCGTCCGACCCCGGCCACGCCCTCTGGAAGCGCGATTTCAAAGGCGCCTGCGGACTGTTTGGCGTGGTGCTCAAAGACGGCATTCCGCCCGCCGCCCTGCACACCCTGATTGACAGCCTCGAACTCTACGGCCTCGGGGCATCATGGGGTGGATTCGAGAGTTTGATTCTGCACTTTGATCCACGCGAGATACGCACCGCAACCAGGTGGCCCTATACGGGACCCTGCTTCAGGGTGCATGCGGGGTTGGAGCACATTGACGACCTTATCGCGGATATGGCGCACGGCTTTGCGGCACTGCGCGCACATCAGTAGGATGACGTCGTACCCATGCGGAAGCGGTGCAGGAATACGTCGATCAGCAACGTCAGGCCAACGCGAGTAATCACTGGCGCCCCCGCTCTCCTCCCCCTCCCCCGACGAGCCAAGAATAACTCCCATCACCCCTTGCCGTGCCTGACACCCTTCGATACCAGTTGCTCGCCGATCTGGTGCTGACACTCCATTTTGCAGTGGTGCTGTTTGTCGTCGGTGGACTGGTGGTGATCATCGTCGGCAACCTGCGCGGCCAATTCTGGGTAAACGCCTTCTGGTTTCGCGTCACCCATGTTGCCGCGATCGGCTTTGTCGTCCTGCAGTCATGGCTGGGCGCTACCTGCCCTTTGACCCGCCTGGAAAACTGGCTGCGTACCAAAGCCCGCGCTGGCACCTACGCGGCCAGCTTTATGGAGCACTGGATACAACGCGTTCTGTTCTACGAGGCACCCATGTGGGTATTCGCCACCATCTATACCTTGTTTGGCCTCGCCGTCATGGCCGCATGGGTGAAGTTTCCGCCCCGACGACACCGCCACTGATCCAGGAACAGTTCGTTTGATCGCGCCTGTCATTTTCGACTGCCAGCAATGTGGTGCCTGCTGCGAAACCTTTCGCGTGTCGTTCTATT
>CAYUEG010000125.1:8005-10503 GCA_964443245.1 uncultured Burkholderiales bacterium | reverse complement strand
TGTCCAGGAACACCGCGCCCACGCGTGAAAGGGTGGTGGTCGTGTTCGGGTTGCTGATGGTGATCGTCACTGTTGCCTGATCACCGTTGTTCACTACGGTCGGTGCGATGCTCTTGCTCACGTTCGGACGGCCGACAATGGTGAGGGTGGCGGTGTTGCTGGGGTTGCCGGCCGTGCCGTCACCCGAGCGGGTTACTCCTCCTGTCGTGTTGGGGAACACCCCCAACAAGGTGCCAGCGTTGGCACCCACCCTGACGGTGAACGTGCAGGAACCATTGGCCGCGATGGTGCCACCCTGGGCGCCTGAAGGGAGGGCGATGCCGCCATCACCGACTGCCAGAGCGCCGAAGGTGTCGTCCTGCAGCACGCTGCCCACGCCACATGGCGGGCTGGGCACCGTCGTCGCCGAGCCCGACACCACCAGACCGGTGGGAAACGCATCAACGAACGACACCCCGGTGACCACCGAACCCAGCGGGTTGAAAATGGTGACGGAAAGGGAGGCCGTCTGCCCAATCTGGATGCTGCTTGGCACAAAGGACTTGGTAATGCCCAGTTTGCCGACGCCCAGCGTCGCCGTTGCCGTGCCACCGGTGCCAGCATTGGTGGACGTCACGTTTCCTGTCGTGTTGATGTAGTTGCCCGCCGCAGCCGCCGTGACGTTGACCACAATGTCACAGCTGCCGCCAGCGGCAAGGGTGGCGCCCGGATTCATGCCGATGGTATTGCCACCCGCCGTGCCGCCGGTCACCGTGCCCGGGGTCGAGCCGGGCGTGCACGTGGCGTTGACACCCGGCGAAGCTGACACGACCAAACCGACCGGGAACGTATCGGAAAATGTCACCCCGGTCATGGTCGCCGGATTGCTCGCCGCACTCGCGATCGTGATCTTCATTTGCGAGGTGCCACCCGGTGCAATGAATGAAGGGGTAAAGGTCTTGGTAATCGAGGGAGGCGACAAGACCGTGGCACTGACAGCAGAGGTCGCCGAGGTGTACGCCTGGGTATTGATGGTCTGGCCGTTGTAGAAAATGGTGGCCGAGTTGCTGATTACGGTACCTGCCGGCACCGTGTTGACGGTGGTATCGAACTGGATTGCCGTGCTCTGGGTAAAGGCCAGCTGGCCGCCGTTGGCCGAGTCGTTTCCGCCGACGCCCGCACCGGCGCCGGCGCCAAGGCGGTAGACGACGCGGTTCGGGCCCGTGCGAAAGTCGGCACGGTCGCTATCGATCGCATCGGTCATCGAGCCATTCGCCGGCCCGGTCGGCCCGCTGATCACCACCATGCTGCTTGAAATGTAAGTCGTTGGCCCTGGAATCGGGTCCACCAATACCAGATTGATGCCCGGATCCAGCCCGGTATTGGCCATGCTGATGGTCCAGCGCAGAATGTCGCCGGGGAGGATGTCGCCGCCGTTGATGTCCGCCACCGTCTTCACCAGATTCGGCGTGATCACCGGAACGTAAATTTCGGTGGCCCACGTGATCACGACCGGCAGATACTGCTCGCCTCCGGTGTTGACGAGAATATCGGCGGTGGTGGCACCATTGCCTACAATCCCTGCGGGCAAGGTGAAGCGGTCCAGGTCTACACCCAGCGTGTTGAGATAGGCCGGATTTCGCGCCGTAATGGACACCCCGCCATCCGATATGGTCGAGTTGTAAAAGTTGTCGGCGGGATTGTTGGTATCGGAGATCCCCGTATAGGTCGGGTTGGTGGATGAACGTACTTGCAACTGGTCACCATTGAAAGCGCGGTCGCCGTCAAAACCGAACGTTCCCACCTTGGTCGTCACCGGGCCGGAGTACGGGGTCAAAAATCCTGAAACGGAAAGCGTCTGTCCCGTAAGATTGTCGACGTTGGCGTAGCCGTCATACACCACCAGATTGCGCAATGGCTGTGTATTGCTCTCGTACACCACGATCAGCGCCCAACCGCCCCAGCGGTTTGGGACCCCGCTGTCGGCCTGAATGTTTGCCCCGATGTAGGTTCCATTTGCCGTCCCGGCCTGGACCAGCGTGGTGACATCAGCGAAGGCGGCGTAGTTGTTCGCCACGGTGATGTTGGAGGTATCGACTTGCGAGGCCGTCACTGCCGCGTAACCCGTCGCGGAAGGAACCTTGAGCAGCATCTGGTTTCTCGACGCGCTGGCGGAAACCCCGCCCCAATACAGCCCGGCAAACTTGACCGTGGCCCCGGCCGGAATGGTCAGATCCGCACTCGACGAATTGAACGTCGGGCCAACCAGCGTGCCGTTGTCGATGTTGACATTCACCATCGTGAAATCGTTGTTGTTGGACGCGCCACCGGCCTGTGCCGCCGCACAACCAGCTCCGGAGCACGTCAGAATGGTGTTGCCGATCTGGGCGATGTCGCCGTTCGTATTGGTCTGGTAGCGAATCGAATAAGGACGGATGATTTGTGCCGACGCGTCCACCGCTGCCAAAGACAAGGCCAGCAGCAGGGCTGCATAGATCCAACGAACCCACCCGCTCCGC
>CAYUEG010000125.1:0-7905 GCA_964443245.1 uncultured Burkholderiales bacterium | reverse complement strand
GCTTCGACGCCAGCCGCAACCAGGTAGGCACGCACCGCATCGGCGCGGCGCTGCGAAAGCTTGACGTTGTAGGCCTCGCTGCCGCGCTCATCGGCGTGACCTTCGATGGTGACGCTGATCGCCCCATTGGCCCGCAGCAAGGATGCGACACGGTCGAGGATGGGCGCTGTCGCCACACTGATGTTGGCGCGGTCGTAGGCAAAGTGCACGCGATCGGCCAGGATTTCGATCTGCCTGGCTGGCGGCAGTTTCGCCAGGGCCGCATCGTCGGTGGCGCGCTTCTCGGCGGCCGGCGTGGCAACCTGCACCGGGCGCGGGCAGGTTTCGGAACCGGCCAGGGCATCGCGGTAATAGCGCTCGGCCGCCTGCAGGTACGGCTTGGCACTGCGCCAGCCCAGATCACGCTGGATGTGCCCGGCCCAGACGAGTTGTACCTCCATGCGTGCAATGTCGCCTCCGGCGCACTTGAAGCCCTCCTTGTCCGCCTTCATCTTTTCGGCGGCGGCCCAGAGGTCCTCGCGCACCCGGGTAGAGAGCGGCAGGATCGGCGTCTGCATCGGCAGGTCGCTGCGCTTGGCCTCGAGCCCGGCAATCAGCTTGTCGCCTTCGTCGAGCGCCTGCTCGATCACGCCGGAACGGTTCTTCATCTCGTACTCGTCCAGCGCAAAATCGACCCAGTGCAGCGCCTTGGCATAGTGGTACGCAGTGTTGGGGTTGTCGCCCGCATCGTTGAGCGCCTTCAGGCGTGCGTGGCGCGCGCGGATGAAGGCCATGTCGCCGCGGATGGCCTGGTCAGTGATGCGCGCATCCACCGGGGTCAGTGCCGTTTGCGGCGGCTTCGGCTTCGGCTGGGGTTGCGTGGGTGCCGGTGCAGGCGGCGGCGAAGGGGCTGCTGCGGGGGTGGCGGTGGCACTGGCCGCGACAGGCGCGGCTTGCGCAGTTCCTTGTACGGTAGCCGGCGTAACTGTCGAACCGGCGGGGGCCGCCGCGCCAGAACCCGCTCCAGGAGCCGATCCCGGGGCACCACTCGATGGAGACTGGCTCTGGGAGCCGCTCCTGGCTGCATTGTTGGCCGTGTCGTCAGCAGCATTCCCTGATGGCGTCACGGCGGTGGCGGAGGCCGAAGGGGCCGTCATCGGCACCGAGGTAGCGCTGGCCGACGGCGCTGTCATGGGCACCGCTGTGGCAGTTTGTGCGTACGCGGTACTGCCACCCCATGCGGCGATGAAGGCGGCAAACATGCCAGCCATCAAGGCAGGGGCCGGCCACGTGCTCGGGAGCGCATCGCGCAGGTGACGCGCGGGTCGCAAGGGCAGATTGATTCGCGTGTTCATGACAGCTCTCCTCGCGCTTCAAGGCCTATTGCCCCCGCCAGAACGTTACCGGGGTGCATCGGCTTCTCCACGCAGCTTGGCATCTTTCTTCCAGTCGAACAGGGTTTCATCAAATTTGTAACGCAGACGGACAAAGAAGCCTCTGTCGGTGTAATCCTGACCGGCGAGGTCCCTGTCCTTGAAGCCAAACAGGTTGTAGCCGCCGGAGAGCCACAGGTTCTCCTGCAACAGGTAGCCCACTTCCAAGCCGAGGCCGAGCTTGCGATTGCCAAAGCCGCCATCGGTGTGCAAGGAACTGACAAGGCCGATGTCCCACTTGTTGGTGATGTCGTGGGTGATGCGGCCCGACACCAGATGGCCCGAAGACTTGCTGGCGATGCCCAGCGCATCTTCCAGCACGTACTTGGTGGCGTAGCGGCCGGACATGATCCATGCACGATTGGGCTGGTAATTGGCATGGAACGAAGCGATGTGGGCGGAACGCTTCAGCGCCGGGGCCGACACGGTATCGGATTCACCACGATGCTCGTAGCGCGCCAGGGCGGAAAGCTTGTTGCTGTCGGTATCGCGGTACGCAGCACCCAACTGGAAACGCCAGCGTTCCTGATCACCCGGTGTGGCGCCCTTTTGTTGCGTGATGCTGTAGCTGTTGCGCGCCAGCAGGGCCACATCCCGGTTGAGCTTGTAGGCAATCGAGAAGGTGGACAGCACACTGTCGGTGGTCGTGCTGTTGCGCAACTCCAGGCGCGCCGAGCCCTTCCACAGCGGATTGGCCGTGTATTCCACGCCACCGGCCACGGCGGTCGATTCGGTGGAGGTGGTGCCGGTGGCCAGGCGCTGGATCGGTTGCAGGCGCTCCAGCGAACCGGTAACACGCAGGCCCTCGGCCACCGCCCAGGTGTTGCGCACGCCCATCGAAGCCTCGGACGTGGCGCCATCGAGCGAGCTGCGGCCGCGGTATTCGCTGAACACCTGCGTGCTCTCGGTGACTTTGGTGTCGATGCCGAATACGGTGGTGTTGTTCTTCAGCGCTGGCGAAAGGCCGCTGGGGCCGGAGAGTGACGAAATCGATTCATGGCGGCCATAGATGCGCGCCGATGGCGAAAGCTTGTACTCGGCACCCAGGCCAACTGCCTTGCGGTCGTCGCCCTGGATGGCCTGCTCGTAGCTGGCGTTCACACTCGCCTGCGGCAAGCCGGGCACCGGCGCCGTCACTCTGGTCAGGATGCTGGTGAACTGGTTTGGCGTGGTGCCGATGCTGGCGCCGTTGGCGGCCGCAGGGTTGGCCTCGGTGCTGTGCCGCACGCCAGCCTCGACCCGCACACCATTGCCGAACGCGTGATCGGCACGCAATTGGAGGGCATCACGGGTCGCGCCGGTGGCCACATCACCCGTGCGCAGGAACTCGGTGGACAGGTTGGTCGACGCCGTCAGCTTGTACGTGGCGCTGGCGCCGGCCTCAATGCGGCCGCGGTTCAGCGATGAGGAAGGATTGTCGAAGGTGACATCCGCCTTGCCGGCAAACGCGCGCGCCGTCAGGTTGCCCTCGGCATGCCGCAGTTCGATCCGGTTGGCGGCGCCGGCACCGACGATGGCACCCGTCGCAGTACCTGTGGTGAGCGCAGGCGCGTTCCGGTTGGTACGCGCGGTTTCCGCCACGAGAACCGTCTTCTCGAAAATCTTCCAGGTGGCATTCAGGCCCGCCATCGAGAATTCCTGACCAGGGTTCTGGTCCTTGATGTAGGCGCCGCCGATTTCGACCCTGTCCGTCACCTTGTACTGGCCGTCGATGCCGCCGATCCAGAACGGCGTGCCGCCCTGGTCAATCTCGTAGGTAATGCGGATCGAGATCGGGTTGAGGTTCGCATCGAGGCTTGCTACCGGTGAACGGAACAACAGGCGCCCGGTGTAGGGCTCGATCTCGTAGTCGGAGAAACGTGCCTTGGTCTCGGCCAGCAGGATCAGGGCAGCCTGATTGCGGTCACGTGTGATCAACTCGACCTTCTCTGTATTGATGACCGCGCCGGACGGCAGATTCAGCAGGAACGGCCCGGAGGTGCCATTGGCGACAAACTCCTGCACCCGCTGGCGGAAGGTGTCGCGGCTCACGAAGGTATTGATCGAATAGGGCGCACCTTCCAGGTGCCACTTGGCACCGGTGAGTGATCGGCTGAACTGCGAGAGCGCGCGCGCGCCCGGCGGGCCGGCAGTCGGGTAATCGCCGTAGAGCACGAACGATTTTCCTTTGTCAACGCGCACGAAGAAGCGGCCGCTGGTCTGGGCATCAAAGGCACGCGAAGAGGAATCACCGTAGATCGGATAGAACTCGTCCGGCGCGATGTCGCGGAACACACGGTCGCGCAAATCCTTGTCCGAATCGTAGGCCAGCGTCAGCAGATACTCGCCCTTGACCTGGCCCTTCAGGAACATGGCGGCGCGCGCTTCCATCGAGCGCTTGCCGTCACTGGTCTCGTAATGGAAGCGACGAATCTCCTGTTCGAAGTTGTCGCGTCCCTGGGTCGATACGAGGTTCTTGAGCGAAAGGCTGTTGAAGTTGATCGCACCCTCGATGATGCCGGCGCCAATCAACGGCCGCAGATGGGGAAGGAACGACACCCGCTTGGTACTTCTGAGCACGCCACCGGCCACCTCGATCGTGGCATCACCCGGGTCGGCTGGCGCCATCAGCTTGAACTCGCCAGTGCCGCCGGAAATGAACACCTGCGTGCCGACTTCCTGCGGGTTCAAATCCTGCACCAGCCAGCGACCCAGGCTCGATTGCAGGGTGATCGAGGTGCGCGATGTGACCAGCACGTCCTTGTCATCCACCAGACGCACCTTGACGGTAATCGGTGTGGAACCATCGGCCGTCGAGGACGCCACGGTATCGATGACAATCTTCGCCATCGTGCCCGGGGCGATCACCGAGAGTTTCACTTCGCCGCGCACGTTGCCGAAACCATCGGACTGGCGCGCCACAATTTCATTGCGGCCGGCTTTCAGGGTGACGCCGATGTACTCCCAGGCTTCAATCGCTTTGGATTCCAGCTTGGAGCGTTTACCCACCCGGGATTGCGGCACTTCCACACCATTGACCAGCACGGCAAAGCTGGCACCCAGCTGGCCCTTGATCTGGATGTTGGTTTGCGCCATCGGCAAGGTATCGCCGTCCTTCAGGTTCAACAGCGCAAAGGTGTTGTCCATATCGACAATCAGCTCTTCGAGCGGCTGGCTGGAAATCGGCGGTTGCGCCACATCCGGCAACTGGGCGTTGGTCAGATCACCCTGCCGCGGCGGCAGGTTTGAATTGCTGGAGTTGACGCTGCCTGCCGGCCCCGATGCCTGCACCGGCTGGAACACCGCGGGGTTGACGTTGCTGCCCGTATTTCCGATACCGCCGGCACCGAGCACCGGCTGCGCCGCGCCACCCGCCGCATTGCCCTGCGCCGCCGCCCCCACGGCCGCCGGCCCTGCAGGCACCGCCGGGGTTGGTTGCAATGCGCCCGAGAATGCACGATTCAATTCAGCCTGTGCGGTTTCGCCCTTCTCGCGACGCGCCTTGATCTGCTGCATCACCTGCGGCGAGCAGGAACCCTCGGCAAAGTCGGCGCGCACCATCTCGCCTTTCTTCACATCGACAAACCGTGAAGAAGGATCGCCAGCGTTGCGGTTGTTGAGCGCAATCAGCTCGCTACCCAGCGGCATGGTGATGTCGTCAATCTTCATGACGTGGGTGCGTGGCGTGATGCCGTACAGGCTGAACTTGCCTTCCGAGTCGGTCACCACGCTGGTGCCGTCTTCCATGAACAGGCGGACGCCGGGTATGCCCGGTTCGCGCGCACCCTGCACGCGATCCCGGTTGCAATCGGCAAACACGGTACCCATGATGAACCCGCGGTCGCTGAAGACACCACCCAACACGCGCACCCGCGCGGTTGCGGTGTTCGAACCCATGCCGGGAGCAGCAGCAGACGCGCGATTGATCCCATCGCCTTGCGCAGCATTGACACTCAATTGCGCCCGGTAAGTAAGTGTGACGGTGGCGCCGACCGTGACAGCCCCGATCGGCCATACCAGCGTCGGACCGGCACCACCTGAAGGATCAGCAAGCGGCGAAGCGGTCGTCGCCGGCGAAACGGTAATGCGCGAGGTACCGGGCACGTACTTGAATCCTGCCGGAAGGATGTCGGTCACGCGGGTGGGATTGGCCGGCGTTGCAGTAGTGTTGTTGATGCGCACGGTGTAGTCGACAAAATCGCCGATCTCGGCTGCCGTCTTGCTGGCACTCTTGCTTACCAGGAGGTTGTTGCCGACCGCTGCGTTGGTCTTGAACAGCGGCAAGTGGTTGTTCACGACATCCGGATCACCGGGCGACATGAAGAAGCGCAGGAAGTACGGTTGGTTCACCGGCAGGATCGGCGCCACATCAATGGTGCTGACCCGATGCGGACCCGGCAGGCCGGTCGGATCGATACAGTTGGCGGAAAGGCAGCCGCCCGTCGACGCTTGCGGCGGTACCAGCGCCTGCGAAACGGAGAATGGCTGGTAACCCGCCGGTGGCGTGACGCTGAGCTCCAAAAGGCAGCCACCACCCGCCAGCCCCTGACAGAAGGTCGCGCCGACCGCAGTAATCACATACTGATAAAAGCCTGTTGCGCCCGTGGTCTGGGTGACGGCCGCTGCCCCGCCGACGAGATGAATCGCGGGGTTAAAACCGGTTGCCACTGCCCCTGCCTGTGTCCGGACCGTTAAAGATACCGTCGCTCCGGCAATCGCCGCGCCGGTCTGGCCGTCGTAGACGATGCCGGAAGGATCCAGCGGCAGGTTCTGCTCCAGCACCGTGTCACCCGCTGTCAAATTGACGCGAAGGAACGTACCGGAGGAATCGAGCTGTGACGCATTGCCGCTGAACGATGCGGTCGAACAGGTAGTGTCGCTGGTGCCGCATACCGGGCGACCGTTGACGACGTTGCTGTCCGGGTCGCGGAAGCGGATGCCGTAGGGCCCCGGAATCAGACCTGTAATGGTGTAGCTGCCGCTCGCCGCAGTGGTGCCCGTACCGACAACGTTGAAGGTGGACAGGTCAAACACCTCCACCGTCCAGCCGGAGAGAGGCTTGTCGACACCGGCGTTGTAAGCGCGGTTGTGGTTGACGTCCTGCCAGACGCGGCCGGTGACATTGGCCGAGGGACCGACGGTGACCGCGACAGACGCTGAATTGTTGTTGGCATTGCCCACTGGCTCACCACCCCCCGATACGCTGGCGGTATTGGTCAGCGAGCGGGTCACGATGGCGGCAGGCGGCAGCGGTTGAGTGGCCACCGGTGCCAGTACCGACACCGTGCGCGGTACAACGGTCAGGCGAATCGGGTTTGCCGAACCTGCCACCGAGGCCGCCTGCGCGGGGATCACGTTACTGGTCGTACAGGTAACGGTGACGCCACCACCGGTAAGGGTGGCGCTACCGCTCGCGTGTGAGCCAGTCTGACTGCATTCCCAGCCGGTACCGCTCATGCCAGTCACCTCAAGGCCACCCGGCAGGGTATCGGTGACGGTGATGGTACCGGTGCTGGCCAACAGGCCGACGTTGGTAACTTGCAGGGTGTATTCGCCGGCATTGCCGATGGTGAAATTGCCGGATGAGGGCTTGGTGATGGTCTTGGCGATCTTCAGGTCCGTCGTGTCCGGGGGACGCGAGGTGACGTTGTAGGTTGCCTGGTTGGTGGCAATCGTTTGCGTGGCGGCTCCGTCGAAATAGCTGATACGCGCCGCATTGGTGGTATTGGCAGTGCCCGTCGCCAGGCTGCCGACCACCTCCACCTTGAACGTGATCTGGCCGGAAGTATGCGGGGGTACCGATTCGATGACCGCTTCCACCCGCGCTTCCGACGTTGCCGGCGCCAGTGGGTACACCACTTCATAGTTGATCCGGGTGCCGACCGCCCCGCATTCGTTGCCGTCACCGGTATCGGTGAGTGCCGTGGCGCCGCCACCGCAGGAGGACCAGCGCCCGCTGCCCGCCACGTAGCGCATGCCGGTGGTGTTGAACACCATCGGGCTGGAGGATGACACGCCGATCCAGTCCGTGATGCGCACATTCGTGGCAGTGGCCGCCGTGTTGTTGGTGTAGGTGACGGTAACAGTGATCTGCGAAGTGGACGGCGACGGTCCCTCGACGATCGAGAACGACTTGCCCACTGGCGCCAGCACCGCCGACGCGGTGAGGCGCACCGTGTCGGTGTTGGCCTGCTGCGCGGCAGCGGTGTAGCCCCCTGTCGTCGCTGCCGCTGCATTGCCGACGCCGCGCACTTCGAACGATGAATTCTGCCCCGCCGAGGCAGTGGGCGGAATCGTAATCGCGGCTACAAAGGTGAAGCTCTGCCCGGCTGCCAGCGGACCGGTGGAGGTAATCGGCACTGTCGAATCCGGAACGCCGTCGGCCGGCGACGTATCCCGGTAGAGGGACGTGGCGGCCACCCAGGGGGAGGCGCTGGCCACCGTGCTCAAGTCAAAGGTGTCGGTGCCGTTTCCGGTGTTGGTAAGCGTGTGGAAGAAGTAGACCGTGGTACCG
>CAYUEG010000124.1:0-10587 GCA_964443245.1 uncultured Burkholderiales bacterium | reverse complement strand
ACCGGCCCGGAGGACTTAGGCACCCACGTCGTGTGCGCCAAGGTCACCGCCGAGTTTCTGGCGTTTTCGGCGAAACAGGGAAATGACCTTTCCACCCCGCGCCCCGAATACCGCTTTGCCGGCTTGAAGCCCGGCGATCGCTGGTGCCTGTGCGCCAACCGCTGGCTGGAGGCCTTGAACGCCGGCGTCGCACCGCCGGTGGTACTGGCGGCCACACATCAAAAGGTCCTGAAGCTGATCAGCCTTGCCGAACTGACCCGGCACGCCCTCGAAGCGGCGTGACGAGCTTCACACCGGGTCTGAGGTCAAGTGCCGCGCCGCACGCTCCTGTTGCTCCTGGCGCTAGGCTCGGCTAGCGGGATCGCCATCTGGCTGGCAGCAGACCGGCTCACGCTTGCCTGGTTGCTCGCGCATCGCGACGACCTGATCGCCTTCTGTCATGACCACATGGCAGTGATGGTCGTGGCCTATTGCGCGGTGTTCATCGTCTGCGCCACCCTGTCCGTGCCTGGCGCTGCCTCCACGCTCACCCTGACAGCGGGAATGGTGTTCGGTTTGGTGCCGGGCGTTGTGCTGGCCGCCACCTCCGCCACCATCGGTGCCACCGGCGCCTTCCTGATCGCCCGTCACTTGCTGCATGACTGGGTCCACGCCCGCTTTGCCCGCGTGTTTCGCATTGTTGACCAGGGCATCGCACGCGACGGCGCGTTCTACCTGTTCATGATGCGCGTGGTGATCCTGTTCCCGTTTTTCGTCGTCAACCCCGTCATGGGCCTGACCAATATGGCCTTGCGCACTTTTGTCGTTGCCAGTTTTGTCGGCATGCTGGCCAACACCTTCGTCTGGGTCAATGCCGGCACCATGCTGGCAAAAATCGACTCCCTGGACGACGTGCTGTCGATGGAGGCGGCTGTCGCATTGGCCCTGATCGGTATCGTACCGCTGGCGTTGCGACAATTGCTGCACCGCCGCAACTGACGATATAATCCTTTGAAAGCGCCGATTTGACGATCAGCTTGCAGGCGCGGTGTTGGAAGTGCGGCAAAGCACGCCCTACCACACCAACAAATATTGCTAAAGCGCGTCCTGCGAGAATTTCACAAGACCCGCGTTGGCATGCTAGCTGAGGCGGGTTTTTTGTTGGTTCAGCGCATTTTCCGGTCGGGACTCCCATGGCTGCTCATCCCTCGATAGAAGAAACCTTGACGCTGCTGCTCTCGCAGCGCATTCTGGTGCTGGACGGCGCCATGGGCACCATGATTCAGCAGTACAAGCTCACCGAGGAGCAGTATCGCGGCCACGGCGGCGCGCCCGGCATGTGGGATCGCTTCCGCAGCCATGCGCATGACCTGCGCGGCAACAATGAATTGCTCAACCTGACACAGCCGCAGGTAATCAGCGAAATCCACGCGCGGTACCTGGCTGCCGGTGCAGACATTGTCGAGACCAACACGTTCGGGGCCCAGCGCATTGCGCAAGCCGACTACGGGTTGGACGATCTCGGCTACGAGCTGTCGTTGGCAGCTGCGCGCCTGGCCAAAGCCGCCTGCATCCAGTACGCCACCCCGGAGCGGCCGCGCTTCGTTGCCGGCGCATTGGGCCCTACCCCCAAGACAGCCTCCATCTCGCCCGACGTCAATGATGCCGGTGCGCGCAACGTCACCTTTGACGAACTGGTCGACGCCTATATCGAGAACGTCAACGGCCTGCTGGACGGGGGTGCCGATCTGCTGCTGGTCGAGACCATTTTCGATACGCTCAACGCCAAGGCCGCGCTGTTCGCCATTGACATGGTGTGCGAGGAACGCGGGCTGACCGGCACCAGACGCCCCCCGTTGATGATCTCGGGCACCGTCACCGATGCCTCCGGGCGGATTCTTTCGGGCCAGACCGTCGAAGCGTTCTGGAACAGCGTGCGCCATGCCAGACCCCTGACGATCGGCCTCAACTGCGCCCTGGGCGCCGCGCTGATGCGTCAGTACATCGAGGAACTGTCGAACGTCTGCGATACCTATATCTGCGTGTACCCCAATGCCGGTCTGCCCAACCCGATGAGTGAAACCGGGTTCGACGAAACGCCGGCGATGACCAGCGGCTTCCTCAAGGAGTTCGCCAGGAGCGGCTTTGCCAACATCGTCGGCGGCTGTTGCGGCACGACGCCGGAGCACATTCAGGCCATCGCCGAGGCGGTACGTCAGGAGCCACCCCGCCTGATCCCCGATATTGCGAAGGCGATGCGCCTGTCCGGCCTGGAAGCGGTGACCATTGACGAGGGCTCCCTGTTTGTCAACGTCGGCGAGCGCACCAACGTGACCGGCTCAAAGGCCTTCTCGCGCATGATCCTGGCCGGTCAGTACAACGACGCTCTCGCGGTGGCACGGCAACAGGTCGAGAACGGCGCGCAGGTCATTGACATCAACATGGACGAAGCGATGCTCGACTCGCAGGCCGCCATGGTGCGATTCCTCAACCTGATTGCCGGCGAACCGGACATCGCGCGCGTGCCGATCATGCTCGATTCATCCAAGTGGAGCGTGATCGAAGCAGGCCTCAAGTGCGTGCAGGGCAAGGCCATCGTCAATTCGATCTCGATGAAGGAAGGCGAAGACGAGTTTCGCCGTCAGGCCAGACTGTGCCGCCGATATGGCGCGGCGGTGATCGTCATGGCGTTTGACGAGAAGGGCCAGGCCGACACCTTCGCGCGCAAGACGGAAATCTGCCAACGCGCCTACGCCATCCTGGTCAATGAGATCGGCTTTCCGCCGGAAGACATTGTGTTCGATCCGAACATTTTCGCAATTGCCACCGGCATCGAGGAACACAACAACTACGCGGTGGATTTCATCGAGGCAACACGCTGGATCCGGGCCAACCTGCCGCACGCCAAGGTCAGCGGTGGTGTTTCGAACGTGAGCTTCTCGTTCCGCGGCAACGAACCGGTGCGCGAAGCGATCCACACGGTGTTCCTGTACCACGCAATTCAGGCCGGCATGAGCATGGGCATCGTCAACGCCGGGCAACTGGGCGTCTACGACGAGATTGCCCCCGAACTGCGCCAGAAGGTCGAGGACGTGGTCCTCAATCGCCACAACGCCAACGGTGAAGCGACCGAGGCGCTGGTGACGTTTGCCGAGCACTACAAGGGCGCCGGCAAGGCCAAGGTGGAAGACCTCGCGTGGCGCGAAGAGCCGGTCGAGAAGCGGCTGGCGCACGCCATGGTGCGCGGCATCACCGATTACATCGTCGCCGATACCGAAGAAGCACGGCAGAAGATGCACGACACTGGCGGACGGCCGATCCATGTGATCGAAGGCCCGCTGATGGACGGCATGAACATCGTCGGCGACCTGTTCGGTGCCGGAAAGATGTTTCTGCCTCAGGTGGTCAAGAGTGCCCGCGTGATGAAGCAGGCGGTTGCGCATCTGGTGCCCTACATCGAAGCGGAGAAGGCAGCGGGCGGTGCCCAGACCAAGGGCCGCATCGTGCTGGCCACCGTCAAGGGCGACGTGCACGACATCGGCAAGAACATTGTTGGCGTCGTCCTCGCATGCAACAACTTCGAAGTGATCGACATGGGTGTGATGGTGCCGGCGCAAAAGATCCTCGACAAGGCGCGTGAGGTCAACGCCGACATGATCGGCCTGTCCGGCCTGATCACCCCGTCGCTGGAAGAAATGGCGCATCTGGCCCGCGAGATGGAACGCCAGGGCTTTACCGTGCCGCTGCTGATTGGTGGCGCCACCACCTCGCGCGTGCACACTGCCGTCAAGATTGCGCCGCACTATGGCAGGCCCACCATCTACGTACCGGATGCCTCCCGCGCGGTGGGGGTAGCGACCCAGCTGGTGTCCGACACGCAACGTGACGCCTACGTGAGCCAGATTGCCACTGAATACGATCGGGTCCGGGCCCAGCACGCCGGCAAGAAAGGCCCGGAGCTGATCACCCTTGAAGAGGCACGCGCCAACAAGGCGCAGGTCGACTGGAGCATCTATACGCCGCCCAGGCCGCGCTTCATCGGTCGCAAGATACTGAAGAATTTTGATCTGGCGGAACTGGCCAACTACATTGACTGGGGGCCGTTCTTTCAGGTCTGGGATCTCGCCGGTTCGTTCCCGCAGATCCTGCAGGATCAGGTGGTCGGCGAGGCCGCGCGCCACGTGCAGACCGATGGCCAGGCGATGCTCCGTAAGTTGATCGACGGGCGCTGGCTCACCGCCAATGGGGTGCTAGCCCTGCTGCCGGCCAATACCGTCAACGATGACGACATCGAAATCTATACCGACGAGACGCGCAGCCAGGTTGCCATGACGTGGCGCGGTCTGCGCCAGCAGACGCAAAAGCCTTCCAATACGCCCAACCGCTGCCTGGCCGACTTCATTGCACCGAAGTTCTCGGCCGACCCGGACTACATCGGCCTGTTCGCGGTCACCGCCGGGCTCAACATCGACAAGCACCTGCACGCCTTCGAGGCAGCGCACGACGATTACCGCTCCATCATGCTCAAAGCCCTGGCGGACCGGCTCGCCGAGGCATTTGCCGAAGCGCTCCACGCAAAGGTACGGCGCGAGCTGTGGGGATACGCGCCGGAAGAACATCTGGAAAACCACGACCTGATTGCCGAGAAGTATCGGGGCATCCGTCCCGCACCGGGATATCCGGCCTGCCCCGATCACCGTGTCAAGGCCGACATCTTCAAACTCTTGGACTGCGCCGAAATCGGCATGTCGCTGACCGAAAGCTTCGCCATGATGCCGGCCGCATCCGTGAGCGGGTTCTATTTTTCCCACCCGGAATCGACCTACTTCAACGTCGGCAAGATCGGCGTCGATCAGGTGGCGGACCTGGCGCGCCGCTCCGGCACAAGCCAGGAAGAAGTGGAGCGAGCGCTTGCGCCCCACCTGTAACGCCTGCCAACAATCCTGAAACCGTTGTCCACCAACGGTTTCAGGGCACCACCCCCACGCGGCCAGGGGGCGAGCCTTCCACCGTGCTCAGAACGAGCGCGGCATGCCCAACACGTGCTCAGCGATATAGGAGTAGATCAGGTTGGTTGAAATCGGCGCAACCTGATAGAGACGGGTTTCACGGAACTTGCGTTCGACATCGTATTCGCAGGCGAAGCCAAAACCGCCGTGGGTCTGGATGCAGACATTGGCCGCTTCGAACGACGCCTTGGCCGCAAGATACTTGGACATGTTGGCCTCGGCGCCGCAGGGCTTGTTGGCGTCAAACAGCTCGCAGACCTTCCAGCGCATCAGGTTGGCCGCCTCGGTTTCAATGTAATTTTCGGCAATCGGAAACTGAACACCCTGGTTCTGGCCAATCGGGCGATCGAACACCACCCGCTCGCAGGCATACTTGGCCGAGCGTTCGATGAACCAGTAGGCATCGCCGATGCACTCGGCTGCAATCAGCGCGCGCTCCGCATTGAGCCCGTCGAGGATGTACTTGAAACCCTTGCCTTCTTCGCCAATCAGGTTCTCTGCCGGAATCTCGAGGTTGTCGAAAAACAGTTCGTTCGTCTCGTGATTGACCATGTTGCGGATCGGCCGCACCGACAAGCCCTTGCCGATGGCATCGTGCAGGTTCACGAGGAAAATGGACATGCCTTCGGATTTACGCTTGACCTCGCCAATCGGCGTGGTGCGTGCCAGCAGGATCATCAGGTCCGAATGCTGGATGCGCGAAATCCAGACCTTCTGGCCATTGACCACATAGCGATCACCCTTCTTCTCGGCAACCGTCTTGATCTTGGTAGTGTCCGTACCGGTCGTCGGTTCCGTCACGCCCATCGACTGCAGGCGCAACTCGCCACTGGCGATTTTCGGCAGGTAATGCTTCTTCTGCTCCGCCGAGCCGTGGCGCAACAGCGTGTTCATGTTGTACATCTGGCCGTGGCAGGCACCGGAATTGCCGCCGTTGTAGTTGATCTCTTCCATCACCACGGAGGCCTCTGCCAGCCCCAGACCCGATCCGCCAAACTCTTCAGGGATCAGGGTTGCCATCCAGCCGGCTTTGGTCAGCGCATCGACGAAGGCCTCGGGATAGCCGCGCTCGTCATCAACCTTGCGCCAATATTCGTCGGGGTATTGCTTGCACAGATCGCGCATCGCATCGCGCAATTCCTGATGTTGGTCCGGTTTCACAAAAGTGTCCTTTAAAAGCTAAACGAAAAGTTGATACATCCTATTTTCCACCAAGAAGCGCACCGCCACGCCTGGGTGCGTTGTGACGTTGTGGCGCTGCTGCCGGACGAGCCGTGGTTTGCGTTGGTTGTGCGGCACGCGCAGCTTGACCCGTCCGTGCCGGTTGGCCTGCACGGGCCGGCGTGGCCTGGCTGCCACCTCCGCCAGTACGCGGGCGTCCTGCCGCTCCGGCTGCCGGCTGCGCCGCACCGCGCCCACGATTGCCATTTCCGGGCGTCCGCCCCGCGGGTTGTCCACTTCGTGCAGGGGACTGCCCAGACCGGCTACCACCCGCCGCCTGCCTCCGGCCCTGTGAGGCACCACCCCGCCCCTGGCGCTGCAGGATCGGTTCCGGCCGAGCGGTCGGATCAGGCTCGAACCCCGGGATCACTTCGCTTTCAATCTCGCGCTTGATCAGGCGCTCGATGTCACGCAGGAACGCGTGCTCGTCCACGCACACCAGCGAGATCGCCTCACCGGTGGCGCCGGCGCGACCGGTACGGCCGATCCGGTGCACGTAGTCTTCGGGCACATTCGGCAAATCATAGTTGACCACGTGGGGCAACTGGTCAATATCGATGCCGCGCGCAGCAATGTCGGTGGCCACCAGTACCTGCAAGCTGCCCTCCTTGAACTCGGCAAGCGCCCGCGTGCGTGCGCCCTGGCTTTTATTGCCGTGGATCGCCAGGGCAGAAATGCCGTCCTTGTCCAGCTGCTCGGCGAGGCGGTTGGCGCCGTGCTTGGTACGCGAGAACACCAGCACCTGGTGCCAGTCGCCCTTGCGGATCAGGTGGGTGAGCATCTCGCGCTTCTTGTCGCGATCAACCGGGTGCACCTTTTGCCTGATCATGTCCACGGTGGAATTGGGCGGCGTCACCTGGATCAACGCCGGTTTGTTCAACAGACCGTCCGCCAGCGCCTTGATCTCGTCCGAAAAAGTAGCCGAGAACAGCAGGTTTTGCCGCTTGACGTTGTTCACAGTGAGCGGCAGGATCTTGAGCACCTTCTTGATGTCGTGGATGAAACCCATGTCAAGCATGCGGTCGGCTTCGTCCAGCACCAGAATCTCGATTTGCGAAAGGTCGCACAGGCGCTGCTGGTGCAGATCCAGCAGGCGGCCGGGCGTGGCAACGAGAATGTCGACACCGCTGCGCAGGCGGTCGACCTGGGGCTGCTGTCCCACACCGCCGAAGATCACCGTCGATTTCAAACCCACATACTTGCCGTACACCCGCACGCTTTCCTCCACCTGCGCGGCGAGCTCGCGGGTGGGCGTCAACACGAGGCAGCGAATCGGCAGTCGCCCCGCCGGTTTGCGAAGCGACAGCCGTTGCAGGATGGGCAGCGTAAACCCGGCGGTCTTGCCGGTGCCGGTTTGCGCGCCAGCCATGAGATCCCCGCCGGACAGCACTGCAGGGATGGCCTGTAACTGGATCGGGGTGGGTGTGGTGTAACCCTGTTCGGCAACAGCCCGAACAATGGGCTCGGAAAGACCGAGTAAAGCAAATGACATGGAATGGCTTTGCAAAAAAGGATAGACCCACATCATTCCCGGCCCGCGGGACGAATGGGGGAAAGGCGCCAAGGCGAGAAATCAGCCTAGTTGAGGTGCGTAGGCCCCAAAAAAGGTTTCAGATCGAGCGAAAAACATCACCCCGACCCAACCAGAACCCAGACCACACGTTGCCTTTGAAAATTGAATGGCCCGGTGCTATTCTAGCCTAGCGCCTCTTCGAATCCATAGAACCAGTCGCTGCGACGTTCTCGCACTATCTTTAGGCTTCGTGACCCGCAGGCTTTGAATACCTTGGCGATAAACCTTACGCATCACTTCCTGATAGCGATGCCTTCGCTTGGCGAATCGGTCTTCGGGAAGACGGTCACTTACGTCTGTGAACACAACGCTCATGGCGCACTCGGTATCGTGATCAATCGTCCGCTTGACATCAAGCTGGAAACCCTCTTCGAGCAGGTGGATCTCAGTCTGGAGGTTGAGGCCCTGAAGGCGGCGCCGGTATTCTTCGGTGGACCAGTGCAGACCGATCGAGGTTTTGTGCTCCATCGCCCGCTCGGTGCGTGGTCCTCTACGTTAAGGGTTACAAGTGAGATCGGACTGACAACTTCCAAGGACATTCTGCAGGCGGTTGGGCATGGAACCGGTCCAGCCAACATGATCATGTCCCTCGGATATGCCGGCTGGTCTGCCGGGCAGCTGGAGGCGGAGGTGGCCCAAAATGCCTGGCTTACGGTTGAGGCTGACCCGGCCGTGATGTTTGATTTGCCGGTTGAACAGCGCCTTGAGGCAGCGATGCGTTTGATTGGCGCCACCTTTGCGAACCTGATGGATGTTGCCGGTCATGCCTGAGGCGGTGGCGCCCCAGGGTTCGACGGAAGCGGCCCCCGAGATTCAAACATTGTTGGCCTTTGATTTCGGTGTCAAGCGCATCGGCGTTGCGATCGGCAATACGCTGGTGCGTACCGCAAGGCCGTTAACCACCATTGGTACTGGCTCCAACGTGGAGCGCTTCTCCGCCATTTCGGCGCTCATCTCCGATTGGTGCGCTGACATCCTGATTGTCGGCAGGCCATTGCATCCGGACGGTGCGGCTTCCGAAATGACGGCCCGTTGCGAACGGTTCGGACACCAACTCGAAGGGCGTTTCGGATTACCAGTAAAATTCGTTGACGAACGATATACCTCTGCAATGGCAGAAAGCGTACTTGGTACGCAGAAGCACGACAAGAAGGCGGTAGACGCGATGGCAGCGGCAATCATCTTGCAGGCTTTTTTCGATGACCCGGGGAATCATGGCCGTTCCTGACGCAGAAGCGCTTTGCGACCTGCTTTGCGAGCAGATCCGCCCTACGATAAGCCCGAGCACGGTGATGATAGGCGTGCACACCGGCGGCGCCTGGATTGCGGGCAAACTGCATCACGCTCTCGGTCTCCAAACCCCGTTGGGGTCCCTCGACATCTCGTTCTACCGGGATGACTTTGGCCTGGTGGGGCTCAACCCCCAGGTCAAGAAATCGGCCATCCCTTTCGATGTCGAGGGAGCGGAGATTATTCTGGTGGATGACGTTCTGTTTACCGGCCGCACCGTGCGCGCTGCGATGAACGAACTCTTCGACTATGGTCGCCCCAAACGGATCGACCTGGCAGTGCTGATCGACCGTGGCGGGCGGGAACTGCCGGTGGCCGCCCGCTTTGTCGGTGAAACCCTTCCCTTGCCTGCCCACCAAAGTCTGAACCTGATTCAGTCTCAGGACGGCAAGCTCGCTTTCCAGCTGGTTGAGAAAAAACGTATTCAAGGATAACCACCAACCGTGCGCAACCCGCAACTGAACAAGAACGGTGAACTCACCCATTTGCTATCGATAGAGGGCTTGCCCAAAGCCATTCTCGAAAACATCCTGACGACAGCGGATTCGTTCGCGTTGGTGGGGGAACGTGAAGTCAAGAAGGTCCCGCTTTTGCGCGGCAAGTCGGTGTTCAACCTGTTTTTCGAGAATTCCACGCGAACCCGTACCACTTTCGAAATTGCCGCGAAGCGGCTGTCTGCAGACGTCATCAATCTCAACATCAATGCGTCCTCAGCCAGCAAGGGGGAGTCGCTGCTGGATACCATCGACAACCTCTCGGCGATGCAAGCCGACATGTTTGTCGTGCGTCACGCGCAGTCCGGCGCACCGTACCTGATTGCCCAGCACCTGAACGCGATTGGCGCTGCCCACATCCACGTGGTCAATGCCGGCGATGGAAGACATGCGCATCCGACCCAAGGGTTGCTGGATGTGTACACCATCCGCCACTTCAAGAAGGATTTCACCAACCTGACTGTCGCCATCGTCGGTGACATACTTCACTCACGCGTGGCACGGTCGGATATTCATGCACTTACCACGTTGGGGGTGCCCGAAGTGCGCGTCATCGGCCCGCGCACTTTGTTGCCCAGCCACGTCGAACAGATGGGCGTGCGGGTGTTTCACGACATGGCAGAAGGTTTGAAGGGAGTGGATGTCGTCATCATGCTGCGCTTGCAGAATGAACGGATGAAGGGCGCCCTCCTGCCGAGCGCACAGGAGTTCTACAAGAGTTACGGTCTGACACCGGACAAGCTGGCACGCGCCAAGCCGGATGCAATCGTGATGCATCCAGGGCCCATGAACCGGGGTGTCGAGATTGATTCCACGGTGGCTGATGGCCGCCAGGCAGTCATCCTGCCCCAGGTCACTTTTGGAATCGCCGTGCGCATGGCGGTGATGAGCATTGTGGCGGGTAACTGACATGTCCAACATTGCAATCCGCAACGGCCGTGTGATCGACCCATCCACCGGCTTCGACAAGACAACCGACGTATTCATCAGCGGTGAAAAAATTGCCGCCATCGGCACCGCC
>CAYUEG010000123.1:0-10972 GCA_964443245.1 uncultured Burkholderiales bacterium | reverse complement strand
GCACTGATGGGCTGGCCGCAGGCCACGTTTGCCTCCAAAGTCGCCATCGCCGACGGCAAGGCGCAAGTGACGCGTGAAGTCGACGGCGGCCTCGAGACCGTCAAGATCAATCTGCCGGCTATCGTGACCACCGACCTGCGCCTCAACGAGCCGCGCTACGTCACGCTGCCCAACATCATGAAGGCGAAGAAGAAGCCGATGGAAAACGTCAAGCCTGCCGATCTTGGTGTGGACGTGACACCGCGTCTCAAGACGCTGAAAGTGACCGAACCGCCCAAGCGCAGCGCCGGCATCAAGGTGCCCGATATCAAGACGCTGGTCGACAAACTCAAGAATGAAGCGAAGGTGATCTGATGGCTGCACTCGTTATTGCCGAACACGACAACGCGACCCTCAAGGGCGCTACCCTCAATACCGTGACCGCCGCTGTCAAGTGCGGTGGAGATGTGCACGTGCTGATCGCTGGCAGCAACTGCGCTGCCGCTGCCCAGGCCGCCGCGCAAATCGCCGGTGTCGCCAAGGTGCTGGTGGCCGACGCGCCGCATTTCGCCGACGCACTGGCCGAGAACGTGGCTGTGCAAGTGGTGAGCATGGCCGGTGCCTACTCGCACATTCTTGCGCCCGCCACGGCCAACGGCAAGAACATCCTGCCGCGCGTGGCCGCGTTGCTCGATTGCCAGCAGATCTCTGAAATCGTGGCGGTCGAGTCGCCCGACACCTTCGTGCGCCCGATCTACGCCGGCAACGCGCTGGCCACCGTGCAATCGTCGGATGCCAAGAAGGTCATCACCGTGCGTACCACCGGCTTTGACGGCGCACCCGCGACCGGCGGCAGCGCTGCTGTCGAAAGCGTCGCCGCGCAGGCGGATGCCGGCATCTCGGCGTTTGTCGGCCGCGAAGTCGCCAAGTCCGAGCGCCCCGAACTGGCCGGTGCCAAGATCATCGTCTCCGGTGGTCGCGGCATGGGCTCGGGCGAGAATTTCAAGATTCTCGAACCGCTGGCCGACAAGCTCGGTGCCGCGATGGGCGCATCGCGCGCTGCGGTGGACGCAGGCTTCGTGCCGAACGACTGGCAGGTTGGGCAAACCGGCAAGATCGTCGCGCCGCAGCTCTACATTGCGGTCGGCATCTCGGGCGCGATTCAGCACCTGGCCGGCATGAAGGATTCGAAGACCATTGTTGCCATCAACAAAGATCCGGAAGCGCCGATCTTCTCGGTGGCCGACTACGGCATCGTCGGTGATCTGTTCACCTTGGTGCCCGAGCTGGTGGCCGAGCTTGGCTGACCGTTACGCGGTTGAAAACAAAAAGGGCGCGCGTGGTTGCGCCCTTTTTTCTGTCTGTGAAACAAGGAGCAAATCATGAGCTATGTCGCCCCCGTCAAGGACATGAAGTTTGTCATCAAGGAACTGGCCGGCCTGAACACCATCAACCAGTTGCCCGGCTGTGAAGATGCCACTGAAGAGACCGTGGATGCGATTCTCGAGGAGAACGCCCGCTTCTGTGGGGAAGTGCTGGCCCCGCTCAACTGGAGCGGTGATGTCGAGCACAGCGTGCGCCATGCCGATGGCACGGTGACGACGCCCAAGGGTTTCAAGGAAGCCTTCAAGCAGTTCGGCGAGGGCGGCTGGCAGGGACTGCATTTCCCGGTCGAGTTCGGCGGCCAGGGCCTGCCCAAGCTGGTGGCCACCACCGGCATCGAAATGATCAACAGCGCCAACATGTCATTTGCCCTGTGCCCCTTGCTCTCGGACGGCGCGATCGAAGCGATTCTGCTCACCGGCACCGAGCAGCAGCGCGCCACCTACCTCACCAATCTCGTGTCCGGCAAGTGGACCGGCACCATGAACCTGACCGAGCCGCAAGCCGGCTCCGACCTCTCCCTGGTCCGTTCGCGCGCCGTGCCGCAAACTGATGGCAGCTTCCGCGTGTTCGGCCAGAAGATCTTCATCACCTATGGCGAGCACGACATGGCCGAGAACATCGTCCACCTGGTGCTGGCACGCACGCCGACAGCACCCGAAGGCGTGAAGGGCATCTCGCTGTTCATCGTGCCCAAGTTTTTGATCAATGCCGACGGCAGCCTCGGCAAGCGCAACGACGTGTTCTGCGCCTCGATCGAGCACAAGCTCGGCATCAAGGCGAGCCCGACGGCAGTGCTCGTGTATGGCGACAACAAGGGCGAAGTGGGCGAGGGCGCCATCGGCTATCTGGTTGGCGAAGAAAACCGCGGCCTCGAATACATGTTCATCATGATGAATGCCGCGCGCTTTGCGGTGGGCATGCAGGGCGTCTCGATTGCCGAGCGTGCCTACCAGAAGGCCGTCACGTTTGCGAAAGACCGCATTCAGAGCCGCGCCGTCGAAGGCTCCGCCGCCAGCGTGGCGATCATCAATCATCCTGACGTGCGGCGCATGCTCATGACCATGCGCGCCCTCACCGAAGCGGCGCGTGCCAGCGCCTACGTGGCGGCGGCCGCACACGATGCCTCGCACCATCATCCGGATGCGGCGGTGCGTGCCGACAACAAGGCGTTCTACGAATACATGGTGCCGATCGTCAAGGGCTTCTCGACCGAAATGTCGCTCGAAGTCACCTCGCTCGGCGTGCAGGTGCATGGCGGCATGGGCTTCATCGAGGAAACCGGCGCCGCGCAGTACTACCGCGATGCGCGCATCCTGACCATTTATGAAGGCACGACGGCGATTCAGGCCAACGACCTGGTCGGCCGCAAGACGGCGCGCGACGGCGGCAAGACGGCGAAAGCGATCCTCGCGCAAATCCGCAAGACCGAAGCCGAACTGGCCGCAGTCACCAGTGGTGACTTGGCAGCGATTCGCAATCAGCTGGTGCTTGCCAGCAAGGCGTTTGAAGAAGTCGTCGATTTCGTCGCCGGCAACGCCAAGAGCGACATCCGCGCCGTGTTTGCCGGCAGCGTGCCCTACCTGATGCTGGCCGGCGTGGTAATCGGCGGCTGGAACATGGCGCGTGCGGCGCTGGTGGCGCAGGCGAAGATTGCGGCAGGCGAGACAGACCCGTTCTACGCTGCCAAGATCAAAACTGCACGCTTTTATGCCGACCACATCCTCACGCGTGCCAGTGGCATCCGCGCCAGCATCGTGGGCGGTGCCGATGGCGTGCTGGCGCTGACTGAAGACCAGTTTTGAACCCCGAATCGGCGGGCGCGCGCACCCGGCGCTGTCTGGAAGGCATCGCTGCGGGCAATGCCGGCATCAACGCCTTTTTGCACGTGCTCGCCGAGAGCGCCGTGGCAGAGGCAGAGGCGTCAGATCGGCGGCGTCAGGAGAACTGCCTGATCGGGCCGCTGGATGGTGTCATCGTTGCCCTCAAGGACAACATGGATCTGGCCGGATTGCCGACATCGGGTGGCATCGGCCATTACCGCGCTCAGCCCGCCCAAGCCGATGCAGCGGTCGTTGCTCAGCTCAAGGCGGCCGGTGCAGTCATCATTGGCAAGACCCACATGCAGGAGGCCGCACTGGGCGCCTCCGGCGAGAACCCCTGGTTGGGTCGTTGCAACAACCCGCTGCGGGAAGGCTACTCGCCAGGGGGTTCCAGCAGCGGCTCGGCGGCGGCCGTTGCTGCGGGCTGGTGCGAGTTGGGCATGGGATCGGACACGATGGGGTCGGTGCGCATTCCTGCCGCTTATTGCGGTGTCGCCGGCTTCATTCCATCGCGTGGCAGCCTCTCGATCAAGGGCGTGATGCCGCTGGCACCGTCTCTCGATCAGGTCGGGTGGATTGCGGCATCGGCGCCATTGCTGACGCATGCCTGGCAGGTGATCCGGGGCGCCTCGCCCCCCACCCGCGCCCACGCTGACCTGCAGGGGATGCGTATCGGCATCGCGACCGACTTTCCTGCGCCGTTGGACAGCGGCCCGTTACGGGACATGATGGGGCATGCGCGTGCTGTGGCGCAAGGCGCGGGTGCCGCGCTGGTGGACGTCTCGTTATCAACGCTCGATCTGGCGCGGATTCGGCGCGATGCTTTTGTGCTGTGCGAGATGGAAGGTGCTGCCGTGCATCGGTCGGGGCTTGCGGCAGACCCGGAGGGATTCTCGGCCGGATTGCGCAAGATGTTCGCTTATGGTGCGCGTCTGGACGAGCAAGGCGCGCAAAAGGTGCGCCATGGTGTGGATGCGGCTGCGCAAACATTGCGCCGATTGATGCAGGGTGTCGACGCATGGCTTCTTCCCACCACGAGCGGTGCGGCCTTTGCCCATGGCACCCGCCCACCGGAAACCCAGGCAGACTTCACTGTACTGGCCAATATTGCCGGCTTGCCGTCCGCCAGCATTCCGTTCGGCGTCGATGCGAACGGCATGCCGCTGGGTTTGCAGATTCTGGCGCCTCATGGCGCAGACGCACGCGTGCTCGAGATGGCGGAAGTTCTCACGGCACGGTAATTGCAAAGGCCTGAGTGCGCCAATCTCAAGGCGTGTGCGGCACGAAACCTCGAGCAATACCGTGTGAATCATTGCCGCTGCCGGCCGAAGCGTGTTAAAACTTGCCCCTCGCGAGGGCGGAGGTGGCCATGATTGTCAAAAGACGCGCATGCCGGGCTCGATTGACAGGTTCGATCAACTTGATGAAGGAATGACAATGAACATCCGAATGAAGAACTGGTTCCGCTCCGCGGTCGTGGTCGGGGCGATGGTGATCGCGGGCAGCGCAGCTGCGGTGGGACCACGCCCGGCGCCATTGCCCGCCCCGGTGACATTGACCGTCGGCTACCAGAAGGTGGGGCATCTGGTGCCAATGGTGCAGATTGCCGACGAACTCAAGAAAATGAACGTCGAGATCAAGCTGGTCGAGTTTGCCCGCTATGCCGATGCCCGCACCGCCATGCTGGCCGGTTCCCTTGACGTGGCCAGTGTCGGTCCGGCTGACCTGGCGATTGCCCTTTCGCAAGGTTCCAAGGCCATGGTTGGCCTCATGGGCGTCGGCTCTTCGCTCAAGTACGTGATTGCGCGCAACGGCACCAAATTTGATTCCTGGGCGGACGTGGCCGGCAAGAAGATCGGCATCGCTCCCGGATCGGCAGTCTGGTTCCAGTTTGCGGCGACGATGGTTGAAAAGAACATTCCCTACAACAGCTTCACCGAAGTCAAGATCCAGGGGGGCGGTGCCAACTTCAACCAGGCGCTCAAGAAGGGCGAAGTGGATGCGATCGTCACCTGGGAGCCGTTTGAAACCATCCCGGTCAATGAAGGCTACGGCTACTTTGCCAAGAACCTTGAATACAGCCAGTCGCAATCGGTGGGTGCCGAACTGGGCGTGTTGGCCGCATCCAAGGACATCGTGACCAAGAATCGCCCGGCGGTGGAACGCTTTGTCTGGGCCTACGTCAACGCGATGGAACAAATGGCCGCGTCCCCGCAGAAGTTTGCCGAAGCGGTAGCCAAGTTCACCGGCCTTGACATGCCGATGGCCAAGGCGGTGGCGACCCCGA
Organism: uncultured Burkholderiales bacterium; assembly: GCA_964443245.1. GTDB lineage: Bacteria > Pseudomonadota > Gammaproteobacteria > Burkholderiales > JAEUOS01 > CANJDH01. The sequence continues at coordinate 5,500 of CAYUEG010000123.1, read as the reverse complement.
TCAAGCTCGGCGGCGTGGTCTCGGTGGACCAGATCAAGCGGCAGGCAGCGGCATTTCACAAGCTGGGCGTGATCCAGAAGGATGTCAGCGCCGAGATCGGCGACTACTGGGACGGCTCGTTCGCGCGCAACGTCGGTGCCAAGTAAGCCGCGGGTGGATGCCTCGGATCTGACGCACGGCTGATGGCATCCGTGTCCCAAAGTGCCCAGCGTGGCCGTCGCGCTGCGCTGGCCCTGATTCTGCCTGTCAGTTGCATTGCCCTGTGGCAATGGCTGGGCTCGTACGGCTTTCTGGTCGAAGGCGTCATCCCGACACCGTCCAAAGTCGCTGAGGCCTGGAAGGTGTGGGCGTTTGGCGCGGGCGGCTTTACGCTCAATCCCTACAGCGGCACCTGGTGGAACAATCTGGTGTTTTCGACCCAGCGGGTCGGCCAGGGTTATCTGCTGGCAATCGTGGTCGGCGTGCCGATGGGTGTGCTGATCGGCTGGAGCCGCATTGCCGCGCAACTGGTGGATCCTTCGATCCAGTGGCTGCGGCCGATCCCGATCACGGCGTGGCTGCCGTTTTCGATCGCCCTGTTCGGCATCAAGGATTTTGGCGCGATCTTCCTGATCACCCTTGGCGCGTTCTACCCGATCGTGGTCAACACCACGCAAGGTGCACGTGATGTCGACAAGAACCTGGTGCGTGCCGCCCTGATGATGGGGGCCGGCAGTGGCCAGCTGTTGTGGCGGGTGATCCTGCCGGCGGCACTGCCTTCCGTATTCACTGGCCTGCGGATTGGTCTGGGCATTGCCTGGACCGCTGTGATCGTGGCCGAGATGGTGGCGGTGAAGTCCGGGCTCGGCTACGTGCTCTGGGATGCCTACTACGTTGGCCGCATGGACGTGGTGATCGCCGACATGGTGTCGATCGGCCTGATGGGCTATCTGAGCGATCGGCTGGTGGTTTTTGTGGAAGGGCGCGTCCTGACGTGGCGCCGCCTGCAGAGTCATTGATGGCAGACGCAATCACCCTCGCTGCAGTCGACAAGGTGTATCCGGGTGCCAACCCGGTAACGGCCCTCTCGAAGATTGACCTTACCATTGCCGATGGCGAGTTTGCGGCCCTGCTGGGGCCCTCGGGCTGCGGCAAATCGACGCTGCTCAACATGGTGGCCGGCTTTGAGTCTGTCACCGGCGGCAGCTTGTCGGTGTATGGTGGCCCGGTGTCGCAACCAGGGCCGGATCGCGCCGTGGTGTTTCAGGAAGCCGCCCTGTTCCCCTGGCTTTCCGTCTGGGAGAACGTCGTTTTCGGGCCCAAGGTGCAGGGGCTGGCGCCGGAGCAGTACGAGGCGAAGGCGCGCGAGACCCTGAAGCTGGTTGGCCTGGAAAATTTTCACCAGCACTTGCCGGTGCAGCTTTCGGGCGGCATGAAGCAGCGCGTCGGCATTGCACGGGTGCTGGTGATGGAGCCCAAGCTGTTGCTGATGGATGAGCCGTTCGGCGCGCTCGATGCGCAAACGCGCCTCACCATGCAACAACTGCTGCTTGACGTGTGGCAGCAATTGCGCAAGACCGTCATTTTCGTCACGCATGACATTGACGAGGCCATCCTCCTCGCTGATGTGATCTACGTCATGAGTGCACGCCCGGGGCGCATCCAGTCGCGCATTCCGGTCGATCTGCCGCGCCCGCGCAACCTTGACACGCTGACCGACCAGCATTTCAACGACTTCAAGAAACGCATCATGCAGGAGATGCGGCACGACGCCCACTGAAAGACCACCATGGCCAACCCCCGCGTACCCTATCTGCTTTCCACCGATCGTGCGCCGTTGCCGGCGCCGGTCATCGGTGGTGTACCCAAGCCGCTCATCGTGCATCTGGTGGTCAACGTCGAGCATTGGGTGTTCGACGATCCGATGCCGCGCAAGATCGTCACGCCGCCGCACGGCAAGGAAACCGTGCCGGACGTGCCCAATTTTTCCTGGGCCGACTACGGCATGCGTGCCGGGCTGCCGCGCATCATGCGCGCGTTTGCCGAGCGCAAGCTGCCGGCCTCGACCAGTTTCAATGCTGGCGTGGTGGATGCGTATCCGTCGGCAGCGCAGGCGATGCACAAGGCTGGCTGGGAGTTCATCGGCCATGGCATGCATCAGAAGACCCTCAATGCCGCAGCCGGCGGCGCCGCCGCAGAGCGCGAATTGATTGAAGCCTGCCTCACAAAGATTGCCAATTTCACCGGTACGCGGCCGCGTGGATGGCTCTCGCCGGGTACCCGCGAAACCTACGATACGCCGGACATCCTCAAGGCCTGCGGTGTGGATTACGTGTGCGACTGGGTGATTGACGATCTGCCCAGCTGGATGACCACCAAGGCCGGCCCGCTGATCGCGATGCCGTACAACCTGGAAATCAACGACAGCATCATCTACGCCATCGAAAAGCATTCCTCGCCGGAGATGTACCAGCGCCTGGCCGATACCGTGTCTGCCTTCGAGCGCGAGATGGCCGGGCAACCGCGCGTCCTGGCGCTGGGCCTGCATCCGCACCTGATCGGCGTGCCGCACCGCATCGGCTATCTTGAGAAGATGCTGGATCTGTTGACCAAACGTGATGATGTGGTCTTCATGCAGGGCCACGAGATTGCCGACTGGTTCATGTCGGCATGCCCGGCACCCTGATTGCCACCATTTACTGCCACTTCACTACAAGACCACAAGAGGAGCCAACCATCATGAATATGGGCCTAGCGGGCAAACGTGTACTCATCACCGGCGCATCCAAAGGCATCGGCCTGGCTTGTGCCAAGGCCTTTGCTGCCGAAGGCGCCAACCTGCAGATCGCCTCGCGCGATGCCGCCAAGCTGGCAGAGGCGAAGGCGGAAATTCTCAAGGTGGCGAAGGTGGATGTCACCATCCATGCATGCGATCTCTCCCAGCCTGGTTCTGCCAAGGCACTGGCGGCGGCCTGCGGCGTGCCCGACGTGCTGGTCAACAACGCCGGGGCGATTCCCGGCGGATCGATCGAGACCATCGACGAAGCGCGCTGGCGCGATGCGTGGGAGTTGAAGGTGTTCGGCTACATCAACCTGACGCGCGAGATGCTCACGCCGATGATGCAGCGCAAGAGCGGTGTCATCGTCAACGTGATCGGCATGGCCGGGGTCAAGCCGACCTTTGACTACATCTGCGGTGCGACGGCCAATGCCGCGCTCAATGCCTTCACCAAGGGCGTTGGCGCAGGTTCGGTCAACCATGGTGTGCGCGTGCTCGGCGTCAATCCGGCCGCTACGCGTACCGACCGCATCATCACCCTCACCAAGGCGCGCGCCCAGACCACGTTCGGCGATGAATCCCGCTGGGAGGAACTGCTTGCCAACATGCCGTTTGGCCGCATCGCCGATGCCGAGGAAGTGGCCGACACGGTGGTCTACTGTGCATCGGACCGGGCCTCGTACCTCAGTGGCACCATGATCGATATCGACGGGGGCGGCCTGTACCGTTGATGCGGATCGGTCTCGTGCCGGCGCGCGAAGCGGGTCGAGAACATCGCGAAGAGCCGCTCCCAGAGCGGCTCTTCGGCCTTCGGCCCGCCATTTCACCGGAGTGTCGCACCCTCATTCTGGGCAGCTTCCCGAGTGCCGCCTCGCTGGCGGCGCGTCAGTATTACGCCCACCCGCAGAATCGCTTCTGGCCGATTGTCGGCGCCTGTCTTGGCCTGGATCTGGCGGCGCTTTCCTACCGCGCCCGGATTGCGGCCGTGAACGCTGCCGGCATCGGCATCTGGGATGCCTATCGGTCATGTCTGCGCGAAGGCAGCCTTGACAGCGCGATCCGGGAACCGCAGTTCAACGATTTTGTGCGGGCGCGCCGGCGTGCACCCGGCCTGCGTCGCGCCTGCTTCAACGGGCAAACTGCGGCGCGTGCGGTGCGGCATCTGGCCGAGATGGGCTTTGAAACCGTAGTCCTGCCTTCGACCAGCCCGGCGAACGCGTCGCAGTCGTTCGATTTCAAGCTGGCCCAATGGCGCAAGGCGTTGGGTGTGGCATGAAGCAAGCGCTGCTGGGGTTGCTCAAGCGTCATCCTGCAGATGAAATCAGCCTGTCCGAGGAAGACGGCATCCGCTATCTGCACTTCGGCTCGATCTGGATCCAGGGCGCCATGCGCATCGATGACCCCTATGCGCTGGAACTGGAGTACACGCGCCAGTTGTTCGCCGGCGCGCTGTTCAATCCCGATCCGCGTCGCATCCTCCTCCTGGGGCTTGGTGCCGGCTCGGCGACGAAGTTTGCCTGGAAGCAGTTTCCCAAGGCCAAGGTGACCACGGTCGACCGCAATCCCGCCGTGGTGCCATGCACGCGCCAGTATTTCTCCGTTCCTGCGGAAAGCAGCCGGATGCGCATCGTCGTCGATGACGGCGCCGCCTGGGTGGCCGCGAACCCGCAATCGTGCGACATGATGATCGTCGATGTCTACGATACCGCCGCCAAGGGGCCGGTGCTGTCGAGCCGGGAGTTCTATGCCGATTGCCGCCGCGCGCTCGATGCCTCACGCCTTTCTGTGATGGCGGTCAACCTGTTTGGCAAGCACAGCTCCTACAAGATCAATCTGGCCAACATCAGCCACGCTTTTGATGGCCGGGTGCTGGCCCTGCCGGCTTCGGAGCGGGGCAATGTGATTGCGTTCGGTTTTGCCGGGCCTGCCGCCGCATGGACCCTGGCCGAGCTGCGCGCCCGTGCAGCCGCTCTGCGCGAGGCCACCGGCCTGGAGTATCCGAAGTGGCTCAGTGCATTTCGCAACAGCGGGCAGCTCACGTCATCGACGATTCGCCTGTGAGGCGCGTGTCAGCATCAGATCAAAGGAGTTGCACATGAGTACACGCGTACCAATGGTCGAGCCGGGCACCCGCCCCGAGCTGGCGGCCATCGAGCAATCGATTCTTGCCCAGCGCGGCCGCATTTCCGAGCTTTACCGCGTCCTCCTGAACAGCGGTCCGCTGGCGCGGGGCTGGGAAGGCATGCTCACCGCAGTGCGCAACCAGTCTTCGGTGCCTGCCGATTTGCGCGAGCTGATGATCCTGCGCGTTGCCGTGCTCAACAACGCACCGTATGAGTTCGAAGCCCACGTGCCGCACGCACAAAAGGCCGGCACCTCAGACGCCAAGATTGCCGCCGTCCGTGAGCCTGGCATGTCACCGCTGTTCAGCGATGATGAGAAGCTGGTACTGGAACTTGCCGATGCGATGACGCGCCAGATCGAGGTGCCCGAAGCGTTGATGAACCGCGTGACGGCGCGCTTTGACGCACGTGGCGTGGTTGAGGCGGTGGCCACTGTTGCCGCCTACAACATGGTGTCGCGTTTCCTGGTGGCGCTGCAGGTCGGGCACTGAGGGTCGGCCATTGAGGCCGCCGCCAGGGATTCTGTTCCAATAGCGCCATCACAAACCTGTGAGGAGACAACATCATGAAACGTCGCCAACTGCTCACTGCTGCCCTGGCCACCTCGTCCGGCAGCCTG
>CAYUEG010000122.1:0-11089 GCA_964443245.1 uncultured Burkholderiales bacterium | reverse complement strand
CGGCGGAGAGAGCGCTGGAGCGCGTTCTGCCCGCACTCATCGCCGGTACCGCTGCCCACCAAGCGCAGGACCTGGCCAAAGGCGCCTACTACGGCGGCCGCAAGGCGGAAGACGGCCGCATCGATTTCACTTGGGGAGCCTTGCGCCTGCACAACTTTGTGCGCGCCCTGACCGTTCCCTACCCTGGCGCATTTGCCGACATAGGTGGCCGGCGCGTGATCGTCTGGCGCACCCGCGTCGAGCCCATGCGCGACAAGGCGCTAAGAGCCGCCGCATCCGGAAAGCCGCTCCCACCAATGCTTTCCGAGGAGGGATCGGAGATATTCCTGCGCTGCGTCGATGGCCAGCGCCTGGCCATCCTGGCACTCGAGGTCGATGGCAAACCGATTCAGGGCGGTCAGTTCGAGGCCACGTTCGGTCGTCGGTCATTGCAACTGACGTAAAATTGCCGCTGCTCACGAGCCAATCCAACATGAAAAAAGTCCTGATTCTCGGCGTCAACGGCTTCATCGGCCATCACCTCTCCAAACGCATCATCGCCACCACCAATTGGGAGGTGTACGGCATGGACATGGCGTCCGACCGCATCAGTGATCTGATGGCTGAACCGCGCTTTCATTTTTTCGAAGGCGACATCACCATCAATCGCGAGTGGATCGAGTACCACGTCAAGAAATGCGACACCGTGCTGCCGCTGGTGGCGATCGCGACCCCGGCCACTTACGTCAAGGAACCGCTGCGCGTGTTCGAGCTCGACTTCGAGGCCAACCTGCCGATCGTGCGCGCCTGCGTGAAGTACGGCAAGCGCGTGATTTTCCCGTCGACCTCCGAGGTCTATGGCATGAGCACCGACGCGGAGTTCGACCCGGAAAACTCCAACTTCATCCTCGGGCCGATCAACAAGCCGCGCTGGATCTACTCTTGCGCCAAACAGTTGATGGACCGCGTGATCCACGCCTACGGCATGCAGGAAGGCCTCAAGTACACGCTGTTCCGCCCGTTCAACTGGATTGGTCCCGGCCTCGATTCGATCTACACGCCCAAGGAAGGTTCGTCACGCGTCATTACCCAGTTTCTCGGCCACATCGTGCGTGGCGAGAACATCAAGCTGGTCGACGGCGGGGCCCAGAAGCGCGCCTTCACCTATGTCGATGACGGCATCAGCGCGCTGATGAAGATCATCGAAAACAAGGGCGGCGTCGCCGACGGCCAGATCTACAACATCGGCAACCCCAAGAACAACTATTCGGTCAAGGAACTGGCGACCATGATGCTCGAACTGGCCAAGTCGATTCCCGAGTATCAGGGGAATGCCAAAAAGGTCAAGCTGGTCAAGACCACCTCGGGCGACTACTACGGCAAGGGTTATCAGGATGTGCAGAATCGGGTGCCGAAGATCACCAATACGATGAAGGACCTCGACTGGGCACCCAAGGTGAAGATGGATGCTGCTCTGAAGAACATTTTCGAAGCCTACCGTGGCCATGTAGATCAGGCGCGTCGCCTGATGGACTGACCTTGAATCCGGCGGCGAGCGCGTGAAGATCGCCCTCAAGATTGATGTTGATACCTATCGTGGCACGCTCGAAGGGGTGCCTCGGCTGGTGGAAGTACTGAAACGTCACACCGCGCAGGCAACGTTCCTCTTCAGCCTCGGGCCGGACCATACCGGTCGTGCCATCAGGCGTGCCCTGCGCCCCGGCTTCTTCTCGAAGGTCTCGCGCACTTCCGTGGTCGAGCACTACGGCATTCGCACCCTCCTCTACGGCACCCTCCTGCCTGGCCCGGACATTGGCGCGAAGTGCGCGGGCATCCTGCGCAGCGTGCACGATGCCGGCTTTGAAGTTGGCATCCACACCTGGGACCACGTCAAGTGGCAAGATGGGGTCGGCACCGATGAACAACATGCTTCGAACCACTGGACCGAACGCCAGATGCTGCTCGCTTGCGAGCGGTTTGAGCAGGTTTTCGGCTTCAAGGCACGCACCCACGGTGCCGCCGGCTGGCAGATGAACCCGCATGCCATCCGTCTGACCCGTCGCCTGGGTTTTGACTACTGCAGCGACACCCGTGGCACGCAGCCATTTCTGCCGGTTGTCCGGGGCGAGTTGACCGTGTGCCCCCAGATTCCCTCGACTCTGCCCACGCTCGATGAACTGATTGGCCTGGATGGCCTGACGCCGGAGAACGTCCACACGCGCATCCTGAAGCTGTCAGAAGTGGCCGAATCCGCCCACGGCCACGTGTATACGCTGCACGCGGAGCTGGAAGGCATGAAGTTGCTTCCGGCATTTGAACGCCTGCTGGCCGGTTGGCGCGCGCGCGGTGATGAACTGGTGGCAACCCACACTGTCGCAGCCTCGTTGCGCAACGATGTGCTGCCGCGTTGCAATGTGGTGTGGCATGAAATACCCGGTCGGTCCGGCGTGCTCGCTTGCCAGGGTGCCCCTTTTCTTGCGTGACAGGTGAACTGAGGGATGTGCTAATCTTTCGACACGCTTCAATCTCCTGCCGTATCCAATACCCGCCTCTGATGACAGCCTCCGTTACCGGCCTCGCAGTTCCCGAATTCGAAGCACCCGCAACCTCCGGTCAGACCTTCAGGCTCTCCGCATACCGCGGCAAGAAGCTGGTCCTGTATTTCTACCCCAAGGACAGCACGCCTGGCTGCACGGTGGAGGGACAGAATTTCCGCGATTTGCACAGTGAATTTGCGCGCGCAAACACCCTCGTCTTCGGCATCAGTCGCGACAGCCTGAAGTCCCATGAGAGCTTCAAGGCCAAGATGGCGTTCCCCTTTGAACTGATCGCAGACACAGATGAGACCGTGTGCAAGATGTTCGATGTCATCAAGATGAAAAACATGTACGGTAAACAGGTTCGAGGCATCGAGCGAAGCACTTTTCTGATCGATGCCACCGGCCGCGTGGCCAGGGAGTGGCGTGGGGTGAAGGTGCCCGGCCACGTTGACGAAGTTCTGGAGGCAACCCGCAACCTATGACAGACTTTGGCGCGGTGGTCCGAAGAAGGTGCTTCCGTGCATGAAGCAGGGCCCCCTTCCCCCACCCGCCCGATTCGCCTGCATTCCGAATCAAGGCCGCTTGTCCTCCAAGGCAAGCGGCCTTTTTCTTTGTGTTCCTCCCCTGCCAACCTGAAGTTCCTTCCTCAAAGGAGAACGTGTTGAACGCCAACGTCACCAAATTGGGCTCCCCGAAGAAAGCTGCAGCGCAAAAGTCGGCGACGGTCACGCGCCTGAAGCCGACAGACACCAAGCTTTTCGTCCTGGATACCAACGTGCTGATGCATGATCCGACCAGTCTGTTCCGGTTCGAGGAGCACGACATCTTTCTGCCGATGGCGATCCTGGAGGAACTGGACAACAACAAAAAGGGCATGACCGAAGTGGCACGCAATGCGCGCCAGGCAAGCCGCTTCTTGGATGAACTGGTGAGCGGCAATGAAGGCGCAATCGAGCAGGGCATTGCGCTGGAACGGCAGAACGGCAAGGACGCAACCGGCCGGCTCTTCCTGCAAACCGAGGCCATCACGCACACGCTTCCGGCCTCGCTGCCGGTGGGCAAGGCAGACAACCAGATCCTGTCGGTCGTCTTCAGCCTGCAGGAGAAGTTTCCGAAGCGGCAGGTGGCGCTGGTGTCAAAAGACATCAACATGCGCATCAAGGCGCGCGCACTCGGGTTGGGAGCAGAAGACTACTTCAACGACAAGGTACTCGAAGACACCGATCTGCTCTACACGGGCATCACGGCATTGCCTGCCGATTTCTGGGAGACCCATGGCAAAGGCATGGAATCGTGGAAGCAGGATCACCATACCTACTACCGCGTTCACGGTCCGCTGGTGCGCCAGTGGCTGGTCAACGAATTCGTTTATCTCGACGAAGCCGATTCCCCATTCGCCGCCCAGGTAAAGGAGATTTCGGGCAAGACCGCAATTTTGCAGGTGCTGCGCGACTATTCGCACCAGAAACACGGCGTCTGGGGCATCACTGCCCGCAATCGTGAACAGAACTTTGCACTCAATCTGTTGATGAATCCGGATGTCGATTTCGTCACCCTGCTTGGACAGGCCGGCACCGGCAAGACGCTGCTGACCCTGGCCGCCGGGCTGATGCAGACCCTCGAGGAGAAGACCTACAGCGAAATCATCATGACGCGGGTCACGGTGCCAGTGGGGGAAGACATCGGCTTTCTGCCCGGCACGGAAGAGGAGAAAATGACCCCATGGATGGGTGCCCTGGAGGACAACCTGGACGTGCTCAACAAGACCGACGATGAAGCTGGTGATTGGGGACGCGCTGCCACTCGTGATCTGATCCGCTCGCGCATCAAGGTGAAGTCACTCAATTTCATGCGCGGCCGTACCTTCATCAACAAATTCCTGATCATTGACGAAGCCCAGAACCTCACGCCGAAACAGATGAAGACGCTGATCACCCGTGCCGGCCCGGGCACCAAGGTGGTGTGTCTCGGGAACATTGCGCAGATCGACACGCCTTATCTCACCGAAGGCTCATCCGGCCTCACGTTCGTCGTCGATCGCTTCAAGGGATGGAACCACAGCGGTCATGTGACGCTGCAACGCGGCGAGCGTTCGCGCCTGGCGGATCATGCTGCCGAGGTGCTCTAAGCCGGATTTCAGGTCGGCTTGTCGAGCAGATCGTCGAGGGTAAATTCCTCGATGGTAGGCACTGGCTTGGGGGCAACGACTGCCGGAGCTGGCGGCGCAGCTTTTGGTGGAACCGTTGGCTTGGGCGCGCCCGATGGCGGTCCACCAGCAGCAGGCGGTACTGGTCTGGCGACGGCGTTCGCACCAACCGCCGCCTTGATCGAACCACCGGTCACAGAACGCTTGGCTGCCAGAACAGCTTCCTGCTCTGCCGCATAAGCGGCGGCCTCCGCTTCCACCTGGGCCGCAATCTGGGCGGCCGCTGCCAGTTCGACTGCCGTCGGCGGGGGTGGCGCACTCAGCTTGGCATACTCGGCCAGCTTCTTGAGTACAAAGGTCTTCACCAGGCCCGGCAGGGTTGACGAATCCTGCATGAAGCGGTCAATCACCTTGGCGGAATCAAAGGTGCCCCCTTTGCGCAACAGGGCACTCGACGCACCGTGGTCCGACAGGGTGTCGCCACCTCCCTTGCTCACGGCATGATGCGAGAATCCATCCTCTTTCTTCCACTCGAGCGTGCGCTGGTTGCGGCGGATGTCGTAACAAAGCTGCATGCCGACGAATTCACGATCGGCGTACTTGTCAGCACGTTCGCTGTGACGCACATAGAACACGTACAGGTCGAAGTAATCGCTCTGGTACCAGCGACGCTTGGGCCCCGATTCTGCTTGCTTGGAAACATTGATCTCGCGAAACATCCCGGACCCCCTCCAGAGGCGGTTGTCGATTGACCGACCATACACGCAGTATGTCAACTGCATAACTTTAACCGCACCGGCAGGCGATGGCAAATGTCCCCCGCGCCGAGGCCAACGCGGCCAGGCTGGACCGCACCACCCTCATGGCTGTGCAGTCAAGGGAAATGCAGGAGCGTCTGCTCGCCCAAGGTCTTGAGCCGGTAGGGCTTCGCACCGCCGCTTCCGCACGATGTGTTGATGAAGAAACAGCACGTGACGCAAAAATCATCAATGCAGGATGCCAGCATTGAACCGCAGCAGCCGCCAGTGCGCCAAACTGGACGCATTTACGGGGCTACATCGGCGTCTATGCTGCACTGCCACATAGTACAATTAACCTGACAGTTCAAACTTCACCGCCATCCACAGGACGGGACGCCCACATGCTTTATCAGCTGCACGAACTTTCGCGTCAATGGCTCAACCCCATCACCTCCTTCGCTGAAACAGCGGCCTCGCTCTACTCGCACCCTTCCAGTCCGCTCGCCTATCTGCCGTTCTCGCGCGAGATCTCGGCCAGCTACGATCTCCTGCACCGCGTCGGCAAGCTCTATGACAAACCCCAGTTCGGCCTGACCCACACCAAGGTCAACGGACGCGACGTAGCGGTGCATGAAGAGATCGTGCTGACCAAGCCCTTTTGCCAGTTCAAGCGCTTCCGGCGTGAAGGGAAGTTCAGCGATCCCGTCGTCCTGATCGTGGCGCCCCTTTCCGGCCACCATTCCACGCTGTTGCGTGACACGGTGCGCGCGATGCTGCCGGCCCATGATGTCTACATTACCGATTGGATCGATGCGCGCCTGGTGCCCGTCTCCGACGGCAGCTTCCACCTGGATGATTACATCGCCTACGTGATCGAGTTCATCCGTCATCTGGGTCCGAATGTGCATGTGATTTCGGTGTGCCAGCCCACCGTGCCGGTATTGGCAGCCATCTCGCTGATGGCGGCGAACAAGGATCCGAAGAGCCCGCGCACCATGACCATGATGGGCGGCCCGATCGATACCCGGCGCAATCCGACCCAGGTCAACAACCTGGCAACGACCAAATCGATCAAGTGGTTCGAGCACAACGTGATCCACCGCGTACCCGCCAGCCAGCCAGGTTTCATGCGGCGCGTCTATCCCGGATTTTTGCAGCATGCCGGCTTCGTGGCGATGAACCCGGACCGCCACACCCAGAGCCACCTGGACTACTACAACCATCTGGTAGCCGGCGACGGCAGCTCAGCCGAAAGCCACCGCAAGTTCTACGACGAATACAACGCCGTGCTGGACATGGATGCCGATTACTACCTGGACACCATCCGCATCGTGTTCCAGCAACATGCCCTGCCCAACGGCACCTGGGTCACCGGCAAGACCCTCGGCCACCAGAAGATCGAACCGGCTGCCATCACGAAAACGGCGCTCTTCACCATCGAAGGTGAACTGGATGACATTTCCGGAAGCGGCCAGACCGAAGCGGCCCATGGTTTGTGCACCGGCATTCCGAAGGCCAAGAAGCAGCATTTCACTGCGCCGCAATGCGGGCACTACGGCATCTTCTCGGGCCGCCGCTGGCGTGAGATGATCCAGCCGAAGATCGCCGAGTTCATTCGCAAGAACGCCTAAAATCTTTGCGCGGCAACAAGCGGGCGTCCTGTTGGCACAGGGCGCCCGAATTTTTTGTTATCCCCGAATCACTCCCTCCCTTTTCCCCGCAGCCACCATGAACGACGAAAAGCTGATTGAAGTGCGCAATTCCCCGATCCACGGCCGCGGCGTGTTTGCCCGGGTGCCGATCAAGAAGGGCACGCGCATCCTCGAATACAAGGGGCGACGCATGACCCAGAAAGAATCAGACCGGGTCTACGGCGGCACCTCCGATACAGGGCACACCTTCCTCTTTACCGTCAACGACTACTACGTCATTGATGCGAATGTCGGCGGCGGCCCGGCGCGCTGGATCAACCATGGATGCAATCCGAACTGCGAATCGGAAACCGAGGAGGATGATTCGGGCCGCCCGGACAAGGAACGCGTCTTCATTCACGCCATCCGCAACATCAAGCCTGGCGAAGAATTGACCTACGACTACCTCATCACGCTCGATGAGCCGCACACCAAGCGCATGCAGAAGATCTGGAAATGCCTGTGCGGCGCCAAGAACTGCAAAGGCACAATGCTGGCGGATCAGGAGTAGCACGCTGAAGCGTGTCGGAATGCCGCGCCCACAGCGCATACCGGGCAGGCTCCGATGGAGATTTGTCGCACACCAAACGCCATGAGGCAGCGAACCCGCAATGGCGCAACCGGCCTGCGGGGATTGGTGCGCTAGTTGCGGTTCAGCGCACGCTCCAGCAGCGCAAAGGCGCCTTGCATCAGCAAGGCCAGCACTGCCGCCGGCAGCGCGCCGGCCAGCAAGGTGGTGTTGTCATTCAAGGCCAGGCCCTGCGCAATCCGCTCGCCGTAGCCGCCGGCACCGATGAAGGCGGCAATCGTGGCGGTGCCAACGCCGATCACGGCGGAGGTCTTGATGCCGGCCAGGATAGTCGGCAGTGCCAGCGGCAATTCCACCAGCCACAGCACCTGGCGCGCGCGCAATCCCAGCGCAAGCGCTGCCTGGCGCATGCCATGTCCAACGCCCTGCAAGCCAGCGTGGGTGTTCTGGATGATCGGCAGCAGCGAATAGAGGAACAGCGCCACAAGAGCCGGTGCCGTCCCGATCCTCCCCAGCAAGGGAATCAGAAAGGCCAGCAACGCCAGGGATGGGATCGTCTGGATCACCCCTGCCACCGCCAGGATGGGAGAGGCAGCCTGTGGCACTTTGGCGGCCAACATACCCAACGGAACGGCAACCACGATGCCGGCTGCCAGAGCCAAGAACACGAGCAACAGATGCTCGCGCGTCAGGCGCCAGAAATCGTCGGCAAACAGGGCTGACAGCAGCGTACGCGCGCCGCTGGTGCTGCTGCCGATACTGCCACCGACATCGGCATTGACCCCGGATGCCAGCGTGAACAGCCGCGCGGCTTCGGCAAAGCTGCGGTTCTCCAGCTCCGCCGCCGCGTTAAGGCGAATCATGGTCTTCTCGTCGATGCGCCCTTCCAGCTTCTGCAGGGCCTGCCACACCGCCGGTTGCCGTGCCGGTAGGTCGAGTCGATAGACGAGCACCGCGTCATAGCGCGGAAAGTAGGCGCGGTCGTCTTCCAGCACGCGCAAGTCGTATCGCTCGATCTTGGCATCGGTGGTGTAGATGTCCATCACGTCGATGCGGCCAGCCGCCACTGCCTCGTAGGCCAGGCCATGATCGAGGCCCACGGGTGCTTGCGCCAGCCCATAGGTGCGCGCTAGCCCGGGCCAACCATCAGCGCGGCCGATGAATTCCGGCGAAAGGCCGAACTTGAGTCCGCCATGACGCGCCAGGTCACTCACCCGGCGAACGCCAAGGCGCTCGGCCACCTCCGCGCGCATGGCCAGAGCATAGCTGTTGTTGAAACCGAGACGCACGCCCATGCCGAGCCCCTGCGCTGCCAGACGCCGGTGCATATCGTCCAGGCTGAACGTGCCTTCGATCTTGAGGATCTCGCGCGCTATCGTGCCGGTGTAGTCCGGGTAAAGGTCAATCGCGCCAGCCTTGAGCGCAGCATAGACAATCCCGGTATTGCCCAGCCCTGGCTTGTGTTCCGCCCTGGCAGATGCGGGCACGGTTTGCCTGACGATCTCACCAAGGATGTAGGACTCGGTGAAACGTTTCGAACCGACACGCACGCTGTCGGCCGCCTGCTCGACCGCCTGCGCGCAACCCGCCGCCCACACCATAGTGAACAGGAGAGCTTGCCGGAGAACCGCACCTGGAGCCATTCTCCGGCCACTGCCTGCCTGCGCCGCGCTAGCGCAGCGTACCCATGCGCGGAGCCACGCGGTCAGCGATGATGTTGCCCACCTGCGCGCCAAAACGCTTGGCGAGGCGGTCCGCGATGTTCTCTTTCTCGGTGTAGTCGATCACGGTCTCGGCTTTGAACACATCGCGTGCCACTGAATCGACGGTGCCCAGGCCATCGGCCAGCCCCAGCTCGATGCTCTTGGTGCCGGTCCACATCAGGCCGGAAAACGTCTCCGGTGTTTCCTTCAGGCGTTTGCCGCGACCCTTCTTGACGACATCGATGAACTGGCCGTGGATATCAGCGAGGAGTGTCTTGGTGAATTCCTTGTGCTTTTCGGTGAGAGGCGAAAACGGATCCATGAAGGCCTTGTTCTCGCCAGCGGTGAAGACGCGTCGCTCGACCCCAAGCTTCTCCATGGTGCCGGTAAAGCCAAAGCCGTCCATCAAGACGCCGATTGATCCGATCAGCGAAGCCTTGTCGACAAAAATCTTGTCGGCCGCCGAGGCAATGTAGTAACCGCCTGAAGCGCACAGGTCCTCGACCACCACATGCAGCGGCTTGTCCGGATGCTTGGCGCGCAGGCGCTTGATCTCGTCATAGACGATGCCCGATTGCACAGGACTGCCACCGGGGCTGTTGATGCGCAGAATCACACCGACCGAATGCTCATCCTTGAACGCACTGGCCAGCGCGCTGGTAATTCGGTCGGCACTGGCATCCCCGTGTGAATCGATCACCCCCTGCAATTCGACCAGCGCCGTGTGGCGTTTGTCCACCGGTGACTTGGATTTGCCCATGATCGGCAAGCCCATGAGGCCGATCACCAGCAGCGTGATGTAACCGAAAGTCAGCAGCTTGAAGAATATGCCCCAGCGCCGGGCTGTCTTCTGCTCTTTCAGCGCTGCAAAGGCCAGCGCCTCGATGGTCTTGCGCTCCCATGCAAGCTCGTCCTTTCCGGATTTGGCAGCGCCGCTGCCGCTGGTGCCCTTGCCCCCATCGCCGCCGCCCGAGGGTGGAGGTGAAGCACTGGAGAACGGCGATCGCGGCGGCACCGCCGCAGCCGGGGCGGCCGCAGCGGCACCCTGCTGTGCCGCCTGCGCCGCTGCCTGCGCCCAGGGATCCGGGTTGGCATTGGTCATCGGCGGCGGCGGATTCGCCGACTCTCCACCTGCAGGCGCATTGGGAGGCTTGGGGGTCTCGTCGTTTTGCATGGAAGGTCTTTCGCTCATTCGTTGATAAAAACCTGGCCGTCTCGTTCAATCATGGCGATCGGTGTAAGGCCGCCTCCACGGCATGGGCCGCCGGCGCAGGCGCCGCTCGAAGGGTCATACATGGCGCCATGGGTGGCACAAATCAAGTATAGGCCGTCATTGTCAAAAAACACGCCGGGCTGCCAATCCAGTTCCACCGGTACGTGGGCGCATTGATTAAGGTAGCCGCGCACCTGGCCGTCGTAGCGCACCACAAAGGCCGACCGTATCCGCCCACGCAACTCGGCCTCGAAGCGGACGCCGCGTCCGCCTTCAACCACTTCATGGCTGGCACAGACTAGGCGTTGTGCGTCAGCCATGTGCGCAATTCTTCGACCGTGTCGACGATCGCCAGCGGTTGCAGGGTGTCCAGTTCCTCACGCGGATGGGCGCCGTACGTCACCGAGAGCGCCGGCACCCGCGCATTGGCCGCCATCTGCGAATCATGCGTGGTGTCGCCAATAATCAGCGTGCGCTCGGGTTCGACCCCGAAACGCTCCATCAGGTCGAACAACATTTTCGGGTTGGGTTTAGAATGGGTTTCATAA
>CAYUEG010000121.1:0-11339 GCA_964443245.1 uncultured Burkholderiales bacterium | reverse complement strand
TCGAGCTCGACGGCTCCGAGCGCATGCTGCTCGACGCGCTGATGAAGCTCAAGGCAGTCGACCCGTCGCTGAGCTTCCGCCGCAGCTGCCGCGAAGGCGTCTGCGGTTCGGACGCGATGAACATCAACGGCAAGAACGGCCTGGCGTGCCTGACCAACATGCGCACGCTGCCCGACGTGGTGGTGCTCAAGCCGCTGCCCGGCCTGCCGGTGATCCGCGACCTGATCGTGGACATGACGCAGTTCTTCAAGCAGTACCACTCGATCAAGCCCTACCTCGTCAACGACGAGCAGCCGCCCGACAAGGAGCGCCTGCAGAGCCCCGAGGAGCGCGACGAGCTCAACGGCCTGTACGAGTGCATCCTGTGCGCCAGCTGCAGCACCAGCTGCCCGAGCTTCTGGTGGAACCCGGACAAGTTCGTCGGCCCGGCCGGCCTCCTGCAGGCCTACCGCTTCATCGCCGATACCCGCGACCAGGCCACCAGCGCGCGCCTGGACAACCTGGAAGATCCGTACCGTCTGTTCCGCTGCCACTCGATCATGAACTGCGTCGATGTCTGCCCGAAGGGATTGAACCCGACCAAGGCGATCGGCAAGATCAAGGAAATGATGGTCCGCCGGGCCGTCTGAAAAGGCCATCGTGGAAACCCTTCAGGGCATCGAGTTGGAGCGCCTGCGCTGGCGCAGCCGGCGCGGCTTGCTCGAGAACGACCTCGTGCTGCAAAATTTCTACCGCAAGTTTGAATCCCAGCTGTACCCCGAGCGCGTGGCGGGCCTCAACAATCTCCTGGATCTGGACGACACCGATCTGTGGGATCTGCTGGCCGGGCGCAGCGAGCTGGCACCGGGCGCCACACCCCAGGCCCGCGAGGTGCTGGACCTGCTGCGCAGTTGCTGAGTCTCGTCCGCGCCATTCCCGATTGACCGAATCCGAAGCACTTTCCGAAGTTCATTCTTTCGTACACACCAGGAGCCCATCATGAGCACGACGCCCTCCGACGTCAAAGCCACGCTGTCCTTCTCTGACGGCTCGCCGTCGGTTGACTTTCCGGTCTACAAGGGCAGCATCGGCCCGGATGTGGTCGACATTCGCGCGCTGTACGGCAAGACCGGCAAGTTCACCTACGACCCCGGTTTCATGTCGACGGCGGCCTGCAATTCGTCGATCACCTACATCGACGGCGACAAGGGCGAGCTGCTCTATCGCGGCTATCCGATCGAGCAGATCGCCGTGCAGTGCGACTTCCTCGAAACCTGCTATCTGCTCCTCAATGGCGAATTGCCGAATGCCAAGCAGAAAGAAGACTTCAACTACCTCGTCACCCATCACACCATGGTGCACGAGCAGATGCAGCAGTTCTTCCGCGGTTTTCGCCGGGATGCGCACCCAATGGCGGTGCTGGTCGGTTCGGTCGGCGCGCTGTCGGCCTTCTATCATGACTCGCTCGACATCAATGATGCGCACCATCGCGAAGTGTCGGCGATCCGCCTGATCGCCAAGCTGCCGACCCTGGTGGCGATGGCCTACAAGTACTCGGTGGGCCAGCCTTTTGTGTACCCGCAGAACCACCTGTCGTACACCGCCAATTTCATGCGCATGATGTTTGCGGTGCCGGCCGAAGACTACAAGGTCAACGATGTGCTGGTGCGCGCGATGGACCGCATCTTCATCCTGCACGCGGACCACGAGCAGAACGCCTCGACCTCCACCGTGCGCCTCTC
The DNA here is from genome assembly GCA_964443245.1 of uncultured Burkholderiales bacterium. Classification (GTDB taxonomy): domain Bacteria; phylum Pseudomonadota; class Gammaproteobacteria; order Burkholderiales; family JAEUOS01; genus CANJDH01. The sequence goes on along the minus strand of CAYUEG010000121.1, from coordinate 9,618 downwards.
CGGTTCCTCCGGCGCCAACCCGTTCGCCTGCATCGCCGCCGGCATTGCCTGCCTGTGGGGCCCGGCGCACGGCGGTGCCAATGAAGCGGCCCTGTCGATGCTCGAAGAGCTGCAGGCCAACGGCGGGGTGGCCAAGATCGGCGAGTTCGTCGCCAAGGTCAAGGACAAGAACTCCGGCGTCAAGCTGATGGGTTTCGGCCACCGCGTCTACAAGAATTACGACCCGCGCGCCAAGCTGATGCGCGAAACCACCCACGAAGTGCTCAACGCCCTCGGCCTGCACGACGATCCGCTGTTCAAGCTGGCGATGGCGCTGGAAAAAGTGGCGCTGGAAGACGATTACTTCGTGCAGCGCAAGCTGTACCCGAACGTCGATTTCTATTCCGGCATCGTGCAGCGCGCCATTGGCATCCCGACCTCGCTGTTCACCGGCATCTTTGCGCTGGCCCGCACCGTGGGCTGGATCGCTCAGTGGAACGAAATGATCTCGGATCCGGAGCAGAAGATCGGCCGTCCGCGCCAGCTGTTTGTCGGTGCCAAGCGCCGCGATGTGCCGCCGCTGGGCGCGCGCAAGTAAACGCAGGCAAGAAACTGGAAGCCAGAACCCGCCTTATCCCTGCAATGGAACAAAGTCGTTTATTGATGTAATCCCCCCCTCGACAATTCGGACTACCAGCACCTCGCCATTTCAGCCTGGCTGAAAAGCGGGGGGGTTAGAAGCCAGTTTGTATCTCAACCCGCACTGTCATCGAGAAACTCGAAAAAGGTGAGCGCCATGATGAAGCAGTTTCAAAGCAATTCGTACCTCTTCGGCGGCAACGCCCCCTATGTGGAAGAGCTGTACGAGAACTATCTCGACAATCCCGCCTCGGTCCCGGACAAGTGGCGGGAGTATTTCGATGCCATGCAGAATGTGCCGGCCCCGAGCGGCGCCATGGGCGAGCGCGATGTCGCGCACGCGCCGGTGGTCGAATCGTTCGCCCAGCGCGCCAAGGAGGGCACGCTGCGGCCCCAGGGCGGCTCTGCGGTGGACCTCACGATCGCGCGCAAGCAGGTGTTCGTGCAGCAGCTGATAGCGGCGTACCGCTTCCTCGGCAATCGCTGGGCCGATCTGGACCCGTTGAAGCGGCAGGAGCGCCCCGCGCTGCCCGAGCTTGAGCCCGGCTTTTACGACCTGACCGAAGCCGACATGGACATCACCTTCAATGCCCAGTCGCTCTACTTCGGCAAGGAAGAGATGACCCTGCGTGACATCATGCAGGGGCTGCGCCAGACCTATTGCGGCACCATCGGCGCCGAATTCATGTACAGCGATCCGCACCAGAAGCGCTGGATGCAGCAGCGCCTGGAGTCGATCCGCTCGACCCCGACCTTCCCGGCGGAAAAGAAGAAGCACATCCTGGAGCGCGTCGGTGCGGCCGAAGGCCTCGAACGCTATCTGCACACCAAGTTCGTCGGGCAGAAGCGCTTTTCCCTTGAGGGGGGCGAAAGCTTCATCGCCTGCATGGATGAGCTGGTGCAGCGCGCCGGCGAGCGCGGCGTACAGGAAATTGTCATCGGCATGGCCCATCGCGGCCGCCTCAACGTGCTGGTCAATACCCTGGGCAAGATGCCCAAGGACCTGTTCGAGGAATTCGAGGGCAAGCACGCCGACGACCTGCCGGCCGGCGACGTCAAGTACCACAAGGGCTTCTCGTCCGACATTTCGACCCCTGGCGGCCCGGTGCACCTGTCGCTGGCGTTCAATCCTTCGCACCTGGAAATCGTCAACCCGGTGGTCGAGGGTTCCTGCAAGGCGCGCATGGACCGGCGCGGTGACACCGATGGCTCGCAGGTACTGCCGATCCTGGTGCATGGCGATGCGGCCTTTGCCGGGCAGGGCGTGGTGATGGAAACCCTGAACCTGGCGCAGACGCGCGGCTACGGCACCCACGGCACCGTGCATATCGTGATCAACAACCAGATCGGCTTTACCACCTCCGATCCGCGCGATTCACGTTCGACCCTGTATTGCTCCGACGTCGTCAAGATGATCGAGGCACCGGTGTTGCACGTCAATGGCGACGATCCGGAAGCGGTGGTGCTGGCGACCCAGATCGCGCTCGACTTCCGCACCGAATTCAAGAAGGACGTGGTGGTTGACATCGTCTGCTTCCGCAAGCTGGGCCACAACGAGCAGGACACCCCTTCGCTGACGCAACCGCTGATGTACAAGAAAATCAGCCAGCACCCGGGCACGCGCAAGCTGTATGGCGACAAGCTCGTGGCCCAGGGCGTCCTCGGCGCCGACGAACCCGATGCCATGGTCAAGGCCTATCGCGACACCATGGACAAGGGCGAAACCACCGTGGAGTACGTGCTCTCCGATTTCAAGAGCAAATACGCGATCGACTGGCTGCCCTTCCTCAACAAGAAGTGGACCGATGCCGCCGATACCGCCGTCCCGCTGGCCGAGCTGAAGCGCCTGAGCGAGCGCATTACCACCGTGCCGTCCGGCTTCAAGCTGCACCCCCTGGTGGAAAAGCTGATCGGCGAGCGCGCCAAGATGGGCCGCGGCGAGATCAAGCTCGACTGGGGCATGGGCGAGCACCTCGCCTTTGCCTCGCTGGTCTCGAGCGGCTATGCGGTGCGCATCACCGGGCAGGATTGCGGCCGTGGCACGTTCGTGCACCGGCATGCCGTATTGCACGACCAGGACCGCGAGAAGTGGGATTCCGGCAGCTATGTGCCGCTGCAGAACATTGCACCCAGCCAGGCGCCGTTCACCGTGATCGATTCGGTGCTGTCGGAAGAGGCCGTGCTCGGCTTCGAATACGGCTATGCCGCAGCCGAACCAAACACGCTGGTGATCTGGGAGGCGCAGTTCGGCGATTTCGTCAACGGCGCGCAGGTCGTGATCGACCAGTTCATCACCTCCGGCGAAGTCAAGTGGGGCCGGGTCTGCGGCCTCACCATGATGCTGCCGCATGGCTATGAAGGCCAGGGCCCCGAGCATTCCTCGGCGCGCATCGAGCGCTTCCTGCAACTGTGCGCCGATCACAACATCCAGGTGGTGCAGCCCACCACGCCGGCGCAGATCTTCCACCTGCTGCGGCGCCAGATGGTGCGCATGTTCCGCAAGCCCCTGGTGATCTTCACGCCCAAATCGCTGCTGCGCCACAAGGAAGCCGTGTCCGACATTTCGGAGCTGGCCAAAGGCCAGTTCGAAACCGTGATCGGCGAGACCGACAAGGCGATCGATGCCAAGAAGGTCAAGCGCATCATCGCCTGTTCCGGCCGCGTCTACTACGACCTGATCGCCACCCGGCGCGAGCGCAAGGCGGACGATGTGGCCATCGTGCGCATCGAACAGATGTATCCGTTCCCGCACAAGGCCTTCGGCAGCGAGATCAAGAAGTATCCCAACGCCACCGAAGTCGTGTGGTGCCAGGACGAGCCGCAGAATCAGGGCCCGTGGTTCCAGATCCAGCACAACATCCTGGAAAACATGACCGAAGGCCAGACCCTCTCCTATGCCGGCCGGGTGGCTTCGGCCTCGCCTGCCGTCGGCTACATGGCCAAGCACGTCGAACGCCAGAAGGCCCTGCTGGCGCAGGCCTTCGGCAAATCCAAGGGCGTGGTGCTGGTCAAGTAGGCCTCCCCCCACACGCGCCTCCCCAGAACCCTTCATTCGTGCCGGGCAGCGGAAGCCGCTGTCCGGCGCAGTCAACATCGAAACGGAGTTGAAACATGGCAATCCTCGAAGTCAAAGTTCCGCAATTGTCCGAATCCGTCGCCGAAGCGACCCTGCTCAGCTGGCACAAGAAGGTGGGCGAAGCAGTGGCGCGCGATGAGAACCTCATCGACGTCGAAACCGACAAGGTCGTGCTGGAACTGCCGGCGCCCGAGGCGGGCGTGCTGGTCGAGATCATCAAGGGGGACGGCGGCACCGTGGTCTCCGGTGAAATCATTGCGCGCATTGACACAGCCGCCACGGCCGGTGCCGTGCCCGCGGCAGCCAGTGCGGCACCGACCGCAGGTAGTGCACCAGCGGCCAAGACCGTTGTGGCACAAGCCTCTCCGGCCGCTTCTGCCATGGCAATGCCATCCGCTGCGAAGATGATGAATGAAGCGGGCATCGATCCGAAAAGCATTGCCGGTACCGGCAAGGATGGCCGCATTACCAAGGGCGACGTGATCGGCGCCACCGCGGCCGGAAGCGCTGCAGGCCAGGCCGCGCCTGCCCCTGCCGCAGCCCCGCGCGCTGCGGCCCCGGCCGCACCGCTGCCGACGGTGAAGGCGCCGATCGACCTGCGTGCCCTGGGGGATCGTCCCGAGCAGCGCGTGCCGATGTCGCGCCTGCGCCAGCGCGTCGCCGAACGCCTGCTGCAATCGCAGGCCACCAACGCCATCCTCACCACGTTCAATGAAGTGAACATGCAGCCGGTGATGGACCTGCGCAAGAAGTACCAGGACCGCTTCGAGAAGGAGCACGGCATCAAGCTGGGCTTCATGTCCTTCTTCGTCAAGGCGGCGGTCTATGCGCTGAAGAAGTTCCCGGCGGTCAATGCCTCCATCGACGGTACCGACATCGTCTACCACGGCTACTTCGACATCGGCGTCGCTGTCGGCAGCCCGCGTGGCCTGGTGGTGCCGATCCTGCGCGATGCGGACCAGAAGAGCTTTGCCGGCATCGAGAAAGAGATCGCCGGCTTTGGCGTCAAGGCCAAGGAAGGCAAGCTGTCGCTGGAGGAATTGACCGGCGGCACCTTCTCGATTTCCAACGGCGGCATTTTCGGCTCCATGCTGTCGACGCCGATCATCAACCCGCCGCAGTCGGCGATCCTCGGCGTGCACGCCACCAAGGACCGCGCGGTGGTGGAGAACGGCCAGGTCGTCGTTCGCCCGATCAACTACCTGGCGATGAGCTACGACCACCGCATCATCGACGGCCGCGAAGCCGTGCTGGCACTGGTCGCCATGAAGGAAGCGCTGGAAGATCCTTCGCGCATCCTGCTTGAACTGTAAGGGGCCGCCATGGCATCCAACGATACGAAAGCGTTTGATCTGGTGGTGATCGGCGGCGGGCCCGCCGGTTACGTGGCGGCGATTCGCGCCGCGCAGCTCGGCTTCACCGTCGCCTGCGTCGAGCAGTGGAAAACTCCGAAAGGGGAACCGGCGTTAGGCGGCACCTGCCTCAATGTCGGCTGCATTCCTTCCAAGGCCCTGCTCGAATCCTCGGAAAACTACGAAAAGGTCACCGAAAAGTTCGCCGACCACGGCATCACGGTGAGCAAGGTCGAGTTTGATGTTGCCAAGATGATCGCGCGCAAGGACAGCGTGGTCGGCAAGAACACCAAGGGCATCGAGTTCCTGTTCCGCAAGAACAAGGTGACCTGGCTGAAGGGCCACGGCAAGCTCACCGGCAAGGTGGAGGGCGGCTACCGTGTGGAAGTGAAGGGCGATGCCGGCACCGAAACCGTGTCCGCCAAACACATCATCATTGCCACCGGCTCGAAGGCGCGCCATTTGCCGGATGTGCCGGTGGACAACAAGACCATTTGCGACAACGAAGGTGCCCTGAGCCTCACGGCAGTGCCGAAGAAGCTCGGTGTCATCGGCGCCGGCGTGATCGGCCTGGAGCTGGGCTCGGTGTGGCGCCGCCTGGGTGCGGAAGTCACCGTGCTCGAAGCGCTGCCGTCGTTCCTGGCGGCCTGCGACGAAGCGGTGGCCAAGGAAGCCTGGAAGATCTTCACCAAGGAGCAGGGGCTGTCGATCAACCTGGGGGTGAAGATCGGTGACATCGTGCAGGCCAAGAACGGCGTGACGGTGTTCTATACCGATGCCGAAGGCAAGGCCCAGCGCCTCGAATGCGACAAGCTGATCGTCTCGATCGGCCGGGTGCCGAACACCGATGATCTGGGTCTGGAAAGCATTGGCCTGGCGGCGGATGCACGCGGCTTCATTCCGGTGGATGGCCACTGCCGCACCGCGGCGCCGAACGTGTTTGCCGTCGGTGATGTGGTGCGCGGCCCGATGCTGGCCCACAAGGGCGAAGAAGAAGGCGTGATGGCGGCCGAACTGATGGCAGGGCAGGCCGGGCACGTGAACTACGACGCCATTCCCTGGGTGATCTACACCTCGCCCGAGATTGCCTGGGTCGGCAAGACCGAACAGCAGCTGAAGGCCGAAGGCGTGCAGTACAAGCTGGGCAGCTTTCCGTTTTCGGCCAACGGCCGCGCGCTCTCGCAGGGGGAACCGCAGGGTTTCGTCAAGGTATTGGCCGATGCCAGAACCGACCGCATTCTCGGGGTGCACGTGCTGCACGCGCATGCTTCCGAACAGATTGCCGAAGCCGTGCTGGCGATGGAATTCATGGCGGCCGCTGAAGATGTGGCGCGTACCTGCCACGCCCACCCCTCGCTTTCCGAAGTGATGAAGGAAGCGATGCTGGCAACCGACAAGCGTTCCCTGCACATTTGAGGCAGCCAGCAGCAACCTTGATTGCCGGTGTGTGCTGATGCGTGATTCCGCGCTCGACGGGGACGACTCGATCGAAGACATCAACTCGCAGGCCGAGGCCGGCGAGTTGACCGTGCTCGACTATTACAAGAAGGTGGTCGCACGGCGCGGCTATATCGCTGACGAAGCGCAAATGGCTGCCGTCACGCGCATGCAGGAGCTCTACGACGAGTGGGTGGGCTACAAGGCGCGCCGCAACACCGCCTTGAAGAAGGTGTTCATCAAGCCGGAACTGCCGCGCGGGGTGTACCTGTGGGGCGGGGTGGGGCGCGGCAAGAGCTTCCTGATGGACAGCTTTTACCTGTGCGTGCCGCTGGTCAAGAAACGCCGCGTGCACTTCCACCATTTCATGCGCGATGTGCATCGCGCCATGGATGAACTGAAGGGCTCGGAAGATCCCCTGAAGAAGGTGGCAGCTGACATCGCCGAGAAATACCGGCTGATCTGCTTCGACGAGTTTCACGTCAACGACATTGCCGACGCGATGATCCTGGCGCGCCTGCTGAAGCACCTGTTCGAGAACCGCGTCATGCTGTGCATGACCTCGAACTACCACCCGGACCTGTTGTGGAAAGACGGCCTGCAGCGCGCGCAGTTCGTGCCGGCCATCGAACTGATCAAGCAGCGCCTGGACATCATCAATGTGGATGCCGGGGTGGACTACCGGCGCCGTGCGCTCGAATCGGCCAAGGTGTTCCACACGCCGATCACGCCGGAGACGGACAAGGCGCTGGCACGCGAGTTCGACCGGATTGCCGAGCTGGAAGACGAAACCCAGCCGCTCGATGTGGAAGGGCGCGAGATTCCCTACCGGCGCCGTGCCGGCGGCATCGTCTGGTTCGATTTTTCGATGATCTGCGGCGGCCCGCGTTCGTATACCGACTATGTCGACCTGACGCGCCGCTTCCACACCATCATGGTGTCCAACATTCCGGAAATGGGGCCGCGCCAGGCCGCCGAATCGCGCCGCTTCACCTGGCTGATCGACGTGCTGTATGACGCGCGGGTCAAGATGATCATGTCCGCCGCCGTGCCGGCCGACAAGCTCTATACCGCCGGTGTGCTGGTCAACGAATTTGCGCGTACCGTCAGCCGCATCGAAGAGATGCAAACCCTCGACTATCTGGCGCAGCCCCGGGTCGAGCAGCACGGGTTCCGCTAGCTCGTGGAACACGGCAGCCTGTTCCTGATTCAGGGCATCACCTTCCTGGGTGCGGCCGTGGTGGCCGTGCTGGTGTCGTACCGCCTGGGCCTGGGCTCGGTGGCCGGCTACCTTCTGGCGGGCATTGCGATTGGCCCGGCCGGCTTCAAGCTGGTGTCCGAAGTGGAAGACGTGCGGCACTTTGCCGAACTGGGCGTGGTGTTTCTGCTCTTCGTCATCGGCCTGGAGCTGGAACCGAAGCGCCTGTGGAACATGCGCCAGCGGCTGCTCACGCTGGGCATGGCGCAGGTGGTGGGCTCGATTGCGCTGATCACGGCGGCAGCGATGCTCTTCGGGATCGACTGGCGCACCGGCGTGGCCGCCGGCATGGCCCTGGCCCTTTCTTCCACCGCGCTGGCCCTGCAGCCGATCACCGAGCGCGGCGGCATGCACACCAAGGGCGGCCAATCCACGTTTGCGATCCTGCTGTTTCAGGACATTGCCGTCATCCCCATGCTGGCGCTGCTGCCGCTGTTGGCCACCACCCAAACGGCTGCGGCGGGCGGCGGCCATAGCGCCTGGTTTGCTTTGGCGATGATCGCCGGGACGTTGCTGGGCGGCCATTTTGTCGTGCGCCCGGTGTTCCGCCACATCGCCCGCACGCGCCTGCGCGAGATTTTCACGGCGTTTGCGCTGCTGCTGGTGCTGGGCATCGCGTTCGGGTTTGAGGCGGCGGGCCTGTCGATGGCGCTGGGCAGCTTCATGGCCGGGGTGCTGCTGGCCGAATCGGAGTACCGCCACGAAATCGAAGCCGTGGTCGAACCCTTCAAGGGCTTGCTGCTGGGCCTGTTCTTCATTGCCGTCGGCATGAGCGTCGAGTTTGATCTGCTGCTGGAGCGCCCGGCGCTGATCGCCGGCCTCATCGTCAGCCTGTTTCTCCTGAAGGGCGTGATCCTGTGGGGCATTGCGCGCGTGGCCGGTTTGCCGCGCGAAGAGCGCCCGCTGTTCATCCTGCTGCTGGCGCAGGGGGGCGAGTTTGCCTTCGTGCTGCTGGGCCTGGGTCTCACGCGAGGGGTGATCGCGGAGGAGGTGGCGCAGGCCCTGACCCTCGCGGTGGCGCTCTCCATGCTCACGACGCCGTTCCTGCTGGTATTGCATGACCGCTGGCTGATGCCAAAACTCAAGGCCTCCCTGCCCAAGCCGGAAGCCGACGTGCCCGGGCGCAGCAAGGTCATCGTCGCCGGGCTGGGCCGGGTGGGGCAGGTGGTGGCGCGCTTGCTGCACGCCAGCGGCGTCGAGCCGACGATTCTGGATGATGACCCGGACCACGTCACCGAATCACGCCGCTTCGGCTTTCGCGTGTTCTATGGCGATGCCACGCGCCTGGACCTGCTGGAAGCAGCCGGGGCGGCCGAGGCCGACCTCATCGTGCTGGCGCTGGAAGACGAAGCAGCCACCACCCAGCTGGCGCAAACCATCCGGCGCAACTTTCCCAATTTGCAGGTGATCGCCCGTGCGCGCGACATGCGCCACATGTTTGCCCTGAAGGACCTGGGCGTGGCCCATGTGGAGCGCGAGACCTTCCAATCCGCACTGGCGCTGGGCGAAGCCGTGCTGACGGCGGCGACCGGCAGCGCGCGCCGCGCCCACCGGGCCGTGCGCACGTTTGCCGAGCACGACCGCGAGGTCGTCTCCAAACTCTACGCCGTGCACAAGCAGGACCCGGATGCACATGTACTCGTCTCGAACGAACTGCGCGACCAGCTCGCGCGCACCCTCACCGAAGACGAGGAAGCCACGCGCACCGTGCGGCCTGCGCCAGGGGCAACCGGGCCGGGCTGAACGCAGCGTATCTCATCAATTGTGGGGATGCGCCATCGTATGCGGTGGGTTATCCTCGATGGATGGATAACTGCAGGAAGTTCCCTCTTAAAGTCGCGGAAACCGTTGGTGGGAGCGGTTCTCATGGCATTGCC
>CAYUEG010000120.1:0-11362 GCA_964443245.1 uncultured Burkholderiales bacterium | reverse complement strand
GGGGCTGGCGCGCACGGACGATTTTGCCTACGAAGCGAACGGGGTACGGTTCTTCGCGCCGCGCAGCATCGCCTCGTTCAGCGCGCTGTACGCCGCGCACCCGGAGGCGTGGATTCTGGCCGGCGGCACCGATGTCGGGCTGTGGATCAACAAGGCGCTGCAGTCGGCCGCCACCATCCTTTACACCGGCAACGTGGCGGGGCTCGATGCAATCGAGCGGCGCGAAGGCTGGCTTGCCATCGGTGCGGCGGTGCCGCTCGAGCAGGCGTTTGCCGCGCTCAATGGCGACTACCCGGAGTTTGCCCATGTGTGGCAGCGCTTCGCCTCATTGCCGATCCGCTCCTCCGGCACGCTGGGCGGGAACATTGCCAACGGCTCGCCAATTGGCGATTCCATGCCGCTCCTGATGGTGATCGGGGCGCAAGTGCTGCTGCGGCGCGGTGATGCGCTGCGAACGATCCCGCTTGAGCAGTTGTATCTGGACTACAAAAAGCAGTCTCGCGCTGCCGGGGAATGGGTACAGGAAGTGCGCGTGCCCTTGCGGCACACTGCCGGTGCTGCACTCAGATTGGCGGCCTACAAGAATGCCAAGCGCAATGAGCAGGATATCTCGGCCGTGTGTTTTGCCATCGCCATGTCCATGCGGGACGGCGTGGTGACGGATGTGCGCATCGCGCTGGGCGGCATGGCGGGCATTCCGAAGCGTGCGCTTAAGGCGGAAGGTGTGCTCAAGGGCAGGCGCTGGGACGACGCTGGCGTGCGCGCCGCAGCGGCAGCCATTGCGGAAGAATTCCAGCCCTTGAGCGACATGCGCGCCAGCGCCAGCTACCGCTTGCGCATCGCGCAGAACCTGCTGTGGCGCTTTTTCCATGAATCGCAACATGGCGCCACCACCGCGGGTGCGGCCGCTGCGATGGAAACGAGGGTGTTCTGATGGCCGCAGAACTTGACAGCAAAGCGGCAACGCAAGTCTCGCAGCACTCAAGCCCGCTGCCCGTGGGGGCATCGATGCGCCATGAATCGGCGCACCTGCAGGTGGCCGGCGAAGCGCGCTATGTCGACGATGTGCCGGAGCCGATCGGCACCCTGCATGCGGCGTTCGGCACATCGGCGCACGCGCATGCACGCATCCTCGGCATGGATCTGGCCGCCGTACGTGCAACGCCCGGAGTGGTGGCGGTACTCACCGCCGCCGACCTGCCGGGAGACAACAACTATGGCGGCATCGTGCACGATGATCCGCTGCTGGCCGCCGATCTGGTGCAGTATCACGGGCAGCCCTTGTTCCTGGTGGTGGCCAACTCGCACCACGTTGCCCGACGTGCCGCGCGCCTGGCACAGGTTGAGTATGGGGTGTTGCCGGCCATCCTCACCGTGGAAGAAGCGGTGGCTGCGTCGTCCTTCATCGCGCCGCCGCGCACGCTGCGCAAAGGCGATGCGGCCGGGGCGATTGCCAGCGCGCCGCATCGCCTGTCCGGCCGTACCCGTTGTGGCGGGCAGGACCACTTTTATCTGGAAGGCCAGGTCGCCTTGGCCCTGCCGGTCGAGGATGGCCAGATGCATGTGATCTCCTCGACCCAGCATCCGACCGAGGTGCAGCACATCGTTGCTCATGCGCTCGGGGTGGCCAGCCATCAGGTGCGCATCGAGTGCCGTCGCATGGGGGGCGGGTTTGGCGGCAAGGAATCCCAGCCGACGCTGATCGCGGCGATGGCGGCGGTCGCGGCCACGCGGACCGGCCGGCCGGTCAAGCTGCGCCTGGACCGGGATGACGACATGGTCATCACCGGCAAACGCCATCCGTTTCTGCTCGATTACGAAGTCGGTTTTGACGACACCGGGCGCATCCTCGGCGCCGAGTTCACGCTGGCTTCAGACTGCGGCTATTCGTCCGACTTGTCCGGGCCGGTGAATGACCGCGCCATCTGCCATGTGGACAACGCGTATTTCCTCGAACACGTCACGGTGCATAACCTGCAGTGCAAGACGCACAAGGTTTCCAACACGGCGTTTCGCGGCTTTGGCGGCCCCCAGGGCATGTTTGTCATCGAGCACGCGGTCGATTGCATTGCGCGGAAGCTCAATCTGGATCCGCTCGACGTGCGCCGCATCAACTATTACGGCACCGTTGATCGCAACACCACGCACTATGGTCAGCTGATCGAGGACAACATTCTCGAGCCGATCACCCGCGAGCTGGAAGCTTCGTCGGATTACCGCGCGCGGCGCGCCGCGCTCAAGGCGCAAAACGCTGCGAGCCCGATCATCAAGCGTGGCCTGGCGCTGACGCCGGTCAAGTTCGGCATTTCTTTCAACGCCACGCATTTCAACCAGGCCGGCGCACTTGTCAATCTGTACGCCGACGGCTCGGTGCTGCTCAACCATGGCGGCACCGAGATGGGCCAGGGTCTCAATACCAAGGTGGCGCAGATCGTCGCGCAGGAGCTGGGCATTGGCATGGAGCGGGTGCGCGTCACCGCAACCGACACCAGCAAGGTGCCGAACACGTCTGCCACGGCTGCCTCCAGCGGGACGGATCTGAACGGCATGGCCGCGCGCGCCGCCTGCCAGCAACTGAAGCAACGCCTCGCCGACTACGTGGCCGGCCTCTGGAAAGTGCCGGCAGAGACCGTCTGCTTTGCCGGCGGCCAGGTCTTGGCCGGGGCGCAGGCCATGCCGTTTACGGAGCTGGCGCACAAGGCCTGGTTTGCACGCGTATCGCTTTCTGCGCAGGGCTTTTATTCGACCCCAAAGATCCACTGGAATCGCGCCGAGTTGCGCGGCAAACCGTTCTACTATTTTGCCTATGGCGTGGCAGCCACCCAGGTGGCGGTCGATACGCTGACAGGTGAATCCCGGATCGAGCGCGCGGACATCCTGCACGACGCGGGCACGTCGATCAATCCCGCGCTCGACATCGGGCAAGTGGAGGGCGGCTACATCCAGGGTGCCGGCTGGCTGACCAGCGAAGAGCTCTGGTGGGATGCGAAAGGGCGCCTGGCCACGCATGCGCCATCGACTTACAAGATTCCGACGGCGGCAGACATTCCGGAAGCGTTCCACGTCAAACTGGTCGAACAACGCCCCAATGCGGAGGAAACCATCCATCGTTCCAAGGCCGTTGGCGAGCCGCCGCTGATGCTGGCGTTATCGGTGTATCACGCGATTCGCGATGCCGTGGCCAGCGTGGCCGATTACCGCATCTCGCCGGCGCTCGATGCCCCGGCCACACCGGAAGCCATATTGAATGCGATTGATGCCCTAAGATCCGCTCCCACCAAGGGTTTTGCCAGTTGACTGCCCGGAAACCCGCTCCCACCAAGGCTTTGCGCCATGATGTTTGAGGCCATGCTGTCCCTGCTCGATGCGGCGCGGCCATCCGTGTGGGTGGCGGTGGCCGGTGTGCGTGGTTCGGTGCCACGTGCCGAGGATGCCGGCATGGTCGTCACGGCGGATCAGGTGATCGGCACGATCGGTGGCGGCCATCTGGAACTGAAGGCGATCGAGCTGGCGCGCGAGTGGCTGCGTCTGGGCAAAGTTGGCGCGACACGACGCCATTACCCGCTGGGGCCGGCGCTGGGGCAATGCTGTGGCGGCGCGGTGGACCTGCTGTTTCGCCCGGTGACCGAAGCAGAGCGTCCGTGGGTAGAGGCGCTGGCACAAGCCGAGCGCGAGGGCGGGGCGTTGACATTGCACACCGACACCGAAGTCGATGGCGGGCACACCACGCACGGCGCGGCGCGGGGCGCGGCTGCCGTGGTGACGCAGCACCACTTTCGGCCGTGGCATGTCTGGGTATTTGGTGCCGGTCATGTCGGCAAGGCGCTGGTGCAGGTTCTGGCGACCCTGCCAACCCGCATCACGTGGGTCGACAGCCGGGATGCCGAGTTCCCTGGGTCCTTGCCTCACAATGTCAGCATGCTGCTCTCTGACCATCCGGCCGATGAAGTGGACGAGATTCCTGCCGGTGCCGATGTGCTGGTGCTGACGCACAGCCATGCCCTTGACCTGGAAATTGTGACGCAACTGTTGCGGCGCGATGACCTGGCGTTCACTGGCCTGATTGGTTCGGAAACCAAGGCCAGTCTGTTCCGCCGTCGGCTGGCGGAGCGTGGTGTGGACGCCAGCGCCCTGGTGTGCCCGATCGGGGTCACGATTCCCGGCCCCAGAAACCGGCAATCCGACAAGCACCCCGGTGCGATTGCCATCAGTGTGGCCAGCGACCTTTTGGCGCGCCGCCATGCGCATGCTCACGCCGGCCTGAGCGCATGAGCACCGCTCCTTCCTTGCTCAGTTTGCGCGGCATCGTCAAGCGCTATCCTGGCGTGGTGGCCGCGGGTGGTGTTTCGCTGGATGTGGCACCGGGCCAGATTCACGCCCTGCTGGGCGAAAACGGCGCGGGCAAGAGCACCCTGATGAAAATCATCTACGGTGCGGTGCGTCCTGATGAAGGCCGCATCCTCTGGAACGGGGAAGACGTCTCGATCAGGAGCCCGCAGGAGGCGCGCAAGCTGGGCATCAGCATGGTGTTTCAGCATTTCAGCCTGTTCGATACGCTGACCGCCGCTGAAAACGTGTGGCTTGGCGTGGATCGTGCGCTTTCGCTTGCGGAGGTCACACGCAGGGTGGTCAAGGTGGCAGCCGACTACGGGCTCGATGTCGAACCGCAGCGCCCCGTCCACACGCTTTCTGTCGGCGAGCGCCAGCGCGTCGAGATCGTGCGCGCCCTCCTGACCAGCCCGAAGCTTTTGATCCTCGACGAGCCCACTTCGGTGTTGACGCCGCAAGCTGTCGAGCGCCTGTTTGGCACCCTGCGCAAACTCGCCAGCGAGGGAGTTTCGATCATCTACATCAGCCACAAGCTTGACGAGATTCGCGCCCTCTGCCATCACTGCACGGTGTTGCGTGGCGGCAAGGTCACCGGCGAGGTCGATCCCACGCGCGAGACCAACGCCAGCCTGTCGCGCCTGATGATCGGCGCCGAACCGCCTTCGCTCTCGCACAGTGCGCGCGCGCCGGGCGAGGTGGTGCTCGAGGTGAAGGGCTTGTCGCTGGCGCGCCAGGACCAGTTTGGCGTGGATCTGGAAGGCATCGGCTTCTCGGTGCAAAGCGGCGAGGTGGTCGGCATTGCCGGTGTGTCGGGCAACGGCCAGCAGGAGCTGATGGCGGCGCTGTCGGGGGAAGACCCGCGCGCACCCTCCGGTTCGATTCGCCTGTTCGGCCAGGACGTGGCGAGGTCGCCGGCTGACGCGAGGCGCGCATCGGGCATGCATTTTGTGCCGGAAGAGCGGCTGGGGCGCGGCGCGGTGCCGACGCTGTCGCTGGCCCAGAACACCTTGCTGACGCGTACTGGTGCGGTGCGCAGCGGCTGGATTTCGGTCACGGCAACCCGCCTTCTTGCGCGCCACCTGATCGACTCGTTCAACGTCAAGGCCAACGGCACCGAGGCGGTGGCGAAAAGCCTCTCCGGCGGCAACCTGCAGAAATTCATTGTCGGTCGCGAGATCGATGCCAAGCCGAAGCTGCTGATCATCAGCCAGCCCACCTGGGGTGTCGATGTGGGGGCGGCGGCGCAGATCCGCGGCGAGATCCTCAAGCTGCGCGATGCCGGCTGTGCGGTGCTGGTGGTGAGCGAGGAACTGGATGAACTGTTCGAGATCAGCGATCGCCTGCTGGTGATCGCGCGCGGCCGCGTTTCGCCTTCCCTGCCGACGGCGCAAGCGACGATCGAGCAGATCGGCGAGTGGATGTCGGGCCTGTGGTCCTCTGCGGCAGAAGGGAGTAGCCATGTTCCGGCTTGAGGCGCGTCCGCAACCATCACAGGCGATGACCATCGTCTCGCCCTTGCTCGCCCTGCTGCTGACCGTCGCACTGGCAGCACTGCTGTTCGTGTTGCTGGGCAAGAATCCGCTGGCGGGCCTGAGCGCCTATTTTTGGGAGCCACTCAACGGACGGCGCCAGCTTACCGAGGTGGCGCTCAAGGCAACCCCGCTGATCCTGTGCGCGCTCGGCCTGGCGGTGTGCTACCGGTCGAACGTGTGGAACATCGGTGCGGAAGGGCAGTTCCTGCTCGGCGCCATCGGCTCCGGCGGCCTGGCACTGTGGATGACCAGCAGCGGCTTCAAGGCCTCGCCCTGGATCATCACCCCGCTGATCCTCGCTGCCGGTGCACTGGGCGGCATGTTGTGGGCGGCGATTGTCGCGTTCCTGCGTGACCGTTTCAACGCCAGCGAGATCCTGGTCAGCCTGATGCTGGTCTATGTCGCCCAGCAACTGATGAACTATCTGGTTTTTGTTCCCTGGAAGGATCCGAAAGGCTTCAATTTCCCGCAGACGCAGACCTTCGACGCCGTGACCTGGTTGCCCAACCTGGTGCCGCAGTCGCGCCTGCATGTCGGTGCGCTCGTCACCCTGGTTCTGGTGGGGGTGTTCTGGGCTTTCATCTTCCGCTCCTGGCGCGGGTTCCAGTTGCAGGTGGGCGGGTTGTCGCCGGCGGCCGCGCGCTACGCCGGCTTTTCGGCGCGCCAGTCCTTGTGGATCGCCCTGCTCATTTCGGGCGCGATGGCCGGGTTGGCGGGGGGCATGGAGGCGGCCGGTCCGTTGCGGCAATTGACGCCCTTTGTCTCCACCGGCTACGGCTTCACCGCGATCATCGTCTGCTTTGTCGGGCGCCTGCATCCGCTGGGCATCCTCTTTTCCGGCATCCTGCTGTCGATGTTCCTGATCGGCGGCGAGCTCGGCCAGTCGCGCCTGGGCCTGCCCAACGCGTTGACCGGCGTGTTTCAGGGTCTGCTGCTGTTTCTGCTTCTGGCCTGTGACACGCTGATCAACTACCGTGTGCGTTGGGTCGGCACCGTGACGACACCGGGAGCCGGGCGATGAACGAGATTGCATTGCTGGTGGCGGCCACGCTGGCGTCAGGCACGCCGGTGGCGCTTGCCGGCCTCGGACTGTTGCTCAACGAGAAAGCCGGCGTACTCAATCTCGGTGCCGAAGGGATGATGCTGGTGGCAGCGATCGCCGGTTTTGCGGTGGCGTTCCATACCGGCAACGACTGGGTTGCCTTTGGCGCAGGCGCCCTGGCAGGCGCGGCCATGGCGGCGGCGTTTGGCTGGCTGGTCATCTGGCTTGGCACCAACCAGTACGCGACCGGCCTGGCGCTCAGTCTGATCGGAGGCGGGCTTTCGGCATTTGTTGGTGTCGCCTACGTGGGCAAAAAACTGGCGGCACGGGCAAGCTTCGAAGTACCTGGTCTGGCGGATGTGCCGTTCTTCGGGCCGGCGCTGTTTCGCCAGCATCCGATGACCTACATTGCCATTGTGGCGACGATTGCCGTGGCCTGGTTTCTCTACCGCAGTCGCGCCGGGCTGGTGCTGCGGGCGATCGGTGAATCCCCCGAGTCAGCGCACGCGCTGGGCTATCGTGTGCGGCTGATCCGCCTCGCCGCAGTGATGGCCGGCGGCGCCATGTGCGGCGTAGCGGGTGCCTTTCTTTCGGTCATCTACGCACCGCTTTGGGTCGAAGGCCTGGTGGCGGGGCGCGGCTGGATCGCGCTGGCGCTGACTACCTTTGCGACCTGGCGTCCGGCACGCGTATTGCTAGGCGCTTATCTGTTCGGTGGTGTGACCATGCTGCAGTTTTATCTGCAAGGGGAGGGCGTGGAAATCTCCAGCCAATTGCTGTCGATGCTTCCCTACCTTGCTACCATTGTCGTGCTTGCCCTGATTTCGCGAAATCCCGCCTGGATTCGGATCAACATGCCGGCCTCGCTGGGCCGGCCGTTCCACCCCGGTTCGTGACGTGTTGTTTTCGCTGTGCCCCTGTTTTACACCCTTGTCCTAAACCCTTGTCATTGTCCAAAGGAGAAACCATGATTGAAGTAAACAAGCGCCTGCTGCTCAAGATGGCAGCAGGCGCCGTTGCCGTCGCTGCCCTGGCTGGTTGCGGCAAGAGTGAACCCCCCAAGGCGCCGGAGCCGGCCAAGAAGGCCGAAGCTGCGCCGCCGCCCAAACCCGAACCGCTCAAGGCAGCCTGGGTCTACGTCGGTCCGGTGGGCGATGCGGGCTGGTCCTTCGCCCACGACAACGGCCGCAAGGCGGTCGAGGCCGAATTCGGTGACAAGGTCAAGACCAGCTTTGTCGAAAAGGTGCCTGAGGGGGCCGATGCAGAACGCGTCTTCCGCGACCTCGCCACCCAGGGCAACAAGGTGATCTTCGCCACCTCGTTCGGCTACATGGAGCCGATGCTCAAGGTGGCCAGCGAGTTTCCGGATGTGCGCTTTGAACACGCTACCGGCTACAAGACAGCGCCCAACATGCGCATCTACGACGCCCGCTTCTACCAGGATGCCTACATGGCTGGCATCATCGCCGGCAAGATGACCAAGACCAACACGTTAGGCTTCGTCGGCTCATTCCCGATTCCCGAAGTGCTGCGCAACATCAATGCCTTCACCCTGGGGGCGCAGAGCGTCAATCCGAAGATCAAGACCAAGGTGGTGTGGGTCTCGACCTGGTTTGACCCGCCGAAGGAGAGCGAGGCCGCGCAGAGCCTGATCAACGGCGGTGCTGACGTACTGCTGCAGAACACGGATTCGACAGCGGTGCTGCAAACGGCGGAGAAGAACGGCAAGTACGCGTTCGGCTGGGACAGCGACATGAGCGCCTTTGCACCCAAGGCCCATCTGGCGTCGGCGATTGTCGACTGGGGCAACTACTACAAGAAGGCCGTCAAGGACGTGATGGACAAGACCTGGAAGACCGAGCGCACTGTCTGGGGCGTCAAGGAAGGCCAGAACGATCTGATCAAGATTGCCGACGTGGTACCGGAGGACGCGAAGAAGAAGGTCGCGGAAATCAAGGACGGCCTGAAGGCGGGCAGCTTCGAGGTCTTCACCGGACCGATCGTCGACAGTGCCGGCAAGGAGCGTCTGGCCAAGGACGCCAAGGCTGATCAGGATTGGAAGGACAAGGTCGACTTCTACGTCAAGGGCGTTGAGGGCAAGATTCCTTCCGCCAAGTAACGACGAAACAAGAGAACGTCGACACAATGGTGGCAGATCCCGAGGCGCCGCTTGGTGCCTCGGGATGATTGCGCCCATGATCATTCGCGACCCGGTACTTTTCGACGACTGGCACCCGGTCGCGCTTTCGCAGGCGGTTCCGGCTGGCACTGTCGTCGCCTCTTCATTGTTGGGCACGGATCTGGCGCTGTGGCGCAGCCGTGACGGCACCTTGCACGCCTGGGAGGATCGGTGTCCGCATCGCGGTACCCGGTTTTCTATCGGCTCGGTGCGCGATGATGGATTGCAGTGCGCGTATCACGCCTGGCGGTTCGCGCCTTCCGGACAATGCATCGCCGTGCCGGCCATGCCGCGACTGAAACCTTCGGCATCGTTGTGCGCGCGCGCCTTCGGCGTTGCCGAGCGCTATGGACTGGTCTGGGTCTGTCTGGGCTCACCTGCTGCCGACGTATTGCCGTTTCCGGAGTATGCCGACGCCAGACTCAACAAGGTGGTGTGCGGCCCGTATGAGGTGGCCACCAGCGGCCCGCGGATTGTCGAGAACTTTCTCGACATGGCGCATTTTCCGTTTGTGCACACAGGCATCCTCGGTGCACCGGAACGGACAGAAGTGCGGGATTACCAGGTGGAGGCATGGGATGACGGTGACGGTGGCAGCGGCCTTCTGGCCACTGGCTGCTTCTTCTGGCAGCCGCAGACCAATAGCCTGGCCCATGGGGGCAGCGAGGTGGAGTACACCTATCGCGTGGTGCGCCCGCTGACTGCGATTCTTACCAAGGTGCCGGAGGCGCAGCAGGGCTTTCGCGAGGCGATCAGCCTGCATGTGCAACCACTCTCCGAGGAATCGAGCCGGGTCTGGATCATCCTTGCACTGACCAATTTCATTCAGTCGGAATCCGAATTGCGGGCATTTCAGGACCGTATCTTCCTGCAGGACAAGCCGATCATCGAGAACCAGGTACCCAAGCGCCTCCCGCTTGCGGCGGGCGCGGAGCTATCGCTTGCCTGTGACCGCATGTCGGTGGCCTATCGCAAATATCTGTCGGGCCGTGGCATGCACTACGGGGTCATCGCATGAGTGCCCCGGGCGCATTGCACGCCCTGCGCGGTACGCTGGTCGATTTCACTGCAGACCCGCACCTGGCGGGCCCGTCTGCCATGCGCCAGGTGGAAGATGGCCTGCTGGTGATCCGCGATGGGCTGATCGAAGCGGCCGGGCCGGCCCCGGACCTTCTGCCGACCCTGCCTTCCGGCACGCCGATTGCGGATGAGCGAGGAAAAATCCTCTTGCCCGGATTTGTGGATGCCCATATCCATTATCCCCAGACTGACGTCATCGCCAGCCATGGCAAGCAGTTGATGGACTGGCTGCACACCTACACCTTTCCCGCAGAAGGGCGCTTTGCCGACATCGACCACGCACGCCGTGTCGCCGAAGTGTT
Source organism: uncultured Burkholderiales bacterium (assembly GCA_964443245.1). Classification (GTDB taxonomy): domain Bacteria; phylum Pseudomonadota; class Gammaproteobacteria; order Burkholderiales; family JAEUOS01; genus CANJDH01. The sequence continues at coordinate 898 of CAYUEG010000120.1, read as the reverse complement.
CCTCGATGAACTGCTGCGCAACGGCACCACCACGGCGGCGGTCTATGCCACCGTACACAAGCATTCAGCCCAGGTGCTGTTCGAGGCCGCCCAGGCACGCCGGATGCGGCTTGTCACCGGCAAGGTGATGATGGATACACAGAGTCCGGAATTTCTCAGTGATACGCCGGCCTCGTCCTACGAGGACAGCGCCGACCTGATCGAGCGTTGGCACGGCCGCGACCGCCTGCTGTACGCAGTGACACCGCGCTTTGTCATCACCTCGTCGCGTGAGCAGTTGCGCATGGCGGCGCGCCTGCTCGACCAGTATCCTGACGTGCGGATGCAGACGCATATCGCCGAGAACCACACCGAGATCCGCATGGTGGCCGAGGCTTATCCCGACAGCCGCGACTACCTTGGTGTGTATGAAGATTTTGGGCTGGTGCGGCCGGGTGCGCTGTTCGGCCATTGCATCCATTTTGATGCTTCGGCCTGGACGCGCTTTGCCGATGCCGGCGCGGTGGCCGTGCATTGCCCCACCTCCAACCTGTTTCTCGGCAGCGGTCTCTTCAACTTTGGTGCAGCGCGTGGCGTCGCCGCGCGCCTGGCGCTCGCCACAGATGTGGGTGGCGGCACGTCATTTTCGATGCTGCAAACCCTGAACGAGGCCTACAAGGTGGCGCAAATGGGGGGGCATCCCTTCACCAGCCTGGATGGCTTTTACCTTGCCACGCTGGGTGGCGCCAAAGCGCTGGGGCTGGATGCGAAGATCGGCAACTTCGACGCCGGCAAGGAGGCGGATGTGATCGCACTCGACCCTGCAGCGACCCCGATCCTCGCCCATCGCACTTCACTTGCCGGCACGCTGGAAGAAAAACTGTTTTCGCTGATGGTGCTGGGTGATGATCGCGCGGTC
>CAYUEG010000119.1:0-11743 GCA_964443245.1 uncultured Burkholderiales bacterium | reverse complement strand
AGCGTCGCCCTTACAAGGCGAATGTCGGCGGTTCGATCCCGTCAGCACCCACCAATCACCAGTGAAACCAACAAGGAGTGGTAGTTCAGTTGGTTAGAATACCGGCCTGTCACGCCGGGGGTCGCGGGTTCGAGCCCCGTCCACTCCGCCAAACCAGAAAAAGCCGAACGCGAGTTCGGCTTTTTCATTATCATCGCAAGCTTTGCCGCCTCACGGGCACCGTTTACGGACCGATGCGACCACACCATGTTTGAGTTTATCCGCAACCACCAGCGCCTGATGCAGGCCCTGCTGCTGATTTTGATCGTGCCGCCATTTGCATTTTTCGGCATCGACGGCTATCGCCGCGTTTCGGATGATCCGAACGCCGTTGCCAAGGTGGCCGGGTATGCGATCACCCAGCAGGAATTCACCAATGCCCACCGCGAGCAGGTGGACCGGATGCGCCAGATGTTGCGCGGCAATTTTGAAGCGTCCCTTTTCGACAATCCTGAAGCGCGCCTGTCGACGCTCGATTCACTGGTCAATCAACGCGTACTGACCACCCAGGCCGTCAAGCGCAACCTGCTGGTGTCAGACGAGCGTCTGCGCAACGTCATCATGTCGATTCCTGCGGTGCAGGAGAACGGCCAGTTCAGCAAGGATCGCTACGACGTTCTGTTGCGCTCGCAGGGCATGACGCCGCAAATGTTCGAGAACCGCCTGCGCCAGGATCTGGCCGTCCAAACTGTCAGCGGTGGCGTATCCGAATCTGCCTTCACCCCCAAGACTGTGGTGGACCTGCTGGCTCGCGCTCAGACGGAAGAGCGTGAAATCCAGGAGTGGTCGGTCAAGTCGGAAGCGTTCACTGGTCAGGTCAAACTGGCCGCGGATGCAGCCAAAGCGTATTACGACGCCAATCAGCGCGAGTTTCAGGTTTCTGCCCAGGTGCGGGTCGAGTACCTGATCCTCAGCCTGGATGCGTTGATGGCCGGCATCACTGCCAACCAGGACGAACTGAAAGCGTTCTACGAGCAGAACCTGGCCCGTTACAGCCAGGACGAGCAGCGCCAGGCCAGCCATATCCTGATCAAGTCGGATGCCAACAAGGCCAATGCGCGCACCAAGGCAGAGGACGTGCTCAAGCAGGCGAAATCGCCGGGAGCCGACTTTGCCGCGCTGGCCAAGAAATACTCGGAAGATCCGGGTTCGGCGGCGCAGGGGGGAGACCTCGGCATGTTCGGGCGTGGCACCATGGTCAAGCCGTTTGAAGACGCTGCCTTCAAGCTGAAGGAGGGCGAGATTTCCGGCATTGTCGAATCCGACTTTGGCTTTCACATCATCAAGATGGGCAGCATCAAGGGAGCGAAGGCCAAGACGTTCGAAGAAGTGCGCCCCGAGATCGAAAAGGAATGGAAGCGCCAGCAGGCCCAGAAGAAATATGCCGAGAGTGCCGAGGGGTTCAGCAACACCGTGTACGAACAGGCCGATTCGCTCAAACCGGCCGCAGACAAGTACAAGCTCGAAGTCAAGACCACGCCCTTCTTTGCGCGTAGCGCGGCGCAGGCACCGCTGAACAACCAGAAGTTGCTTGACCGCCTCTTCGGTGATGATGCGATCAAGAACAAGCGCAACTCGGAGGCGATCGAGATTGCCCCCAGCACGTTGATCTCGGCGCGGGTGGTGGAATTCAAACCGCAGGCGATCCGTCCCCTGGCCGAAGTGCAAGCCGACATTACTGCCAGACTGACAGCGCGCGAAGCGCAGGTGCTGGCGCGCAAGGAAGGGGAAGCCAAGCTCAAGGCCGCACAGGCGGATGCGGCTGCGGTGTCCTTCGGCAGCGCCAGGACAGTCTCGCGTGAAAAGGCCGAGGGCCTGGCACCGGAAGCCATGCGCGCGGTCATGGCGGCGCCGAGCGCCAAGCTGCCTGCCATCGTGGGCGTGGATCTGCCCACCGGGTATGCGGTGTACCGGATCAACAAGGTGATGCAGCAGGAAAAGCCGGATGTGGCCAAGCGCGAAAACCTGCGCATTGGGCTGACGCGCGCCCAGGCCGAAGCCGACTTCGCCAGTTTCATGCAAAGCCTGCGGCTGATCTCGAAGGTGGAACTGCACCCGGAGAACCTGGAAAAGAAAGGCAACTGACCGGCGCGACCCGCTCGTTCCAGCCGGACACCAAAAAGGCGCTCGATGAGAGCGCCTTTTTTTCGTCGATGGGGTGAGTTACTCGATGAGCTCGATGGCCTGCCGCGCCGCCGCCTGCATCCCGGCGGGGGAAATGTCAGTTACCGCGAGCGTGGCAGCATCGTGGAAATGGCGGTAATTGCGTGCCATGCCGCGCAGATACGCCGGATCGTAGTGCTCGGTCAACAGGCGCTCCACCAGTTCATCCCACTGACCGGCGTGTGATAACGTCTTCCAGGTTTCGATCCGCTCGCGGCCATGCAGCGACGTCAGGCAGTCGAGCTGTGCGCCCAGAAGCGCAGGTTGGGCGAGGAAGTGTGCGTACTCTTCCTTGAGCAGCGCCACCCGCAAGGCCGTGCTCATGTCCACCGCGATACAGGGGCTGGCGCGCATCACCTCCATCAACGCATCCGGCACCCGCACGTCGCCGATCTTCTTGCTCTCGGCTTCAACGAACACCGGCTGTGCCGTATCAAACTGGCGCAGCCTGGCCAGCACCAGGCTTTCGAACATCTTCTGCGAAGGCTGCGGGTCTCCCGGCAAATGCCCCAGTACCGAGCCGCGATGGCGCGCCAGATCTTCCAGATCCAGTACCTGGGCACCGGCTGCGTCCAGTGCACGCAGCAGACGGCTCTTGCCGCTGCCCGTTACGCCGCAGATGATGCGGAACGTCAGGCTGGCCGGCAAGGCGTCGAGTGCCTCGATCACGTGGCGGCGGTAGGCCTTGTAGCCACCGTCGAGCTGCCCGGCGCGCCAGCCGATGCGGGTGAAAATCTCGCTCATGGCACCGGAGCGCTGTCCGCCGCGCCAGCAGTACACCAGCGGCCGCCAGCCGCGCGGCCGCTCGCCAAAGCGCGTTTCCAGGTGGGCGGCGATGTTGCGTGCCACCAATGCCGCGCCGGCCTTCTTGGCATCAAAGGCTGAGGCCTGCTTGTGCAGCGTGCCGATACGGGCACGCTCCTCATTGGAAAGCACCGGTGCCGAGATGGCGCCGGGTATGTGATCTTCTGCATACTCCGCAGGGGAGCGGACATCGATGATCTCGTCGAAATCATCGATCCTGCCGATGGATACTCTTGTTTCGTTCGTCACCCGCGGCCCTCAAAACATCAACGTGCTCCGGCAAGTCCAACGGGCATGCCTGGAGCGCCAATTTTACGGCCGTGCCGCGCCGCGGTTCAGGAACGTTTGCGCCGTTCGACCACGACTTCCTTGCCGTCGATGATCTCGACGTACTGGCCGTCGGAATTGATGCGGCGCTCGATCAGTTCTTCCTCGACCTCGTAGATCGGCGGCGGCTTAAGCTCGCTCGATTCGGTCCAATCCGCATCAGGCAGGCCGGATGGATCGGTTGGGGTTTTCTTGTTCTGCATGGCGTGGCGGGGATGATGGGGGGCTGGCGGACTATGCCAACGGCATGGTTTTAGCACAGCCTGCGTGAGGCCGTGCCCATCATGCCCTGCCGGGCTTCTGTGGTGCCTTGCCCAGCATGGGCCCGAGGGCTTTCCAGACGTTGGCGAGCAGTCGTTCCTGTGCCTCGGCGGTCGGGTGGATGCCATCGGCCTGGAACAGTTCGCGCTTTTCGGCAACCCCTTCGAGGAAGAACGGCACCAGCGCCACCTTGTGCTGCCTGGCCAGTTCGCCGTACAGCAGGCGGAACTTCTCGGTGTAGGCGCGCCCGTAGTTGGGGGGCAGTTGCATGCCGGCCAGTACCACACGCGCACCGGCCTTTTGCGCCGCCGTGATCATCTTTTCCAGATTGGCGCGCGTCGCTTCAATCGAGAGGCCGCGCAGCCCGTCATTGCCACCGAGTTCCAGAATCACCAGCGCGGGGCGGTTCTGCTTGAGCGCATCTTCGATCCGTGCCGCGCCGCCGCTGGTGGTTTCACCACTGATGCTGGCATTCGCAACGCTATAATTCAGACGTTCCTGCAGCAGCCGTTTTTCCAGCAGTGCCACCCAGCCGCTGTTGCGTGCCAGACCATATTCGGCCGACAGACTGTCACCGAACACCAGAATCACCGGCTTTGATGGCGCCCCCGCGGTGCCGGAGGCTGTTGTGGCCAGCGCGGCAGGTGCCGCCAGGCAGGCCAGCCAGACCAGCAGCGGCGGTGCCGCGCCGGTGAGTTGAACCAAGCGTCGAAGAAAGAGTCGGAACCAGGTGAACAGCATTGTCATTGCAGCGAGTGGATTGACCAAGGCCGTGCCGAATGGCGCGACTGATCTGACCATTTTGCACGATGTCACCCTGACGGTGCATGCTGGTGAGACGGTGGCCATCGTGGGAAGTTCCGGTTCGGGCAAATCCACTCTGCTTTCACTCCTGGCGGGGCTGGATACGCCGACGGGCGGCAGTGTGCATCTGGATGGCGCGAATCTCTATGCGCTCGATGAAGATGGCCGCGCCGCCTTGCGTGGGCGTCTGGCCGGTTTTGTGTTCCAGTCCTTCCAGTTGATGCCGCACCTCAATGCCCTGGAAAACGTCATGCTGCCGCTCGAGCTCGCCGGCCGGGATGATGCCGAGGCGGTGGCGCGCGATACCTTGCGCCGCGTCGGCCTGGGCGAACGCGAGCGTCATTACTCCAAGCACCTCTCCGGAGGGGAGCAGCAGCGCGTGGCAGTGGCGCGCGCCTTCGCGCCGCGCCCGAAGATCCTGTTTGCCGACGAACCCACCGGCAACCTCGATACGGTGACCGGTGCCACCATCATCGAATTGCTGTTTGAACTCAACCGCGAATTCGGCACCACCCTCGTGCTGGTCACCCACGATGATGCGATTGCGGCGCGCTGCAGCCGCACCATCCGCATCGCCTCGGGCAAGGTGGAAGCCGATTCAGGGTCGGCCGCCTTGGCGAAAGCCGCCTAAGCCGCTTCCAGCAGCCAGTCGGTGAGTGCGTTCAGGTCACCGAATGTATGCAGAGGAGAATGGCTCCCACCAAGGGTTTTCGGCCATTCACCACCGTGGCGGTTGATCCAGGCGGCATGCCAGCCGGCCTCGCGCGGGCCCACCACATCGTTGTGCGGGTCATCGCCGACGTAAAGCAGTTGTTCGGGTAACAAGCCCAGGCGATCGACGCAGGCGGCGTAAATGCGCGGGTCCGGTTTCGATGTGCCCACTTCATGCGCCGACACCACCGCTTCGAAATGATGGCCGATGCCGATCGCGGCAACATCGGCAAAGCCGTTAGAAATCACACCGAGCCGGTAGCGCTCGCCCAGGCGCTCGAGCGCCGGCAGGGCGTCCGGATAGAACTCCACCTTTTGCCGCAAGCCGTGGAAGACCGCAAACGCCTGGTCGGCTTGCTCCGCCGGCGCACCGCATTCCTCGAACGCCGCAAAGATGGTGCCGCGGCGCAGGGCCATCACGTCATTCTTGATTGCCGGGTTGGCCGCAATCAGGCTGGCGCGCAAGAGCTTGAGGGTGTTCACATCCCAGCGTGCGGCCACTGCCGGTGCATTGGCGCGAATCCACTCCACCAGACCGGCTTCGGCGCGCTGGATCGTCGGCGCGATCGGCCAGAGCGTGTCGTCCAGGTCGAACACCACTGCTTCAATTGCCTGGCGCAGTGGCACGCGTCAGTCCCCGATATCGAGGTTGAGCAGCGCGAAGGAAAGACTCTTGCCGTGCGGGTCCAGCGCCAGCGAGGTCGTCACGCCGGAGAGCAGGGCGTGTTCACAGACGAAGTGCAGGCCGCCGACGTTGGGCAATTCCCAGCGCGTCACCTTGCCCTGCACGATTTCGCCCAGATGCGCCTTGACACGTTCGGCCGTCACTTCGCGTGTGAGCAGTGGCAAATCTTCCACGCGGTAGGCAAACAGCGAGAGCGTGAGGGTATCGCCCTTGTCACCTGTACGCGCATGCGCCAGTTGGTGCAGTTTCACGCCGCCTCCTTCGCGTCCGAAGAATCGAACACCGTCACCGTGGACTGCACGCGTGCGCGATCCAGCAGCACCGACACGATGCCGACCTTCTCCACCGCACTGCGCCAGAAGCCGCCGCCGCCGGCGGGGCCGTTGGTGCCCAGGGCCTCGACCTCGCGGCCGATGCGTTCGGCCAGGCGCCGCGTCGATGCCGTGCCCGCCACGCGCACCCGCGCCTCGTAGGGTTCCGCAGTGTGGCCAAAGCTGGTGCGATGCACGGCATCCACGCCGATGATGTCCACGCGCAGGTTCGGGATGTCGTCCACGATGCGGGTGCGCACGATCTCGCCGGCCAGCCGCGCGCGCGCCAGGGCGTTCGGCCCGGCGTAGGAAATTTCGCCTTCACCCATCCAGCCGGCGCGGTAGCCCACGCTGGTCTTGAAGGTCGGCGTGCGGGCGCGGCCGGTGCCGTGTGAAATGCGCACCCTGTCTCCGCCCAGCTCTTCCACTTTCACCTGGGTGAAATCGGCCACCACATCGGGTGTGGTGTAGGCAGTGGGGTCAAGCACTTCGTAGAACAGTTGTTCCTTGACCGTACGCGCATCGATCAGCCCGCCGGTGCCCGCCACCTTGCTGATGATGGCGGTGCCGTCCTCGGCCACATCGGCAAAGGGAAAGCCCAGGTGGGCGATTTCCGGTACGTCCTTCAGGCCGGGGTCGGCAAAGTAGCCGCCGGTGACTTGACCGGCGCACTCGAGCAAATGCCCGACTACCGTGGCACGGCCCAGGCGTTGCCAATCATCGAGCGACCAGCCAAACTCGTAGGCCAGCGGCGCCACGAACAGGGAAGGATCAGCCACCCGCCCGGTGATGATCAGCTCGGCCCGTGTTTCCAATGCCGGCAGGATCGCCTCCGCACCCAGGTAGGCATTGGCGCTCACCAGGTCGCCGGCGCTGGAGAGTGGCTTGCCCGTCTCCATGATGTTCAAGCCAGGTTCCAGCTGGCCGAGTACATCGTCGCCTTCGACCACTGCCACCTTGATGCTGATGCCAAGGCGGCGCGCCAGTGCCACAGCGGCACGCGCCGCACCGCGCGGATTGGCGGCACCCATGTTGGTGATGATGCGGGTGCCATTGCGCACGATCAGCGGCAAGAGCGGCTCCAGCCGTTCTTCCAGCAGCTCGTCGTAACCGGCAGCAGGGTCTTTCAGGCGGCGCAGATTGGCCAGCGCAATCGTGCGCTCGGCCAGACATTCGAGCGCCAGATAGTCCAGATTGCCCTGTGCTGCCAGCAGTACGGCAGGCTCGATCCGGTCGCCCTGAAAGCCGGAACCAGAGCCGATGCGGATGGTTTTGCTCATCCCGGAATTATGCGGTACATTGGTGCACAACAACGAGAAGGAGAGAGAACAAGTGGACCACCTGTTCGGCATGCTCGCTTACGGTTTGGGAACGCTGGTGGCGTTCCTGGTGCTGGTTGGCCTGATCTACCTTTTCATCAAGGACGTGACGCAGAAGCAGCACACGATCCTGCGCAACTACCCGGTGATCGGGCATCTGCGTTACTACTTTGAAGAGCTGGGCGAATACTTCCGCCAGTATTTCTTCATGGGCGATCGCGACGAGATGCCCTTCAACCGCGCCACCCGTTCCTGGATTTACCGCCTGGCCAAGAACGAAGGCGGTGTCATCGGCTTTGGCTCGACCTACCACCTGCATGAACCGGGTGCTCTCATTTTTGTGAACGCCGGATTCCCGATTCTGGAGAATGAGCGCGAGCCCACGCCGCCCTTGATCATCGGCAACGGCTATGCCAACCAGCCCTTCACGGCCCGCTCCGTGTTCAACGTGTCGGGTATGAGCTTCGGTGCCATTTCCGAACCCGCAGTGCGCGCGCTTTCGCGCGGCGCCAAAGAGGCCGGTTGCTGGATGGATACGGGCGAGGGCGGCCTCTCGCCCTTCCACCTGGAGGGTGGCTGCGACATCATCATGCAGATCGGCACCGCCAAATACGGCGTGCGGGATGCGGATGGCAACCTTTCCGAAGCCAAACTCAAGGAAATTGCTGCACACGAACAGGTGCGGGCCTTCGAGATCAAACTCTCGCAGGGCGCCAAGCCCGGCAAGGGCGGGGTATTGCCCGGCGGCAAGGTGACACCCATCATTTCCAAGGTGCGCGGTATTCCAGAAGGGCAGGATTCGATCAGCCCGAACCGGCACTACGACATTGCGAACGTCGAGCAATTGCTCGACAAGATCGGCTACATCCGTGACGTGACCGGCAAGCCGGTGGGCATCAAGACCGCGATTGGCGGCTGGCGTTTCGTCAACGACCTGTGCGATGCGATCAACCGCCGCGGCCTGGAATGGGCGCCGGATTTCCTGGTGATTGATGGCGGCGAGGGCGGCACCGGAGCGGCTCCGCAGGCACTGGCCGACCATATGGGCCTTTCGATCGACGAAGCCCTGCCACGTGTGGCCGATTCACTGATCCAGAGCGGCCTGAAGCAACGCATCCGCCTGGTGGGTTCCGGCAAGCTCGTCACCTCCGCGCGCGCGGCATGGGCGCTGTGTGCGGGGGCGGACTTCATCAACTCCGCACGCGGCTTCATGTTCTCTTTGGGTTGCATCCAGGCCCTGCGCTGCCACCAGAACACCTGCCCGACGGGCATCACCACGCACAACCCGCGCCTGCAGCGTGGCCTGGTGGTTGAGGAGAAATACATTCGCGTGGCCCAGTACGCCAAGAACATGAACAAGGAAATTGACATGCTGGCCCACTCCTGCGGCTTGAAGCACGCGCGCGAGTTTGGCCGGGAGCATGTGCGCATCGTGCAGGCGGATGGCTTCTCCAAGGCCCTGAACATGATGTATCCGTACCCGGAGCCGCTCAGGCGCGTGGCCTAGAACTTGTTGGTGGCACCGGCCTGAGAGCCGCTCCCACCAACGGTTTTTAGATTCAAACAGCCAAGGCCGTTGTCCACCAACGGTTTCAGGCCAGTGCCTATCTTGGCATTCTGAACGCACATCTCATCAATATTGGGGATGCGGAACCGGGATGAGTCCGCTAGACTTGGCGGGTGCAGAGTAGTGTTTGCATTTTCCGTTAGGCCCTCTATTCTGGCGTGGAAGCATGGAAACCAAATCGAATCAAAGGCTTGTCAAGAGGGTACCCAGAATCGGCGATTTGGGTCGCTTTTAAAAGCGATATTTCGGTCGCCTACATAGCGTTAGATTGCACAAGATCTTATGACCCGCCAGTACTACTCTCAGCGGAAGGGCACCAATCCAAATCTCAAGGGGCTTCCCCTACGAGACGTGGTTGATCTCTTCGTGCGCGTGTTCAGTCAACTACGCGCCGACGGATACTTCGATGAAGCTTTTGGGTTCACTTGCGTAGACGCTGGTGAAATCGACGGCAAAATTCGCGATCCTGAACTCGAAATGCTCCTAACGGTACGAAAGAAGGGGCTGTGGCCGGTACCTGAAAAAGCGCTGACCTATAAGGAAGACGATTTCTTCGATGTGCTTGAGTTCCTATATCAGCATGTCTCAAAACCGATCGATGGCGCCATGCATTCCTACAATCAATGCGGCATGCACTGGGAAACATTTAATCAAGCGCTCGGCCGTGTTGAATACAGAACGAAGGTCAATGCTGTCCTCACACACTTTGAGCGGCGGTTCGAACTGTCGGCGGAAGGTGAAGTCCTCCAAAGGCCGGAAGCTGGATTCGAACCGATTTTCGATGCTGATCTACCATCCAGCGACAGCAACGTTCTTTCGAGGGTCAACGCAGCTACGCTTCGCTACAGACGGCACGGTTCTACAGTGGATGATCGCCGCCAAGCGGTACGCGATCTCGCAGATGTTCTGGAATACCTTAGGCCTAAGGTCAAAAGTTTTCTGACCAGCGCCGATGAAAAGGACCTGTTCAATATCGCGAATAACTTCGGTGTTCGTCATCACAACGACAAGCAGCGAACCGCCTACGACACCGGCATTTGGCTCAGTTGGATGTTCTATTTCTATCTATCAACAATCCACGTCGTGCTCCGAAAGATCGAGCACGATGGTCGCAAATGAAACCTAACCATTCGGTAGAGCCGACGCGCTCTTGCCTCCGACCTCCGCGCGCGGCTTACCTCAAACGTTGGGTGTCAATGTTCTCGTACGCCTCAAAATCTCCGCTAGATAAGGAATATTCTAAAGGTCGACTTCTAGCGAATTGGATGAGTGCGCTAGTCTTCATGTTTGCCTCTTCGGTCCTCGTCTCAATAGGTGGCTGCGCGCCACTAGCAATTGTAGGAGGAGGCGCTGGGATCGGAATGGTGCACGTAATCCACTGCTCTGGTCTCGGGGTGGCAAATAATTGTCCAACGGAGCTTCCACCAGAAAAACGGGCAGCCCAAAACGATGATGTCGAAACATTGAGAAAGAGTTTCGATGCCGACCCGCGTCTCTATAAGAATCCCGAGCGTTTGTATGGCATTTTGTTCGACGCTTTGTCAAGTGGTTCACTGGATGTAATACGCTTTCTCATCCCGAAATATGCGGACCCAAAAACTTACTTAAGTCCCAAAAGTGGGGAGACCCTTTTGGGCCTTGCCGGATCTAAATGCCAATCCGTATCCTTGCTAATGGATATGGGTGCCGCTCCCAGAGCAAGTAGCTATTACACGGGCGGCTTTTTTAGAAGGGTGGCACAGCGTGCGCAAGGCGAGGACGCGCCGATATGCCTCACTGCTATTAAAAAGATTGTTGCCGCTGGTTATCAGCCGACACAGGAGGAACTTGATGCGGCCTATCTTTGGGCCCATGAAGGGTGGTTAGGAGGCGACGCAGTGAGTAAGAGAACGAATAAACCCAACATCGAAATGTCGGACTACCTTCGTTCCCTGGGTGCGCAGTATCCATCGGCCGTTTACAAACGAGAATGGCGCGAATCGTCATAACTGCATTCTTCTTGCATCATGGCCAATGCGTCCAACCCTGCAATGCACTGGATTTGCGCAAACTGCCGCGGGCCTATTGATTTTGAACGTTCAGCTTGATGAAGCTCCGCTCTGCGCAATCCGAAGACGCATCACAAGTCCTTCGCCTGAACGAAGAGTCGGTTCAGTTTTTGAGCCCGATGAACGCCGAGCGCCTTGCCCTGCTGCAAAGCCAGTCTGCCTACTACCGGGTTCTCGAAAGTGAAGGCAGCGTGGCCGCCTTTCTGCTGGCGTTTCGCGAGGGTGCGGCCTACGACAGCCCCAACTACCGTTGGTTTTCCGCCCGCTATCCACAGTTCTTGTATATCGATCGCGTCGTAGTCTCGTCGTCGCTGCAAGGGCGCGGCGCCGGCAGGCTCTTGTACGAAGACCTGTTTCAGTTTGCCAAAGCCAGCGGCGTGAACCTGGTCACGTGCGAGTTCGATCTGGACCCGCCGAACCCGGTTTCCATGCGGTTTCACCAGCAGCATGGCTTCGTGGAAGTGGGTCGGCAAACCTACGGGGCGGCAAACAAGCTGGTCTCATTACGTGCGGTGAAGCTTGTTGTCTAGAATGATGCTTTGCCCTTGTAGGGACGTGCTGTGTTGTTGCCGTTGACCATGCCCTGCTTCATGCCCTTCCCGTTTTACAAAGCCAGGCCATAGGATGGAGGGGTTCATTCTCGCTTTTACCGGCCCGTATACCAATTGGGTTCTGGGTTTGTCTTTCGGTTTGGTTTTCGTGAT
>CAYUEG010000118.1:9282-11743 GCA_964443245.1 uncultured Burkholderiales bacterium | reverse complement strand
GGCCAAGGGCGGAATCGAACCACCGACACAAGGATTTTCAGTCCTCTGCTCTACCGACTGAGCTACTTGGCCTTAGCCTTCCATTATATCCGATTCGCCAGACCAATCTCGCCACAAGCATGCAGGACCGGAAGAGCCACAATTTGGCTTCCAAAAAAACGGCGGCCCGAGCCGCCGTTTCAACAAGAGCCAAGAGCAGCTCAGTCGCCGTACATTTTCTGTTTCAGTTCGCGCCGCTGCTGCGCCTCGATCGACAGATTGGCCGTCGGGCGGGCCAGAAGCCGCTTCAGGCCGATGGCATCGCCGGTTTCGTCGCAGTAGCCGTACTCCCCGGACTCGATCCGCGACAGGGCCTGCTCAATCTTTTTCATCAGCTTGCGCTCGCGGTCACGCGTCCTCAGTTCGAGTGCATGCTCCTCTTCGATCGTGGCACGATCAGCAGGATCGGGCACCGAAGGGGTTTCGCGCAAGTGCTCCGAGGTTTCGCCGGCATTGTTCATCAATTCCGTTTTGAGCTGGGTCAGGCGTTCCTTGAAAAAAGCCAGCTGGGCTTCGTTCATGTAGTCCTTCGCAGGCATGCGGAGCAACTCCGATTCGCTCGGAATCTTGATGGTCTTGGACTTAGCTACAGCTGTTGCCATTACTTCTCCTCGCACCTTCAATAGTGGATTGCCAACCGCGCAACCTTATGCAACGGTACACAAGTCCAGCCCCTTGGAAAACACTTCCTCCGGGAGGTTGCGACCGATAAATACCATTTTACTCGTTCTCTTTTCGTCTGGCGCCCAGGGTTTGGCAAGGTCGCCGCCCATCATCATGTGAACGCCCTGGAACACCACCCGGCGCTCCTGTCCGGCCACGTTAAGGACGCCTTTATAGCGCATCATGTCTTGCGCATAGACCTGGATCATGGCCGAGAGGAATTCCTCCAGCTTGACCGAATCAAACGGCTTGTCGGTCTTGTAGACGAAGGAACGCACCTGGTCATCGTGCTCGTGGTCATCATCTTCAAGAAAACCCGGTTCGATTTCAAGGATCGAATTGAGATTGAAGCCGCGAATGTCGAGGATATCCTCGATTGGCGTATTGCCAAAGTGCACTGCCTTGACCGGTGCTCGCGGATTCATACGCGTCAGCCGCTCCCGCAGCTTGGCCTGCTCATCCTCAGTGACAAGATCGGTCTTCGATAGCAGGATCCGGTCGGCAAACCCGACCTGCTCCTGTGCCTCGTGGTTGTCATTGAGTTGCTGGGGAGCGTGCTTGGCATCGACCACGGTGACGATGGCGTCGAGCAGGTAGTAATTGCCGATGGCTTCGTCGATGAAGAACGTCTGGGCCACTGGAGCCGGGTCGGCCAGGCCGGTGGTCTCGATGATCACGCGCTCGAAATCCAGCGTCTTGGCTTCGCGCTTGCGCATCAGGTCATTGAGAATGCGCACCAGGTCGCCGCGCACGGTGCAGCAGATGCAACCGTTGTTCATTTCGACGATCTGTTCCTGGCCGGCTTCACGCAGGAGAATATCGTTGTCGATGCCCTCCTCGCCGAACTCGTTCTCGATCACGGCGATCTTGCGCCCGTGCTGTTCCGACAGGATGCGGTTGAGCAAGGTGGTCTTCCCTGCGCCGAGGAAGCCGGTAAGGATGGTGACGGGGACTTGGGCTGCCATGGTGGTGCATCTCCGGTGTACGGCCTGGTGCCGCCGCGCTGGCGGGCGCCAGCAAAATCAGGGGCGCGAGGATACCAGAATTGCCGCGCCCCCTAAGCAGGCGCCGGAACGGGCAAAGCTAGTCCGAGCAGTCCGCGCAAAGCCCGGTAACCGAAAGCTCGACATCGTCGGCACGAAAGCCCGTCGGCAGCGCAACCTGCATCGGCGCTGCTGCCGGGAGGCAAAACACGTTGTGGCACTGCCGGCAGGTGAAATGGCCATGGGCATGGTCACGTCCGCCGACGGCACTGAAGCGGAACACCCGTTCGGCATCGGCAATCTTGTGGGCCAGGCCTTCGGCGGTGAGCCAATCGAGCACGCGGTATACGGTCACCCGGTCTATCTGGGCCCCTGCCAGCGCCTCCTCAACCTCACGATGGGATAGCGCCCGCCCTACATCCTTAAGCAATTGCAGGATGGCGACGCGCGCACCGGTCACGCGCGCACCGGTGGCACGCAAGGTCTGGGCAGTTTCCTCCAGCGAAGCCTGGTGGGCGGGAGTATTCATGGCAAGGCCGCAATCATCGTCCGGAACAGTCTAGACGGTTTTGCCTGCTCCGGCAAACCCTCCCCGACAACCGCGCCAGAAAGCGCCGGGCACCACGCTTTGGCCGCGTGCGTGGCCATCCGCTGCTGCGCCGGACATCGCCACGCCCGGCAAATCGCATCGGCATAGGTAATACCCGAAGTGCGCACCGCCGCTGCATCCTGCTTTAATCCGCCTTCGTATCATGCTGCACCAACACCCAGCGCGG
>CAYUEG010000118.1:7195-9182 GCA_964443245.1 uncultured Burkholderiales bacterium | reverse complement strand
GGCCTGGCCGTGCCTGCGTGGGCGCAGCCGGCGCGTGTAGAAAGCATTCACGACATTCGTGGCGTGGTGCGCGTCAACGGCGAGCGCATCAACAGTCGCGCCGAAATCCGCACCGGCGACATCGTTACCACCGGCTCCGACGGTCGAGTTACCTTTGTGGTCGGCCCGGATGCGTTCTTCCTGCGCGAACGCTCGGAGTTGCGCATCGAACGATCGCCCATGGGAGACTTCGCCGTTTCCGCACTGCGCATGCTCTCCGGCGCCGTCGGCATGGTGTTCGGCAAGCGGCAAGCTTCCCAGATCACGATCGCCACGCCGACCGTGACTGCCGGTATTCGCGGCACGGGTTGCTATATGGAAACACGTGGCGAAGGCACCTATTTCTGCACGTGTTATGGCGCAATCGAGTTGATGGACAACAAGGATTCGACGCGCACGGAGTTGGTACGGGCATCGCATCATGCGCCCAAAATGGTCTTGAACGAGCCTCGCGACGGTCAGTGGATTGTCAATTCTGGTGTGGACAATACCCACACCGACGAGGAGATGGATATGCTGGAAAAATGTGTCGGCCGGCGTGCGCCGTGGTTTTCGGGAGGGCCCAATCCTTACCAAAACACCAACGCGCCCGGCGTGTAAGCATGGAAGATTGCGAGCGCCCCGGTGGCATGCGCCATATCCGTAATGCGGATGGATCAATCCGTCGTCGGTGTGCCCTGAAGACTCATCCCTGGAGGCTGAACCTCGTTCTCAGTCGCGCTGCAGGACCAGCCCCTTGAGATACTCCCCTTCGGGAAAGCTGAGCAAGACGGGATGATCGTCGGCCGCCGCCATGCGCGCGACAATCCGCGCAAAGACACCGGCATCGACTGCGGCCCCCGCCACAATCTTCTGGAACAGGTCAGCCGACACGCCACCCGAGCATGAAAAGGTAAACAGCTTGCCACCCGGCCGCAGGAGCTTCAACCCCAAAAGATTGATGTCCTTGTAGGCCCGCGCCGCACGCTCCACGGTGGCAGGCGTCGGCGCGAATTTTGGCGGGTCCAGGATCACCAGGTCAAAGCTGCGGCCCTGTGCCTTCAGTTCCCGCAACGCCTTGAAGACGTCCGCCTCAAGCCATTCGGCCTGTTGCCCTTGGGAGCCGCCAGCCGGGGCTGCATCCAGGCCATTGAGCGCCATGTTGGCACGCGCCAGCTCCAGAGCCGGCCCCGAGGAATCGATCGACAGCACCGAGCGCGCGCCACCCTTCAAGGCGGCAATCGAGAAACCGCCGGTGTAGCAGAAGCAGTTGAGCACATCGACACCCCGCGCGGCATGCCCTGCCAGGGCCCGGTTCATCGCCTGATCCAGATAAAAGCCGGTCTTGTGGCCACTCACGACATCCACCAGGTAGCGTGTGTCGGAAGCCGCCTCATGGATCGCCACATGTCCCTGCGGCGGGCCGGGCGGCACCGCGCCACGCAATGCGCCGGTGCGAAGGGGCAGGCCCTCCAGGGTACGCACGTCGGCATCCGAACGCTCGTAGACTTGGGTCACGCCAGGCTGTGCCGCGAGCGCGTCGGCAATCGCCTCGCGCCACAGTTCGGCACCGGCCGAGAGCAGTTGCACCACCACCGTCTCTTCGTAGCGATCGGCCACCACGCCGGGCAAACCGTCCGCCTCCCCATGAATCAGCCGAGTCACGGTGGCACTCCCACGCCGCTGTGCCGCCACCTGAACGGCACGCCGGACAAAGGCAGCATCAATGACGGCCGCTTCATCCCAGCTCCAGACCCGCGCCCGAATCTGGGAGTGCGGGCTGAATGCGGCCTGTGCCAGAAAGCTGCCATCGGCAGCCACCACGCGCACAGCTTCGCCCAGCGCCGGTTGCCCTTCAACGCGCGCTACCGCGCCGGAGAAAATCCACGGATGGAAGCGCTTGAGCGACTTTTCCTTGCCTGCCTTCAGAACAATCCGCTTCAATCGCTGCCGCCTTTTTGCCTGGCCC
>CAYUEG010000118.1:0-7095 GCA_964443245.1 uncultured Burkholderiales bacterium | reverse complement strand
CGGGCTCTTGGATGCGCCGCATCGTACACCTTCGCCAGCGCCTGAAAATCCAGATGGGTATACACCTGCGTGGTGGCAATGTTGGCGTGCCCGAGCAGCTCCTGGACGGCCCGCAGATCACCGGAAGATTGCAGCATGTGGGTCGCAAAGGAATGGCGCAGCATGTGCGGATGCACGTGCGCGGGAATGCCGGCCTTGAGCGTCCAGCGTTTGAGCCGTGTGTAGACCAGCGTGGCAGACACCCGTTTGCCGCGCGGGGAGAGGAACAGTGCCGCCTCCGGCGCGCGCAGCAAACGGTCGCGCAGCGCCAGCCAGCGTGACAGCGCCGCCAGGGCCTTGGTGCCCACCGGTACGGTACGGGTTTTGGATCCCTTGCCGGTGACCGTCACCTCCCCGGCAGCCAGATCCACCCACCCGGCCGAAGCCGGGCCGGGCGCCAGGTCAAGCCCGATCAGTTCGGCCAGGCGCAAGCCGGCGCTGTAGAACAACTCGAACATTGCCGCGTCACGCACGTCCGCCGCGTCGTCCGCATCGGGTTCGGCGTGATCCAGCAGCGCCATCGCATGATCGACGGACAAGGCTTTTGGCAGCGGCTTGGCGGCCTTGGGTGCACGCACGCCTGCCGCAGGATTGGCCTCGAACTGCTGAAAACGCACCGCCCAGCGGTAAAAGCTGCGCCATGCCGACAGCGCGCGCGCGATGCTGCGCGGCTGCTTTCCCGCCGCCGCCAGCCGGGCCGCCCCGAGTCGAATCGCTTGCGGCTGCAGGGAAGCGAGTGGGCGCTGGTTGGCCAGCAGCGCCAGCTCGTGCAGGTTCTGCACATAGGCGGTGACCGTGGCGGGCGAATAATGCCGTTCCGCCGCCAGATAGCGGGCAAACGCCTCGATCAGCGCGTCGTTTTCAGCCAAGGGGAAGGCTGCGGCAGCAAACGCAGCGTTAGGGAAAGATGTGGGCCAGCGCTGCCGACACCAGTTCGGCCAGGCGCTCCAGATACAGCGTGCCCATGCCGGCGTAAAAGCGCTCTTCGTCCTCACTGGCCAGGGCCAGCAGCCCGCCGGCACCGCCGCCCTCGCTGTGCACCGAGATGAGCGACATCACCGCCAGCGATTTCAAGTGGGGCGCGGCATCGCCAAACCAGAGGGCCACTTCGTCACCCAGGGCGCGATCTTCATGGCGCAGCTTGGCAACCTGCCCGCAATACGGCAGTTGTTGCGGCCGCGTCGGGCTGGCTGCCAGTTCGCGCAGAGCCGGGCTCAGAGCCTGGGTATCGTCGAAGGCCTGATAGTCGGCGCGCACGCCCCACACTTTCAGTGCGGTGTGCGGTACCGAGAAATCCTCGCGCAGGTGGTAATTGAGCGTCTCGATGATGCGTTCCGGCGATTCCTTCGGCAAACGCAACAGCGCCAGCGTGAGGCGGTGCATCTTGGTCGACAGGCCGTCATTGGCGTGCCCGGCTGCCACCAGCTCGGCGAGGCTGTGCTCCAGCGCCTTGTTCTTGTCGCGCAGCGTCAGCATTTGCCGCTCAGGCAGGGAGACTGCCCGGCCGCCGTGCGGGTGCGGCACGAATATCTGCGCCATCAGATCCGCGTAGTCCTCGAAGAACTTCGGGTTGTGCTGCAGGTACTGCGCAATGGCGTCAGGATTCATGGTGCGAGCGTGGAAGGAAGCGAGCGGAGGAAGCCGATGGAAGGAGAGCAGAAGCAACGTGCGGGCGCAGGGCTATTCTACTCGGGGTCGATCTACGCCCAAGGCGCGCCGGAAGCGTGACCCCTGCAGGGATGCACCTGCGCTCGGGGAGGCTGCGCCGCGCCAGCCGGGGCGCGGCGGCACAGGTGGGATAATCCCGCCCGACCAAACTTCACGCCCCATTCGCCATGAGCCGCCGCATTTCCCTCTCCCGTTACCTGATCGAAGAACAACGCGCACGCAACCCGGGGGAAGCGATCCCGGGCGACCTGCGCCTCCTGATCGAGGTGGTGTCGCGCGCCTGCAAGAACATCAGCAATGCCGTTTCCAAGGGCGCGCTGGCCGGGGTACTCGGCCAGGCCGGCAGCGACAACGTGCAGGGCGAAGCGCAGAAGAAGCTCGACGTGATCGCCAACGAGGTTCTGCTGGAGGCCAACGAATGGGGCGGCCACCTGGCCGCGATGGTTTCCGAGGAAATGGAAGGCGTGCACCCGATCCCGCACCGCTACCCGAAAGGCGAATACCTGCTGCTGTTCGATCCGCTGGACGGTTCCTCGAATATCGACGTGAACGTGTCGATCGGCACCATCTTTTCGGTGTTGCGCTGCCCCGAAGGCGTCACCGAACCGGATGAGGCGGCCTTCCTCCAGCCTGGCGCAAGGCAGGTCGCCGCCGGCTTTGCCGTGTACGGCCCGGCCACCTTGCTGGTGCTGACGCTTGGCCACGGCGTGGCCGTGTTCACGCTGGACCGTGACATGGGCAGCTTTGTGCTCACCGCCGATCAGGTGAAGATCCCTGAGGACACCAGCGAATTTGCCATCAACATGAGCAACATGCGCAACTGGGAAGCCCCCGTGAAGCGCTACATCGACGAATGCCTGGCCGGCAAGACCGGGCCGCGCGGCCGCGATTTCAACATGCGCTGGATCGCTTCGATGGTGGCGGATTGCTTTCGCATCCTGACGCGCGGCGGCGTCTTCATGTATCCGCAGGACAGCAAGCACACCAAGGGGCGCCTGCGGCTGATGTACGAAGCCAACCCGATGGCCTTCATCATCGAACAGGCAGGAGGCGCCGCCACCAATGGCAGGGAGCGCATCCTTGATCTGAAACCGGAAGCCCTGCACCAGCGCATCGGCGTGGTGCTGGGTTCGAAGAACGAGGTGGCGCGCATCACGGCCTACCACCTCGAATCAAGGTAGCAGCCAAACCCGCCCGCTCCCACCGCCAGGCCCGCGCATGCACGACGACACCGTGTCCGAAGCCACCCGGGAAAGCGGGCTGAAACCCGCTCCCACCAACGGTTTTCGGGGTGCCGGCCTGGTCGACCGGCTGCGCGCGGCCGGCCTCCATCTGGCACTCTCGGTCGCGGCCGTCTCGCTCCTGGCTGCCTTGATGCTGTGGCTCTGGTATCCGCCCGCCTATTTCAAGGCAGACGGTGGCTGGCGCGTCCTGCGCATCATCGTGCTGGTGGACGTGGTGATCGGCCCGCTCCTCACCCTGATCGTCTTCAATCGCGCCAAGCCGGAACTGAGGCGCGATCTTGCCGTGATTGCGCTGATCCAGCTGGCGGCCTTCCTCTACGGCGCCGCCACCATGTATCTGTATCGGCCGGCGTTTGTCACGGTCGCCGGCAACGCCGCCTTCACCGTCAACTGGCGTGATCTGGCCGCTGCAGGAGGCGATCTTTCCGGTGCCAAGGCGCTCGCTGCGACGGCACCCGCCCCGGTACTGGTCGATCTGCGCCTGCCGCCCACCGCAGCCGAACGTGCCGCCCTGTGGACCGCGTTTTCGCGGGGCGGCCGTGCACCCACCCACGAGGCGCATCGCTACATCGCGCTCACGCCGGCCAGGCTCGACGCCATCCTCACCAGCGCGGACGAGATGGTCAAGCTCGCCAAGGGTGATGCCGGGATTGCCGCCGAACTGGCCAAGGTCCATGCTGCCCACCCGGACAAGGCCCCGGCAAGCCTGGGCTTTTTGCCCGTCACCTGCCGCTTCGACGTGGTGGTGCTGGTGTTTGACCGCAAGAGCGGCCGCATCATCGACTGGATGAACTGACCGGAAGCACTGTCTGGATGCCCCGCCGCACGAACCCACGCCGCCCCGGCCAGGCATCCACTCAACCCCAATCCCCGTATGATCAGCAACTCCATTTGAAGGACGCATCATGCTGATTCGCCGCCCTGCCGACATTGCCCCCAGCGAGATCACCCCGCATCGTGCCTACCTGAAGCGGCGCGAATTCATCGCCAGCCTCGGCCGCACCGCGCTGGCCGCCGCCACGCCACCAGCGCTGCTGGCCGGTGCACCGGCACTGGCACAAAGCGGCCCGAAGATGGAAGGGGTCAAACCCTCGCCCTTTTCCACCATGGAGAAGCCGACCCCCTACAAGGACGTCACCACCTACAACAACTTCTACGAATTCGGCACCGACAAGGACGATCCGGTGCAATTCGCCAAACGCCTGAAGACACGCCCGTGGACGGTCGCGGTGGAGGGTGAAGTGAAAAAGCCGCGCAGCTTTTCCATCGAGGAGCTGCTCAAGCTGGCGGGCATGGAAGAGCGCATCTACCGCATGCGCTGCGTCGAAGGCTGGTCGATGGTGATCCCCTGGGTAGGCTACCCGCTGGCCGAGCTGATCAGGCAGGTCGAGCCGACCGGCAACGCCAAGTTTGTCGAGTTCATCACCCTGGCCGACCGCACCCAGATGCCGGGCCTGGCGATTCCCGCATTGCAGTGGCCGTATACCGAAGGCCTGCGCATGGATGAAGCGATGCACCCGCTCACCCTGCTCACCTTTGGCCTGTACGGTGAACTGCTGCCGAACCAGAACGGCGCACCGGTGCGCATCAACGTGCCCTGGAAATACGGTTTCAAGAGCGGCAAATCGCTGGTCAAGATCCGCTTTACCGAACAGATGCCGACAACCTCATGGGTACGCGCGGCGCCACAGGAATACGGCTTCTACTCCAACGTCAACCCCACCGTGACCCACCCGCGCTGGAGCCAGGCCACCGAACGCCGCATAGGCGACGATGGCTTTCTGCAGAAAAAGCGCCCGACCTTGATGTTCAATGGCTATGCCGACCAGGTTGCTTCGCTCTATACCGGCATGGACTTGAAGAAGTTCTACTAGGCTGTCGATGGACTGTGCCTGCGCATCGTTGAGCATGCCTGACCCCGTTTGACCGATTTTGACCGTGGTTGACTTCAGGCGCCTTGCGCCCAGGGCCATCGGGCGCATCAAAGTGGTGCTGTTCGTGCTCGCCCTCTTGCCGTTTGTGCGGCTGGTGGTCGGCGCCTTTACCAACCAGCTGGGCACCAACCCGCTGGAACTCATCACCCGCTCCACCGGCACCTGGTCGCTGGTATTCCTGTGCCTCACCCTGTGCATCACCCCGCTGCGCCGCCTGGCCAGGGCCCCCTGGCTCGCGCAATTGCGGCGCATGCTGGGCCTGTTTGCGTTCTTTTACGTCGTGTGCCACTTCACCGCCTTCATCTGGTTTGACCATTTCTTTGACCTTGCCGCGGTGTGGGAAGATGTGGTCAAGCGGCCTTTCATCACCATCGGGTTTGCCGCGTTCCTGCTGCTGCTGCCGTTGGCACTCACTTCCACCAACAGCATGGTGCGGCGCCTGGGTAGTGCACGCTGGCAGGCCTTGCACCGCACCGTGTACCTCATCGCCATTCTGGGCGTGGTGCACTACTGGTGGCTGGTGAAGCGGGACATCACCCAGCCAGCGATCTACGCAGGCATCGTGGCCCTGCTGCTCGGGCTGCGCTGGCACCACCAGCGCAACGCCAGAACGCCTGGCGCCTAAGCCTTCCCCGGGTGCCGCGCCGGCCGGAACCCTGGTCTGACAGGGTACTTAAACCAGATTTAAGAAAGGTTTAAGGTTGGTCCGGTTTAATGCGGCTTCAGATTTAACGCGAGAGGGCGACGTCTCCTCGTACCCTCGGTTTTCGCGACTTTCTCCCGGCCCGCTCACGCGGGCCGTTTTTTTTGCAACCGGGCCACGCCTTCTCCCATGCCACAGTGGGCGGGTGCGACAATCGGCCCATGCGCCCCTTCGATGTTGCGATCATCGGCGCCGGCGCTGCCGGCATGTTCTGTGCGGCCCTGGCCGGCCAGCGCGGCCTGCGCGTCGTCCTCATCGATCACGCTACCCACATCGGCGAGAAGATCCGCATTTCCGGCGGCGGGCGCTGCAACTTCACCAACACCGGCACCGGCCCTGCGAACTTCCTTTCGCGCAACCCGCACTTTTGCCGCTCGGCGCTGGCGCGCTACACGCCGCAGGATTTCATTGCGCTGCTGAAGAAACACCGCATCGCCTTCCACGAAAAGCATCGCGGACAGCTCTTTTGCGACAAATCCGCCGAAGACATCATCGCCATGCTGCGCGCCGAATGCGAAGCCGGCCAGGTGGCGTGGCGCACCGGCTGCGCGGTAGAAGGCATTCGCCAAGAAGCGGGCCGTTATGCGATCGACACCGAAGCCGCCGGCACACTCATCGCCGGCAAGCTGGTGATCGCCACCGGCGGCCTCTCGATTCCCAAGATCGGCGCAACCGACTTTGGTTACCGCATCGCGCGCCAGTTCGGCCACACCATCGTCGAACCCCGCCCGGCGCTGGTGCCGCTGACCTTCGGTGCTGCCGACTGGGCGCCGTTTCGCGAGCTGGCCGGTGTGTCGCTTGAAGCGGCGATTGCCACCGGTTCCGCCAAAAGCACCTACGGGCCCGGCCAGTTTCATGAAGACCTGCTCTTCACCCACAAGGGCTTGAGCGGCCCGGCCGTGCTGCAGGCCTCCAGCTACTGGCAGCCTGGTGCGGCGCTGGCACTGGACCTGTATCCGGCGGCCGATATCAGCGAAACGCTGATTCAGGCCAAACGCGGCGCGGCCGTCAGCCTGGCCACTGCGCTGGCGAATCTGGTTCCCAAACGGCTGGCGCAGGCCATCTGCGAGAGCGAACCGGGGGCCATGCGCCAGGGCGCAAGCGTGGCGCTGGCCGATTGCCCGGATCGGCTGCTCAGCGCGATTGGCGCGCGCATCAACCGCCTCTCGATTACCCCGGACGGCACCGAAGGGTTCCGCAAGGCCGAAGTGACCATCGGCGGCGTGGATACCCGCCAGCTTTCCTCACAAACCATGGAATCGCAAAAATCGCCCGGCCTGTATTTCATCGGCGAAGTGGTGGATGTCACCGGCTGGCTGGGCGGCTACAACTTTCAGTGGGCGTGGGCCTCAGCGGCCGCTTGTGCTGGCGCGCTTTGAAACTTCACTCGAAGACGGTAATCAGGCCAAGACCGTTGGTGGACAAGGCTTCTAGCCCAGTTGTTTAGATAGTGCTACATGGGCAGGAGAAAAACGGGGGAGGACAACTCCACGCATGATGTTCTTCT
>CAYUEG010000117.1:0-11759 GCA_964443245.1 uncultured Burkholderiales bacterium | reverse complement strand
TCGTTGATGCCGATCCGGCGCAGTGCTTGCCAGTACGTCGCGACGTTCACGCCGATCAGCGGCTTGCCATGGGTCGCTTCGATCTCGTCGGTGATCGCGGACACCGGCAGGTTGGTCCCGACATGGATCAGCACGTCGGCGTTCGGCCGGTCCACCGCACGAAAGCCGGCGCGAATCGCGTCCAGGCTGATCTGTGCGACTGCGGTCGGCCCCGTGGCTTTCAGCCCGTCTGACCCCACCACGTCGTAACCGCAGGCGGTAAAGAACTCCATGATCAGCGTGTCTGCCGGCGGCCAATAAGGGGTCAGCACGGCGATGCGCTTCGGGTTGCCGATCGCCTCCAGCCCGGCCAGCACGGCCATCGAGGGGGTAATGAAGGGCACCCCGCAGAGCGCTTCCAGGTCTTTCGCCTCCCGCTCGGCACGAGCGCGATCACCACGAAACGAGTGGATCGAGTGCCCATGCGCCACCACGTGCGGCTCGCACGGCAGGACCAGGCGCAAGGCATCATCGAGGTTGCCCTCCTCGGTTGCCAGCGCCTTGCGGTAGACCTCCATGTCGTCATACGGCCGCGGCGGCAGGTACATGCGCGTCACGTGGTTGGTCACGCCCGGCGGGCGCATGGCTTCAAACTCCGGCTGCACCACCGTGTTGGTGGCCGGCACGACCACGGCCACCTTGCCGCGGGAAGCGAGGACATCGGTGGAGGGTTTGCGATGGGGAATGGTGGCAGTCATCAGGATTTTTTTCAGATCAGCGTTGCGGGTTGGTTTGCGGGGCAGCTCAGGCGATTTGACGGGCCTTGCGCACGCTCTCGATCAGCGAGGCGCGCAGCAAGAACTGCTTGTGGCTGGCAGGGTCGTCGGCGCTGCGCTTGAGTTCATCGAGGTGGGCGCGCCGGATTGCTGGATCGCGTTCTTCCAGCCGGCGCTTGTTGAGCACGGTATCGCGCTGCACCACTTCAATGTTCATTTCACGGCGGCGGCGCTGGTAGCGGCCCAGGAGGTTGTCGTCCTCGCCGGAGCGCAGAATGGTGGCGAGGATCTCCGTCAGTTCCATGCCGTCATGGATGCCGCTGTTCATGCCCATGCCGCCAGCCGGGTTGTTGACGTGCGCGGCATCGCCGGCGATGAACGCCCGGCCGACGCGAAACGTCGACGCCACCCGCTGGTGAAAGCGGTACACACCCCGATACCGGATTTCGAACTCCTGCGGCTGGGGAAAGAAATGCTGGATCCGCGCCTGCAGCGCCGCATCGGACAGCACCGCTTCATCCGGCTCTTCCGAGGTGGCGGGCGAAATCACGCGCCAGATCCCCTGCATGTCGTTGCCCGCCACCTTGAACAGCGCGACCCAACGGTCTGGGTCGGCAAAGTAGCAGCGATTCGAGTAGCCGTAATGCGCCTCGAAATCGAATGGTGTGGTCATGCCGATGAAGCGTTCGGGGAAGGTGTAGCCCTCGAACTCGGAGCCGATGGCCTTGCGCACCACGCTGCGCGCACCATCGGTCCCGACGACGTAGTCCGCCGTCAGCGTCGCCGGGCCGTCGGGGGTGGTGCAGCTCACCTCCACCTTGCTGCCAAGATCGGCCACCGCCGTCACGGTGTGCAGGCGCCTGATGCGCGCATGGGGGTGGGCGGCCAGGTGCTGCAGGGCGATCCTCACCAGCTTGTGCGATTCACACTGCACGGCATAGGGAAACGGTGTCTCATCGGCCAGTCGGCCGTAGTCGAACTCGGCCACCTTGACGCCTGTCACCTTGTCCCAGTGCTGGAATTTCGGGGAAATCAGGCCCTGCGCGATCACTTCGTCGGCAATGCCCAGTTCCGCCAGCATCTCCAGCGTGGAGGCATGGGTGGTGGCGGCACGCGGTTTCTCGTCGTAGACCGCTTCGGCTTCCAGCAGCGTCACCTCAATGCCCTGCCGCGCCAGCGCCAGCGCCGTCACGGCACCGACCGGACCGGCGCCCACCAGAATCACATGCATGACAGGATCCTTCGCACCTTGACTATGCCTCGCTTGCTCCGCATCGCACCCCCGGCTCAGCCGCGAAACACCGGCGCAGGCTGGGTGAAGAAACCGTGCAGCAGGTGATACACCAGCCGGTAGTTCTTCTGCTGGAAGCTGGCGTGCGAGATCCCTTCCATGACGGAGAACTGCTTGTCCGGATGCGGCAGGCGCTTGTAGAACTCGATCAGGTCATCGACACTGGCAATGCCGTCGAACTCGCCGCGCAGGACCAGCGTCGGCACCTTGATCTGCTCCGGATCAACCAGGGGCAGGCGCGAGCACATATCGACGTAAGTACCGGTCGGCATCTCGTGATCCAGTGCCAGGATGGCGTCGGCAAACGCCTCGATGGTGGCGTCATCTGCGGTGCCCGGATGGTCACGCGAAAAAATGCTGCGCACGAAGGCCCGGTCGATCGGCCGGCGCGTCCTGGCGATGAATTCCGGCAGCTTCTTGCGCCGGTCTGCCAGGGTCGGACTGCCCTCCCCCGTCCAGACAAACGCGTCGAGCACCAGACGCGCAACGCGCTCCGGGTGGCGCTGCGCAAACAAAGCCGCCTTGAGTGCACCCGAGGAAATACCGTAGACCAGCAGGTTCCTGGCGCCGCTCACGCGCAACACATACTCCGAAATGACTTCCAGATCGTCCGCGCCGTTCTCGATGCCGCAGTTGATCGGACGCGTCTTGTGGGAGCGGCCGTAGCCTTCGTTGTCGGCACACCAGGTGTCAAAGCCGCGTTCGGCGAACCATTCCATGGCCGATGAGTCGGGCCGGCCCGGCACCTGCAAATCGAAGGTGGGCGTCGATGCCATGGACGAGCCATGCACAAACAGGATGGTGCCGCGCGTCGGTGCCGGATTGGCGACGCGCTTGCGCCAGATGAAGAGCGGCAACTCGCCGTCCTTCGTGGATTTCTTGGTCCAGTGTTCGGTGGCTTCAAAAGTGGTCATGGTTTCTGCGTTCGGTGGTGCAACGGGTTGGTCGGGAGAGGATGGATGAATGGGGTTGGCACTGCGCGCCGTGCCTTCAGTCGATTGTGGCGCCGGTTTCGGCCAGCAGTTTGGGCCAGCGGAGGGACTCCTCGCGCAGCGCCTGGGCGAACTCGGCGCCGACGCGAAAACGCAACTCGGTGCCGGTGACCTGCACTGCACTCCGGGCATCCGGAGCGCCCAGCACACGCTGAACATCCGCCGCAATACGCTCCTTGACGGCCTGGGGCGTCCCTTTGGGCGCAAGAATGCCGATCCAGGACGTGGCATCGTAGCCGGGCACACCCGCCTCGGCGAGCGTTGGCACCTCCGGCAGTTCGGACGCGCGCCGCGAGGACGTGACACCGAGCGCACGCAGCTTGCCGCTGCGGATATGCGACAACGCGTTGTTGACCGCCGGGCAACTGATCTGCACACGCTCCCCGAGCAGATCGGTCATCGCCTGCGCACTCCCCTTGTAGGGCACATGGTTGAGCTTGATCCCGGTCATCGACGCAAACAAGGCACACAGAAGATGTTGCGAGCTGCCGTTGCCGGAAGAGGCGTAATCAAACCGGTTCGGCTGGGCTTTCGCCATGGCAATCAGTTCGGGCACAGTGCGCGCGGCAAACGAGGAAGGCACCACCAGCACGTTGGGCGTCGAACCAAAGTCGATCACGCCCTCGAAATCATTCAGGGGGTCGTAGTTGAGTTTCTTGTACAGGGCGCCGCTGATGAAATGGGGATTCGAGGTCACCAGCAAGGTATACCCGTCCGGAGCGGATTTGGCAGCGAACTCCGCGCCGATGGTACTGCCCGCCCCCGGCTTGTTCTCCACCGAGACACCCTGCTTCCACAGTTCGCCCAGCTTGAGCGCCAGAACCCGCGTGGGTGCGTCGACCGCACCGCCGGCGGCGAAAGGCACCACCAGCTTGACCGGGCGTGAGGGGTAAGGCGGTGTTTGGGCAAAGGTGGAAAAACAGCCCGCAGCCAGAACGAGCCCTGCTGCTGCCGTGCCCGCCAGGCGCGATAAAGTCGTTGCGACGCGCATGGCACCACTTTACCGGAATTCACTTCACGCCAACCCCATCGCACCGTGCCTCTACGCGATCCCGCAGGGCATGCCGCTCAGGGAGCGGCGATCTCGATCAGGATCTCGTTGCGGCGGAACATCGGCAGCGTCCACGGCGGATCGTAGCGCGCCAGTTGCGGCGCGGCAACCGGTTTGAGCTGGCGCGCACCGAGCCAGGCGCGCAATTCGTCGGTCTTCTGCTGCACCTTCTCGCTCCCGGCCAATCCCGAGAAGCTGAGCACCGCATAACGCCTCGCCGGCACTTCGCGCAACGACACCGCCGGGTTGTTGGGCTTGGGCAGCGTGGCCATTGCATACTGGCTCGGCATCACGAAGTGCACGCGCCACCGGTTCGATTGCATGCTGGCCTGCATGGCCGCCTCGCCGGCGCCGGCTTGCGGTTCCATCGTCACCGGCGCGGTCATGGCGATCTTCTCGGGGCCCGGCAGCGGCGCCATGGTGACCGGCGCGGTCATCGCGATCTTCTCGGAGGCCTTGTCCGCCGCATTCCTGACCGACTGATTGTTGCCAAAGATGTAGTCGGCGATCAGGCGAAAGCCGGCGCTGGACGCGGCATTCATTTCGCCTTCGACCACGGTTTCGGCCACGATGAAAGGCCGATAGGCGCGGATTTCCACCTCACCGGCCTTCTCGAGCACATCGAAGGCCGGCTCCTCAATCGCCATCGCTCGCCCGGCGAGACCACCCGCGACAAGCGCCCCGAGCAGCAGTGCCTTGCCGGCGGCCCACAGCCCCTTTGCCCGCAGCGGCGTCACGTTGCCCTGCCATCGGGCGTGGTTGCCGGGCGTGCGGTATGCAGCATGTGCAGGGTGATCTTGCGTACCTCTGCCTTGGATTCTTCAATGTGGCTCTTGATCAGCATCTGGGATTGGTCGCTCTTGCGTTGCAGGATCGCGCGAAGGATCTTGGCGTGCTCCTGATAGGTGGCTTCGATACGCGCATCCTTGGTGAAATCGAGCCGGCGGATGATGCGGATGCGCTCTGTGATGTCGTGGTGAATGCGCGCCATTTCGGCATTGCCGGTGGCAGCCACGATCGTCTCATGGAAGCGCTCATCATACTGCCCCACGCCGCGGCCGTCGCTTAAGCGCTCGTTGACGGGCACCAGCCAGATCGCCTTCAGATCATCGAGTGAAGGGCGTTCCGGCATTTCGCACAGTTTGCGCACGGCCGCCGTCTCCAGGATGATGCGCAGGTCGTAGAGGTTCTCGAACTGGCGAAAATCGAAGGGCCTGACCTGCCAGCCGCTGCGAAACATCACCTCCAGGTAACCATCCCGCTCCAGCCGGTACAACGCCTCACGTACCGGCGTGCGGCTGACGCTCATGCGCGCCGCCACTTCGCTTTCGGTAAAGCGGTCGCCCGGCATCAGCGCGAAATCAAACAATTCCGCCTTCAGCTGCTGGTAGACCCGCTGGGAAAGGTTGCTGTTGCCAGGAATGGGTTTCGGGGGGGCCATGGCGCAACGACGGGATCGGGAGAGCGCCTGGTCAGACAAAGTGGCAAGCCACCTGCCGGCCAGGGGCCACCTCATGTAGCGCCGGCATCTGCTGGGCGCATCGCTCGCCCTGACCGTCCGGGCAGCGGCCATAGAAGCGGCACACGGTGGGCGAAGGATTGATCGGGCTGCGCACCTCGCCGGTGAGGCGGATACGCTCCAGCGCGCCTTCCCGCCGCCCGGCCGGAATCGCCGACACCAGCGCCCGGGTATAGGGATGCAGCGGCTGATTGAACACCGCATCGGCCGGGCCGCTTTCGATCACCTTGCCCAGGTACATCACGACCACGCGATCACACAGCAGGCGCACCACGTTCAGATCGTGCGAAACAAACAGGTAGGACAGGCCGCGCTCGCGGCGCAACTTGGCCAGCAATTGCAGGATGATCGCCTGCACTGAGACGTCGAGCGCGGAAGTCGGTTCGTCGAGAATCAGCAGTTCGGGTTCGGCCGCCAGCGCCCGTGCAATGCCGACGCGCGCCTTTTGCCCGCCCGACAGCTGGTGCGGAAAGCGTTGCAGCAGTTCGGCCGGCAGGCCCACGCTCTCGGCGATGGCTTCCACCCGGGCCGCCTCCCCGGCCCCGCCCCGCGTCAGCAGGCGCATGGGTTCGGCAATGCTGTCATAGGCGGTGTAGCGCGGGTTCAGGCTGTCGGTAGGGTCCTGGAATACCATCTGGATCCGGGCGCGCTCGGGCCGGCGCGCAAACTGTTTTGCAGCAATGCCGCCGATGTCGTGTTCGTCAAACACGATCGCCCCTTCGGACACATCGAGGAGGCGCGCCACCAGGCGCACCAGGGTTGACTTGCCGCAACCGGATTCGCCCACCAGACCCACTGACTCGCCCTTGTCGATGCGCAGCGAGACGTCATCGACCGCATGCAGGAACGGCCCCTTGGCGGTCTTGCCGACATTGAAGCGCTTGTGCAGCGCGACGGTTTCCAGCAGGGTGTTGCTCATGCCACGGCCCCCGCCGGTTCGCGCAATGCCGCGCCCGCTGGCAGCGGATGCCAGCAGGCCACCGAGCGGCTGGCACCCGCCTGGATCGGCGGCAGCGGCTGGGCACACTGCGCGCTGGCACGGGTACAGCGTTCCGAGAAGCGGCACGGCGGCAGATCGGCCCGGCGCAGATCGGGCAAATTGCCGGGAATCGAGCTCAAGGCGTCGAGCCGTGAATCATGTGCCGGTGTGGCGCGAATCAATTGTGCGGTGTAAGGGTGTTGTGGCGCGGCAAACAGGTCGGCCACCGGTGCCATTTCCACCACATGCCCGGCGTGCATCACCACGATCCGATCGCAGTAATCGGCCGCCAGACCCAGATCGTGGGTGATGAAGAGGGTGGCCATCTGCTGTTGCGCTGCCATGTCCTTGATCAGATCCATGATGCCGGCCTGCGTCGTCACGTCCAGCCCCGTGGTGGGCTCATCGGCCACCAGCAAAGCCGGTTTGCAGGCCAGGGCCAATGCAATCATCACGCGCTGGCACATGCCGCCGGAAAGCTCGAACGGATAGGCGTGGTAACGGCGCTCCGGGTCAGGAATGTTGACCTGCTTCAAGGCCTCGGTGGCACGCGCGCGCAGCTGGTCTGCCGGCACGGCCGCATGGCGCCGCAGCACATCCTCGATCTGGTGGCCGATCTTGCGGATCGGGTTCAAGGCGGTGCGCGGATTCTGGAAGATCATCGAGACTTCACGACCCCGGATATCGGCCAGCTCGCTTTCGGAGGCTTTCAGGAGGTCCATGCCACCGAACACTGCCGAGCCCCCGGTAACCTGCGCGGCGCGGTCCGAGATGCCCAGCATGGCGTAGGAAAGCACCGATTTGCCCGAGCCGCTCTCCCCCACCAGCCCCACTGTCTCCCCCTTGCGAATCAGCAGGTTGATGTCGGATAACGCGTGCACGATGCCGGAGCGCGTCCGAAATTCGAGGCCGAAGCCGCGCACATCGAGCAGGGGAATCTCGTCCGTCATGCCGCCGGTGCCGACGGTGCTCATGTGCGCCTCCGCGGATCGATCATGTCGCGCAGGCCGTCACCCAGCAGGTTGAAGCAGAACACGGCCAGCATCAGCACCAGACCGGGAAACAGCGCCACCCACCACTCGCCGGAGATGATGTAGGTCGCACCCTCGGCCACCATGATGCCCCACTCCGGAATCGGCGGGCGCACGCCCAGCCCGATGAAGGACAGACCGGCTGCATTCAGGATCGCCCAGCCCATGTTGAGTGACACCTGCACCATCGCCGGTGGCAGGATGTTGGGAAAGATGTGGTGCGACAGAATGCGCCAGTCACTGTTGCCGGTGAGCCGGGCCGCTTCGACAAAACCGGCATTGCGCCGGATGTTGGCTTCGGCCCGCGCCACCCGGATGTAGAACGGCAGGTTGATGATGGCGGTCGCATAGATGATGTTGGCCACCGAGTTGCCGAGCGCCGCCACGATGCCCATTGCCAGCACGAACAGCGGAAAGGCCATGATGGTATCGGCCAGGCGGTTGATGATGCGATCCCACCAGCCGCCGAAAAAGCCGGCCGCAAGGCCCAGCGCCATGCCGAGCACGAATGAAATCGCCACGGCAGAAATGGCGATGCCGAAGTCGAGCCGGGTGGCCACGATCACGCGGGACAGGATGTCGCGCCCCACTGCATCGGTACCGAACCAGTGTGCCGTCGAAGGCGGCTTCAGGGCCAGCGCGGTATTGGTCGCCAGCGGGTCGTAGGGCACGATCCACGGCCCCACCAGGGCGAGGAGGACAAAAAAGGAAAACAGCACGAACGCAAACAGCGTGACCGGGTTTTCGGCCAGCACGTAGCGCACATGCTTGAAGGTGGCGGCATCCATGATCGTGTCCTCAGGCCTCCAGCCCCACGCGTGGATCGATCAGCGCATAGGCCAGATCGATCATGAGATTGAGCACCACGTACAGCACGCCCATGGTGAGCACGAAGCCCTGGATCGGCGCGTAGTCGGAAGCGGTGAGTGCCTCGATCGCGTAGGAGCCGACCCCCGGCCAGGCAAACACTTTCTCGACCAGCACGTTGGAACCGAGCAGGAACGAGAACACCATGCCCAGGGTGGTGACCACCGGCAGCAGCGCATTGCGAAAGGCATACGTCATCAGCACCGTCGCCCCCTTGAGCCCGGAGGCACGGGCAGTGCGCACAAAATCGGAAGAAAGGATCCCCAGCATCGAAGCGCGCGTCATGCGTGCCAGCGGCGCCAGCACAAACAGCCCCATGGTGACTGCCGGCAGCACGATCTGCGCAAACGCCGCGCGGAACACCGCCCCCTCCCCTGCGAGCAGGCTGTCAATCAGGTACATGCCGGTGATCGCCGGTGGTGGCGAGAACACCGGGTCGAGCCGGCCCAGCGGCGCCGGGGCAATGCCGAGCAGGAAATAGAACACGTAGGCCAGCAGCAGGCCGGTGAAAAAGGTCGGCAGGGAGACGCCCGCCGTGGTGACCAGCCGGCACAACTGATCAATCCAGGAGCCCGGGCGGGTGGCGGCCAGCACGCCCAGCGGCAGCGCGATCACCACGGCAAAGATCAGTGCCGCCAGCGTCAGCTCCAGCGACGCCGGCAGCCGCTGGATGATCTCGGTGGCCACCGGCTGGCCGGTGGACAGCGAGAGGCCGAAATCGCCACGCGCAAGGTCCTTCAGGTACAGCACGAACTGCTCCACCAGCGTCTTGTTGAGGCCCAGCTTTTCCCGGATCTGCTCCACCGCCTCCACCGAAGCAGCCTGCCCGGCAAAAAACGCCGCCGGGTCACCCGGCAGGGCGCGTGTGAGCAGAAACGTGATCACGACCACGCCGATCAGGTTGGGAATCGCGCCGATCAGACGCCAGAAGACCACCTTGATCACGCCGGGCTGCCTCTCACGCGGGGATCAGGCTGACATGCGCCGCCACGACCTTCCAGCCGGCGTCGGTGCGCAGCCAGGTCTGGCTCTGGCGCCCGATCTTGCCGGC
Organism: uncultured Burkholderiales bacterium; assembly: GCA_964443245.1. Taxonomy (GTDB): domain Bacteria; phylum Pseudomonadota; class Gammaproteobacteria; order Burkholderiales; family JAEUOS01; genus CANJDH01. The sequence continues at coordinate 2,223 of CAYUEG010000117.1, read as the reverse complement.
CGCCGTCTCGCGGGCAAACAGCGTCATTGCGGTCGCGAAATCCCGCCCGTAGGTGGTGATCACGGTCCGGCTGATGGTGCGGTTCAGGCCCACCGGCGAACGCCCGGAGCGAAAACCGCTGATCTCGGCCTTGCCGTACAGGTTCTCGGCAATGCCATAGCGAATCGTCAAATGCGAATCCCAGAACAGTTCGTCCAGCACCGCCAGATCATTTTCATTCAATGCCTTTTCGTAGCGCATGAATTGCGCTTCCACTTCGGCTTTGACTTCGGGGATATTCAGTTCTTGCATGGCAGTGTTCTCTCTCGGTTCAGGTAAGGGAAGGCATCAGGCTTTTTGCCACGCCACCACGTTCAAGCTCGGCGGCTACACGCAGGGCATCGGCCTCGCGCCACGGCGCTGCGATGATCTGCAGCCCGAGCGGCATCTTACCGGCACGAAAGATGGGCACCGTGACCACCGGCAGGCCGATGAAGGAAATCGGCTGGGTCAACAACCCCATCGAGGGGCGCGAAGGCACCTGCACCCCGTTGAGCTCAAACGTATTGGCACCAATCGGCGTGGCGCTGACCGGCGTCGCCGCCGCCAGGATGATGTCGGTCTGGGCGAACACCTTCATCACTTCGGCGTGGAACCAGCGCCGAAAGCGTTGCGCCTGCACATACCAGGCTGCGGGCGTCAGCGCATTGGCCATGAAGCGGTCGCGAATCAGCGGCTCGAAATCGTCCGGCCGCTTGCGCAGGTCGGCCAGGTGCAGCTGGCTCCCCTCGGTAGCCGTGATCACGAAGGCGGCTCCGCGCGCCCGTGCCGCCTCCGGCAGGATGACTTCGGTTTCGACTCCCAGTGCCCGCGCCGCCAGCGCCACTACTTCGAGCGCATCCGCGCTGGCCTGCTGCTTGAAATAGCCGCCGGCCACGGCAATGCGCAGGCCTGCCACGCCCGCTGCAAGCTGGGCTGACACCGGGTCCACCGGTTTGCCGGCCTGCGCCGGATCGGCCGCGTCACGCCCCTGCAAGGCATCGTAGGTGGCAGCCAGATCGGCCACACTGCGCGCAAACGGCCCCACGTGGTCCAGGCTGTGCACGAACGGATAGGTGCCCACGCGCGAGAGGCGGCCATAGGTGGGCTTGAGGCCGAAGATGCCGTTGAGCGAAGCAGGCACGCGGATCGAACCATTGGTATCCGTGCCCAGCGTCAGTGGCACCATGCCCGCCGCGACGGCGGCAGCCGAACCGCCGGAAGAGCCGCCGGCGATGCGCGTCAGGTCATGCGGATTGCGCGTGGGGCCGTAGTGGGTGTTCTCGGTGGTGAAGCCGAATGCATACTCGTCCATGTTGAGGGCACCGACCAGCACGGCCCCGGCGGCGTGCATGCGCTCGATCAAGTAACAATCACTGCTGGCGGCGGGCAGATCGCGATTGATCTTCGAGCCTGCCAGCGTTACTACCCCTTCAATATCAAACAGGTTCTTGACGGCATAAGGCACCCCTGCAAGCGGCGGCAGCGTTTCCCCCCTGGCGCGGCGTGCATCGATGGCGGCCGCTTCTCCGAGCGCCCGCGCCCGGGTGACTTCGGTGAACGCATTGACCTTGCCGTCCACCGCCGCAATCCGTGCCAGCGCGGCTTCGGCAGCCGCAGTCGCCGTCAACTCCCCCGTACGAACGGCAGCCGCGATGGCCAGCGCGGAATCAAATGACGCCATGCTAGGGCTCCCAGCGCGGGCCGGGCTCATCCTCCGGCCCGAGATCAAACGCGTTCACCTGCGCCGCAATGCCGGCCAGCCGCTCGAAGTCAACCAGCACCCCCGGCAGGTGCGCCGGGGCGATCGGCAACTGCAGTGCCGCTGCTGCTGCCTTCACGTACTGCTCTATTTCATCGCTAGTCATCCCATTCCCCTCGATGGTCGTCCAAGATAAGCGTCATGCCCGGCATGACGCTTGATCGCGGACAGATATTCCGGCATCACCGATGTCCGGAATATCAGCTCTTGTAGAGCTGGCGATAGTCCGGCTCCAGGTGGAACCAGTACATGTAGCCCATCACGTTCTTCTGCATCGCCACATCCTGCAAGGGCTGGAACAGCGGAATGCGCGGCACCTCGTCGTAGGCCAGCTTGATCATTCCCTTGACCTCGCCTTCGTAAATCGCCTTGCTTTCGGCAAACCGGGCGTTGGTGATCATCTTGTCGAGCTTGTCGTTCTGGTAGCTCATGGTGTTGAACAC
>CAYUEG010000116.1:0-11831 GCA_964443245.1 uncultured Burkholderiales bacterium | reverse complement strand
AAGTGCGCGATTACCTCAATCCGCGCGCCCGTACCGCCTATTACTACGCCCGGCTGGACGACCATGACTGACGTCTTGCGGAAGCCGGACGGCACGGCACCCTTCCCTTGGCCGGCGCACCGGATGCGGTGCCGGGCCGCGCCCACCACATGAGGTGAACCATGGGCTTCTGGGGAAAGAAGAAGCAGTTCTCGCGCATTCCGGTGGAGTTTCTTCAGCCGGGCATGCATGTCTCGCTGGCCGAGCGCTGGCTGGACCATCCGTTTCTGCTTAACGAATTCACACTGGAAAGCGAAGAGCAAATCCACGTGATCCAGGCGCTCGGCATGACCGATGTACTCTGGTGCGAAGCAGCGTCGAAAGCCGGCCCGCGCGAATTGGCCGGCCCTGCCCCCCGTGGTGTCACCGGCGCCGATCTGGTGGCGCGCGCCCGCGCCCAGCGTGAGGAGCGCCGCCGCAAGGCCGGCAATGCCGTCGCGCGTGCCAGCAGTGCGGGCAAAGCCTATGCGGCCGCCGCGGCTGAATTGCGCGAAGCCTTCTCGGTTGCCCAGACCTCACCCAGAACGGCGGTCGGCAAGGCGATGCATATCGTGGCCGATGTCGCCGGCGCATTCTCTGCCGAAGAAGACATCAGCATCGTGCTGCTGTCCGACCGTGTAGCCAACAGCAATCTGCATACCCATGCCATCAACGTGATGCTGCTGTCGTTGCTCATCGGAAAGTCATTGGGCATGGGTGAAGGCGAACTCAACGAAGTGGGGCTGGGAGCGCTGTTTCACGATGTCGGGAAGCTCAAGGTGCCGGATGCCGTGCGCATGAAGCCGGAGGCGGAGTGGAGCGCTGCCGACCATGCGTACATGAAGATGCATACCGAGCTTGGCGCCAAGCTGATCTTCTCGCTACCCGAATTCGGCGCGTCGGCGCGCGCCGCCGTGGCAATGCACCACGAATGCTGGGATGGCAGCGGTTATCCATTCCGGCTTGCTGGCGAGAAGATTCCGGGTTCGGCGCGCTATGTGGCGGTTGCCGACCGCTACGACGATCTGTGCAATCCGATACGGATGCAGGATGGCATCGCACCGGCTGAGGCACTTTCTCGCATGTACAAGCGCGAGGGCTCTCATTTCGATCCGGCTGCGCTGACACGTTTCATCAAGTCGATGGGGGTCTATCCACCCGGCTCGCTGGTGGAGCTTTCGAATGGCGCGGTAGGCCTGGTGACCAGCGTCAATCGTGACAGCACGCTTCGCCCTCTCGTGACCCTCTGGCAAGAGAACACCAAACCGGCCGATGCCCCGGTGATCGATTTGTCGTTGGAGCCCGAGCTGTCGATTACGCGCTCCATGCGCGCCGCCGAACTGGAGCCTGAAGTGCGCGAGTTTCTCAACCCGCGTGCCCGCACCGCGTATTTCTACGCCAAGGTCTCGGCCAGCTAAGGGGGGGCTTGCGCGGTGCCGACCCGCGAAGGGAAAGGCGGCCAGGAATGGCTCCAGGAGCCGTTCTCAGGCAGTTTCTCCTCTAGCCGATAATCAGGTCAAAGCGGGCTTTCTGGGCCTTGTCGTCGCCTTCGAGCCGGGCGGTGACCAGTGCGCGTTGCGCACGGGGAATGTGGGTGTACAGGTAATCGCGTTCGTTCTGCGCGACGCCTTCGACATACATTTGCGTCACCAGCTTGCGGCTGCGCGGCGCGAGCACGGCGAAGTGGATGTGCGGCGTGCGGCCTGTATAAGGCACCGGGCGAATCGTATTGAAAGCGTACTGGCCGTCGGCGCCGGTTTTCATCCAGCCGTAGCCGGCGAACTGCGGATCGCGATCCTTCGGCTCACTGTCACGTGAGTGGGTGTAGCGGCCCAGACCGTCGGCCATCCAGATCTCCACACGTGCGTCCTCGACCGGCTTGCCAAACCGGTCAAGAATGCGGCCGCCTAGCGCCAGCAGTACCGGATTGCCCTTGAGTGGCCCGCGCACCAGTTGCGTGAAAGGTTCGCGGCTCCAGTCTTCCGGATAGAACGGCCCTTCGGTAGAACTCGGCGTCGGCGTGAGGGTGGATTGCGCGCGCAGGGCGCTGGCGGGCGCACCGAGCACGATGGCGGCGGCTGAAAAGACAAGGCGACGTCGGGTTGATTTCATGCTTGAATCCTGGGCAGGTTAGCTGGCGGTGACAGGAGGGGGGGATCCTTCGGAGCCGGGAGGTGGCATCGCGGCCTGGTAGGCAGGGCGAGAGGAGAGCCGCGTGTACCAATCGTGCACCCGCGGACGCGCGGCGACTTCCCCGAACAGGTCGATGCGCACCAGACGCTGCACGAACGGGGCAATGTCCAGATCCGCCAGCGACAACTGTTCGCCCGCCAGCCAGGGGCCTTCGGCCAGCGCCTGGTCCATGCGCGTCACCATGTCTTTCAGCTGGGCGATCGATGGCGCCAGCTCGGCAGCAGCGATGCCGGTGGTGGCCGCCTTGTGCCAGCGCTGGCGAATGTGGGGGTCCGGAATCCTCGCGATCATGGCAAGCGCGTCGGCCTCACGCATCTGCTGGAGCGCCGGCACAATGTTCTTGACGAATGAAGGCAGTTTGACAGCTTCGCTGGGCACCAGTTCAATGTAGCGTGTCCACCAGCGCATGCGCGCACGTGCGGCTGGCGAGGGTGGGATGAGCGCCACTTGCGGATAGGCATCTTCCAGATACTCGTTGATGATGCGCGATTCGGTGACCTTGGTCGCACCGTCCAGCAGGACAGGTACCAGCCCGGCCGGGTTGATCGCCAGGAAGTCAGCGCGCAGATGTTCAAAGTCGCGCAGGCTCAGATGCACCCCGTGCCATGCCAGGCCCTTTTCTTCCAGACACAGGCGCACTTTCTGGCTACAGGTCGAATGGCGCGAGTGGTAGAGCGTGATCATCCTTGTCTCTCCCGGGGCCGTCCGGCGCGCATCGGCAGTGCCGGCGCGGTGGTGCGGAGAGGGCGGGCGACGCGGGATGAATCCGGATTGGCGGAACGCATGAAGGGGGCAGGAAGGTGTAACGGCGCCAGTATCCTTGGCCTTGGCTACCACCGTCAAGCGTGTGCCGTCCGCGCTCGGGTGATAATTCGTTGTCGTCACCTCGATTGATGGAGCGGAACAGGATGAGCCATTCACGCAAGCAACTGCAGCGCCAGCCATGGGCCCAGGCCCCGGCGGGAAGTTCAGGTGGGAGCAGCGCGTCCTTCGAGGTGCGCCGCGACGTCGAATTCGTGGTCCACGGCGGCGAAGCGCTCAAGGGCCATCTGTTCACGCCGGCAGGTTCGGGACCGTTTCCGGCCCTGGTGTGCGTGCATGGTGGCGGCTGGCACACGCGTCTGGCCGAGAATTACCAGTATTGGGGGCCATGGCTGGCGGCGCGCGGCTACGTCGTGTTTGTGCCGACCTATCGCCTCTCGGCACCGGGTCGCCCGTCGTTCCCCGCCGCCTTGCAGGATATCCGCGCGGCGGTGCAGTGGGTCAAGGGCAATGCCGCATCACTCAAGGTCGATGCGGAGCGCGTGGCCCTGATGGGAGATTCGGCCGGCGGCCACCTGATCTCGATGGTGGCGCTGGCGGGCGAACACCCCCTGTTCAAGGACGGCAATGCGGGCGATGAGTTCGGCAAGCTGTCGACGCGCGTCAAGGTGGCCATACCGGTATATGCGGTGCTCGATCTGTATCAGCAATGGCAGCATGATCTGACCGCGCGCACGCGCGACCCGATCACCGAAACCCTGCTCGGCGTGAGCGCGATTGACGACAAGCGACCCTACTTTGAGGCTTCGCCCTTGTCCTATGTCTCGGCACGCGACAACGGCACGGCGTTTCTGGTGGTGTGGGGCACGCATGACGACATTGTCGATTGCCGCACCCAGAGCGAGGCATTTCTGGAAGCCTTGAAACAGGCGAAATTCTTTGCCCGGCCGGTGGTGGTGCATGGCGCGCCGCATTTCTGGTGCGCTGACCCGATTGAGGAATCGCACAGCCATCCGGGCTTTGTGGCGCCGCGCCTGCTGCGCTTTCTGCAATCGCGACTCTAAGACCGACAAACAAGAGGCAACATGGAAGTTTCCTTCAAGGAAGAAATTGAACTCCTCAAGCTGGGCGAGGGCGAGACGTTTCGCGGCGAGGGCATTCTCGCCGTCACCAAGGCATTGCTGCAGTCGGGTGTCTCGTATGTCGGCGGCTACCAGGGCGCGCCCGTCTCGCACCTGCTCGACGTGATGGTGCAGGCACGGCCCTATCTCGATACGCTCGGGGTGCACGTCGAGGCGTGCACCAACGAGGCCTCGGCCTGCGCCATGCTGGCCGCCTCGATCAACTACCCGGCACGCGGCGCCGTCACCTGGAAATCCATCGTCGGCACCAATGTGGCCGCCGACGCACTCTCGAACCTGGCCTCTCCCGGGGTGACCGGCGGCGCCCTGATTGTGGTCGGTGAAGATTACGGCGAAGGTGCGTCGGTGATCCAGGAGCGCACCCACGCCTATGCAATGAAATCGTCGGTGTGGCTGGTGGACCCGCGCCCCAATCTCGAAACCATCGTCCACACCGTCGAGCAGGCGTTCCAGTTGTCGGAAGCATCGAACACGCCGGTCATCATGGAGCTGCGCATTCGTGCCTGCCATGTGCAGGGTGAATTCAAGACCCGCGCCAATCGCGAACCGGTGGTGTCGGCGCGCGCCCCGCTCGACAGCCCGGCCGGGTTTCAATACGACCGGCTCGCGCATCCGCCCGTCACCTTCGGGCAGGAGAAGCTCAAGTTCGAGGTGCGCATGCCGGCGGCGCGCCAGTTCATTCTCGATGCCAAGATCAACGAGTTGTTCCATGGGTCACGCAACGACATCGGCATCATTGTGCAGGGCGGCTTGTACAACAACCTGATCCGCGCCCTGCAACTGGCCGGCCAGGCCGATGCGTTCGGCGAAACGCAGATTCCGATCCTGTGCCTCAACGTGGTGTATCCGCTGGTGCCGGAGCAGATCAGCCAGTTTTGCGCCGGCAAGTCGCGCGTGCTGGTGGTGGAAGAAGGCCAGCCTGAATACATCGAGCAGGAAATCGCCACCCTGCTGCATCGTTCAGACCTGCAAACCCGCCTGCACGGCAAGGACATGCTGCAAAGCGCCGGCGAGTACAACACCGAAGCGATCCTGCGCGGCTTGTCGCGTTTCATCGAAGGTGACACCACCGCGAAAGCTGCACTGGGCGAGATCGGCCAGGCGCGCACCGCTGCGCAAGCCCTGCTCGGCACGCCGCAATCGCATGCCCCCGGCGGCCTGACGCCGCGCCCGCCGACGTTTTGTGTCGGCTGCCCGGAGCGGCCGGTGTTTTCCGCCATGAAACTGGTGCAGAACGATATGGGCAAGCTGCACGTCGGGGCCGACATCGGCTGCCATGCCTTCGGCACGTTCGAACCCTTCTCGCAAGGCAACTCGATTCTTGGCTATGGCATGAGCCTCGCGTCCATTGCCGGCGTGACGCCATTCCAGCAGCGCCGGCCGGTGGCGATCATGGGCGATGGCGGCTTCTGGCACAACGGCCTGCTCTCGGGCGTGTCGTCGAACCTGCTCAACGGCGGCGATGGCGTGCTGATGATCATGAAGAACGGCTACACCTCGGCCACCGGCACGCAGGACGTGGTGTCGTCGCCCGAAGACATGTTGAAACGCATGGCCGGCGCCAATAGCGCCACCCACACCCAGATGACGATCGAGTCGACCCTCACCGGCACCGGCGTGAAGTGGATGCGCACGGTGCACAACTACCGGGTCGGCGACATGATGAAGACCCTCAAGGAGGCGCTGACCACCCAGGAAAAGGGCCTCAAGGTGATCATCGCCGAAGGCGAATGCCAGCTGGAACGCCAGCGCCGCATCCGCCCGATCAATGCCGAGAAGATCAAGCGCGGCGAACGCGTGGTGCGGGTGCGTTACGGCGTCGATGACAGCGTCTGCACCGGCGACCATTCATGCATTCGCCTGTCCGGCTGCCCGTCACTCACGATCAAGGATTCGGCCGACCCGTTGAAGGTCGACCCGGTGGCACACGTCAACAACAACTGCGTCGGGTGCGGGCTGTGCGGCGAGGTCTCGCACGCAGCCACGCTGTGCCCGAGCTTTTACCGCACCGAGATCGTCAATAACCCGAGCGGCTGGGATCGCTTCATCACCGGGGTGCGGCAATTATTCATTCGCCTGCTCGCGCCGCGCGCGGCGGCTGTGAAGGAGCCGGCATGAACGCGCCGCACAACATAAGCAACGCTGCGCGCCCGGTCTGCATCCTGATCGCCGCACTGGGTGGCGAAGGCGGCGGCGTGCTGAAAGACTGGGTGGTGCAGACGGCCCATGCGGCCGGCTACCCGGTGCAGGCCACGTCGATACCTGGCGTGGCACAACGAACCGGCGCCACCACCTATTACGTCGAGATCTTTCCGGTCACGCGGGCCGCGCTGGGGGGACGCATGCCCGTTCTGTGCCTGTCACCCACCGCAGGACAAGTGGATTTCTTCGTCGGCTCCGAGCTGATGGAAGCCGCACGGCAGATCCAGGCTGGCCTGATCACTGCGCGCACTACCTTTGTGGCCTCGACCCATCGTGTCTACACCACAGCCGAGAAGATGGCGATGGGTGACGGACGCTTTGATTCGGGTCTCGCGGTGGATGCGGCACGCAAGATTGCGAAACGCGCCATCCTGTTCAACATGGAAGCCGAAACCCAGAAGGCCGGTACGGTGATCTCGGCCGTGATGTTCGGTGCGTTGATGGGCGCCTTGCAAGGAGCTTTGGCGCTGCCGCGCGATCTGGCCGAAGCTGCCATCAAGGCCGGCGGCAAGGGCGCCGACGCCAGTTTGCGCGGGTTTGCGGCGGGCTTTGGCCATGCCATGGAAGAGGGGGATGGCGCGAAGAATGGCTCCCAGAGCGCCTCTCCGGCCCTCGCCCCAGTTACTCCCGCCCATCCGGACTTCATTGCGCTCGGGACGGCACGCTGCACCGACTATCTCGATGTGGCCTATGCCAGGCTTTATCGGGAGCGCCTCGCCCCGATCCAGGCGCGCAACCACGAGACCCTCACCCGCGAAACAGCACGCTACCTCGCCTTGTGGATGTGCTACGAAGACGTGGCGCGCGTCGCCGACCTCAAATCGCGTCTGGAACGCTTTGACGGCATTCGCAGCGATGCGGCGGCCAAGGCGGATCAGCCGATCAAGGTGGTGGAGTTCTTCAAGCCCGGCTTCGGCGAGATTGCCGACCAGCTGCCGCCGGTGCTGGCCAATCCGATCCGCGCCTATGCCAAACGGCACGGCAAAGTCGCGGTGTTCGAGAACGGTGTCCATGTCGAGAGTACGGCCGTGACCGGCTATGCCAAGTTGCGTGCGCTGGCTTTCATGGGGCGTTTCAGGCGCGCGTCATCCCGCTACGCGCTGGAGCAGGCCCAGATCGAACGCTGGCTCGCCGCCATCGTCAAGGCACCCAGCGTCGAGCTGGCGCTCGAGATTGCGCTCACCGCACGCCTCATCAAGGGCTATTCAGATACCCATCAGCGCGGCAAGGAAAACTTCCTGCGCATTCTGGAGACCCTGGTCGAAGGTGGCGATTACTCAGTGGAAACGCGCACCGCCTACATTCGTGCCGCGCGCGAGGCGGCGCTGGCCGACCCGGAAGGCCGCAAGCTTGATGGTTCGCTGCAGACGGCCGGCATTGCCCCACGCCCGATCAAGACCCAGACCGTCAAGTTTTATCCACGCACGACCGAAAAGCGCAGTTAAGACAAGACCACCAGGAGACAACATGCAAGCTTTCTTTCGACTCGTCGTGGCCGTGGGCGCCCTCGCTGCCTGTGTCGCTGCGCCTTACGCTTCTGCCCAGGCATGGCCTTCCAAGCCGATCCGCATCGTCGTCAACTTTCCGCCGGGGGGCGCGGCAGACGTGATCGCGCGCGCGGTGGCACCGGGATTGGGCGAAGCCCTCGGCCAGCAAGTCGTGATCGAGAACCGACCCGGAGCCGGCGGCAACATCGGGGCCGATGTGGTCGCGAAGTCACCCGCCGATGGCTACACGCTGCTCATGTCGTCGGGCGGCACTGTGTCGATTAATCCGCACATCTACCAGAAGATGTCGTATGACCCGGTCAAGGATCTGCAGCCGGTGGCTGCCGCCGCGCGCGTCCTCGTGTTTCTGGTAGTGCGCCCGGAGTTGCCAATCAGGAGCGTCGGCGAATTCGTGTCCTACGCCAGAACCAATCCGGGCAAGCTGTCTTTCGGCTCGCCGGGCAACGGCAGCTCGCCGCATCTTGCGGCCGAGATGTTCAAGCGCGACACCAAGACTTTCATGGTCCACATTCCCTACCGCGGCGCAGCCCCCGCGCTGACCGATCTGCTCGGTGGCCAGCTCGACTTCATGTTTGACCCGGGCATCGGCCTGCAGCATGTGCGCTCGGGCAAGTTGCGCCTTCTGGGTATCGGCAGCCCGAAGCGCTCGGCACTGTTCCCTGACGTGCCGACGCTCGACGAAGCTGGCCTCAAAGGGTTTGATGCCGACAGCTGGTTCGGCTTTTACGCCCCGGCCGGTGTACCCCAGGATGTGATCGTGCGCCTCAATCGCGAGATCAACCGCATCCTGCAGACACCCGCGGTGAAAGATCGCATCGCCGGTCTCGGTGGTGAAGCGGCAGCCATGACACCGGCCGAATTTGGCGAACGCGGACGTGCCGACAGCCAGCGCTTTGGCGCCTTCATCAAGGCGACCGGCATCAAGGGCGACTAAGCGGGAGATCCAAGGTCATGCACGATCCGCACACCCGCACCGACTCGTTGTACTTCGAGTACCCGGTCTTTCCGTTCGTCAAGCCGCCGGAGATGGCGGGTCAGCAGGTCACACACAAGGTGGTGGTGGCCGGCGGCGGCCCGTCGGGATTGATCCTTGCGCTGGAAATGGCGCGTTTCGGCATTCCCTGCGTGGTGATCGAAGCGGATGAAACCGTCTCGGAGGGCAGCCGCGCCGCCTGCGTGTCACGCCGCAGCATGGAGATCCTGCAGGCCAATGGCGTGGAACAGCCGTTTCTCGAACAAGCGCTCGAATGGACGCACGGCACCTCCTACTATCGCGAACACGAGGTGTTTCGCCTCAGCATGCCGCACTCGCCGGACGAGCGGTTTTATCCCATGGCGAACCTGCAGCAGAACATCTTTGAGGAGCTGCTGGTGCGGCGCGCGGAAACGCTCGGCATCGAGATCCGCTGGCGCAGCAAGGTGGTGGGCGTGCGCCAGCGCGATGGGCTCGTCGAGCTCGACATCGATACACCGGAGGACGTCTACACGCTGCGCAGCCGCTTTGTCGTGGCTTCCGACGGCGCGCGTTCGGAATTGCGCAAGCTGATGGGCCTGAAGCTCAACGGCGAATCGCACGAAGGGCGTTACCTGATCGCCGACATCAAGATGGCGTCAACCTATCCGACCGAGCGGCGGGCCTGGTTTGACCCGGCCTCGCACCCCGGCAAGTCAGTGCTCCTGCACAAGATGGCACGCGATATCTGGCGCATTGACTACGCGCTCGACCCGGACGATGACGAAGAGACCGAGATGCAGGAGGTGCGCGTGAAGGCGCAAATCCAACGGCACCTCGACTACATCGGCGAGAAGACCCCGTGGACGCTGGACTGGATTCGGCTGTACAAGGCGCATTGCCTGTGCCTGGACGATTACCGGCAGGGCAACGTATTTTTCATCGGTGACGCTGCACATCTCGTGCCCATTTTTGGTGTGCGTGGCATGAATTCGTCGATGGCCGACGCCAACAATCTCGGCTGGAAACTGGCGGCAGTGCTCAAGGGTGAAGCGCCCGATGCGCTGCTCGACTCCTATTCCCCCGAGCGGCGTGCCGCCACCTTCGACGTGTTTGCCAATGCCGCCAAGAGTACGCGCTTCATGACACCGCCGACGCGCGGCTATGGGCTGCTGCGCGATGCCGCACTGCAGCTGGCGGTCAGGCACGACTTCGCGCGCCAGTGGGTCAACCCGCGCCAGTCGGCGCCCTATGACTACGTGGCAAGCAGTCTGACCTCTCCCGATAGCGATGCGTTTGGTGCGGGCCCGCGCCCTGGCGCGCCACTGACAAGTGTGAAGCTGGACGATGGCAGCTATCTGACCGATATCGTGTCGGCACAGTTCGTGTTGCTGGTGTTTGGGGCGCACCAGCTTGATCTGGCGGCCATCGCCGCCCTGACACCGTCGGTCCGCATGCATCTGGTGACGGATGCACGGGCCACTGCCGCCTACGACGCGACCAATGGCACCGCCTATCTCGTGCGGCCGGACGGGCACGTGTGCGCGCGCTGGAAGTCGGTTTCGCTTGACAAGGTGCGCACCGCCCTCGCGCGCGCCACCGCCAGGAGCACAACATGAGTCTGAGCATTGACGCCAACGAACGCCTGTACGACGCGCTGGCCGACGCCCTGGATCGGGTCGGGCCCGCCCACGAAGCCCTGTACCTCACCAAGCTGGCACTGCTGCTCGCCAACCGGGTCGGCGACGAAGCGGCCGTCAACGAAGCGCTGCAGGCTGCCGCGGCGTTTTCGCCCGCAGATCGCGCCGGTACCTAGCGTGTGATGCGACAGGCTGACGCGCGCAGCGGACAGGGGCAGGCCAGTCGCCCGGGAAATGACCGCCTGAACCCGCTGGATGCATCGCTTGCCGCACGTCTTGCCCGCATGGCCCTGGCCGGGATTGAGCGCGAATACCCGCACAAGCCCGAGCATGTGCTCAATGAGCCCGACGATGCGCAGCTGCCGCGTGCGCTGCATCCGGCTTTCTATGGCTGCTATGACTGGCACTCGGCCGTGCACACCCACTGGATGCTGGTGCGGCTGGCCAGGCGCTTTCCCGCCCTCCCCGAAGCGGCCCAGATCCGGCGCGTGTTGCGCTCGCATCTGACAGCACAGAACGTCGGGGCAGAAATGCGCTACCTGGAGTCCCCCAACCGGCACAGTTTCGAACGCGCTTACGGCTGGGCGTGGTTGTGGTGTCTGGCGGCGGAGTTGCGCCTCTGGAACGATCCTGAAAGTACCGCCTGGTTTGATGCCGTCAAGCCACTGGCCAGCCTTCTGGCGCGGCGCTATGCGGACTACCTGTCACGCCAGACCTATCCGATTCGCGCCGGTACCCACGCCAACACCGCGTTTGCGCTGGCTCTGGCATGGGACTACGGCACGGCATGTGAAGACACTCCGCTGTGCGCTGCCGTGCGTGCAGCCTCGCTGAAGTTCTATGAGCGCGATGCCGACGCGCCCGTGGCATACGAGCCCTGCGGCAACGATTTCCTCTCGCCGTGCTTGAGCGAGGCCTGGTTGATGACGCGTCAGTTTGACGCGGAGGCATTTGCGCTGTGGCTGACCCAGTTCCTGCCGTCGCTGCAGCCCGAGCGCAATTGTGCCTTGCTGGTACCTGCGACTGTCAGCGACCGTGCGGATCCGCAGGGTGTGCATCTGGACGGATTGAACCTGTCACGCGCATGGTGCCTTGCCGCCATCGCGCAGGCCCTGCCTGCGGGTGATGGGCGGATCGGGCTGCTCTCCGAGGCCGCCGACCGTCACCTGGCTGCGGGCCTTGTGCACGTCAATTCCGGCGATTTTCTGGCCGAGCACTGGCTGGGCACGTTTGCCGTTTACGCCCTTGATGAGCGTGTCGGCAGCCTGTCGCCGCCCGGCTGACACCTCGTCCACAGGGCGTCCGCGACCGGCATGCGAGAGCCGGTCCTGGTTCGAAGACCACGGACCGGCTTTCTTTGATCTGGAGCGGGTGAAGGGAATCGAACCCTCGTATGAAGCTTGGGAAGCTGCCG
>CAYUEG010000115.1:0-12192 GCA_964443245.1 uncultured Burkholderiales bacterium | reverse complement strand
ACCCCTCGCCCGCGACGACCTTCGCCCACCTGGACGCCACCGTCGTGCTGTCGCGTGACATCGCCTCGCTGGGCATCTACCCCGCGGTGGACCCGCTGGACTCCACCAGCCGCCAGCTCGACCCGAACGTCGTCGGCGAGGAGCACTACAGCACCGCCCGCGCGGTGCAGGGCACGCTGCAGCGCTACAAGGAGCTGCGCGACATCATCGCGATCCTGGGCATGGACGAGCTGTCGCCGGAAGACAAGCTGGCCGTGGCCCGCGCGCGCAAGATCCAGCGTTTCCTGTCGCAGCCGTTCCACGTGGCCGAGGTGTTCACCGGCTCGCCGGGCAAGTATGTGCCGTTGGCCGAAACCATCCGCGGCTTCAAGATGATTGTCGACGGCGAATGCGATGCACTGCCCGAGCAGGCGTTCTACATGGTCGGCACCATCGATGAAGCCATCGAAAAAGCCAAGACGCTGAACTGATCCGCATACCAGCACCGAAGGCGGGAAACCCACCATGTCCACCATCCACGTAGACGTCGTCAGCGCCGAGCAGTCGATCTTCTCGGGCGAGGCGAAGTTTGTCGCCCTGCCCGGTGAAGCCGGCGAACTCGGCATCTACCCGAAGCACACGCCGCTGATCACCCGCATCAAGCCGGGGGCAGTGCGCATCCTGCGTGCCGACAACGACGAGGAAGAGTTCGTCTTTGTGGCCGGCGGCATCCTGGAAATTCAGCCGGATGTGGTGACCGTGCTGGCCGACACCGCCATTCGCGGGCACGACCTGGACGAAGCCAAAGCCAATGAAGCGCTCAAGATGGCCGAGGAAGCCCGGGCCAACGCGAAGAGCGATATCGACTTTGCCAAGGCCACTTCCGAGTTCGCCATCATGGCGGCGCAGATCGCGGCGATTCGCAAGCTGCGCGGCAAGTAGTCAGCGACACAACGCACCAAACGAAACGGCCCGCAAGGGCCGTTTTGCTTTTTTGTCTTCGCATCGCCTGCAGCGCTGCCTGAGGCTGCCTGGCTTCATGCTTCCAGCAAGAGTGCCGCGCCGCGTTCGGCGATCATGAAGGTGGCTGCGTTGGTATTCGCGGAGATCACTTTCGGCATCACGGAGGCATCGATCACGCGCAGCCCCGTGACCCCGTTGACGCGCAATTGCGGATCCACCACGGCCGCGGCGTCACTGCCCATGCGGCAGGTGCTGGTCGGGTGGAACACGGTGCCGCCTTTGGTGCGCGCAAATTCCCACAAGCCCGCCCGATCATGCCGCTCCGGCCCTGGCATGGTCTCGATATCCCACAAGTCGCGAAAAGCCGGTTGCCGATAGATTTCGCGCAGCATCTGAAGCCCGGAGACGATGACCTCACGGTCATGCGGCTCGGAAAAATAGCGCGGCTCGATGCGTGCCTGCTCGAACGGATCGGCGGACCGGATTGCCAGCCGCCCGCGCGATTCCGGCCGGCATTGGCAGGCCGAAGCGCTGAATCCGGAGTAGGTGTGCAGTGGCTCGCCTGGCTTGTCCACCGAGAGCGGCATCACGTTGAACTGGATGTCGGCCCGCTCATCGCGCGCCTGGGGCGTGCGCGCAAACCCGCCTACCTGGCCGGCCCCGACGGTCAGCGGCCCGCGGTTCTGCAGCAGCCATTGCAGGCCCATCCTGGCCAGCTCGATCGGGTTGCGCACCTGATCGTTCAGGGACATCTTCTTTTTCAGACGCAGGATCACGCGCGCCTGGTAGTGGTCCTGCAAGTTTTCACCAACCTCGGGCGCATCGGCGATCACGGGAATCCCGTGCTGGCGCAACAGGGCCGCAGGGCCGACCCCGGAAAGCTGCAGAATCTGGGGAGACTGCAAGGCCCCGGCGGAAAGCACCACTTCACGTTCGGCACGCGCCTGCCTGCGCTCGCCCTTCTCGATCCACTCGATGCCAACCGCTTTGGACCCTTCGAACAGCACGCGCGACACCTGAGCGTGCATGACCAACGTGAGGTTGGGTCGCGCCTTGGCCGGGCGCAGAAAGCAGCGGGCGGCGGAAGTGCGCCAACCGTCCTTGATGGTGAGCTGGTAGGCCCCCACGCCATAATCTGTCGTGGCGTTGAAATCCGGATTGGCCGGCAGACCGAACTGCTGCCCGGCTTCGAGCCAGCGGGCGCAGTACGGATGGTCATTGCGCAAATCGGACACACCCAATTCGCCCGCATCACCGTGATACTCGCTCGCACCGCCGGCGTAGTTCTCCGAGCGTTTGAAAAAAGGCAGATTCGACGCGTAGTCCCAGCCGGCGGCGCCGGCGTTGACCCAATCCTGATAATCCTGCTTCTGGCCGCGAATGTAGATCAGGCCGTTGATCGAGGAAGAGCCGCCCAGCACACGCCCGCGCGGCCAGATGATGTTGCGCAGGCCGGTCGGCTCCTCCGGCTCTGTCGTGAACTGCCGGCTTACGCGCGGATCCACCATGGTCTTGAAGTAGCCGACAGGCAGGTGAATCCAGAAACTGCGGTCCGGCCCGCCCGCTTCGAGCAGCAACACGCGGTGGCCGGCACCCGTCAGGCGGTTGGCCAGCAGGCAGCCGGCCGAGCCGGCGCCAGCGACAATGTAGTCGAAGGTGTTGTTCACGCCTTCACGGTATCGAGAAACAGCTTGGCATCAAAGTAGGTCGACGCCGGCACCGGATTCTGGATGTTGCCGAAGCGCACGAAGAAATCCGTCACCTGTTGCTGCCAGCGCGTCGCGGTGCCGTCAGCGTACAGCTTGCGCCATTCGGCCGACGAGTAATAGCGCGAAGCCTTGAACTGTTCCTGCAGGTCGCCAAGAGGCACCTGGGCATAGTTGTTCTTCTGGATGACCGGCAGGATCTCGGCCGAATTCTTCATCAGGTCATCGTTGGAAGCGGCCCACGCACGCACCACGCGCGCGCAGATCTCGCGGTTCTTCTCGTAGTAGTCGGTACGTGCTGCCCAGCCGCCGACGATGGCGGCCTTGGGAAAGTAGGCCGAGGCATCCACCAGCATCTTGGCGCCCGGCACCTTGTCGCGCACCGTGATGTTGAACGGCACCCACAGCGCCACTGCGGGCACGGCGCCGGAAATGAACGAGGCGACGGCGGTGGGCATGCCCTGGTTGACCAGCTCGATGTCCTTGGCCGGATCGATATTGTTGGCGCGCAGCGCCGTGTCGAGGAACACGTGGGCCGTGGTGCCGGCGGTGGTGGAGATCTTCTTGCCCTTCAGGTCCGCCCAGCTCTTGATGCCCTGGTCTTCGCGCACCCACAGCTGCGCCGTGGCGAACTCGACGTTGTTGAGCAGGAACACCTTGCCCTGGCCACGGGCCGGGAAGTTCGAGAGCACGGCACCGGTGGAGAGCATGTCGAGGCTGCCGCCGATCATGGCATTGAACAGCTCCAGCCCGGTGCTGAACATGGTGGTCTCCAGCTCCAGGTTTTCCTTGGCCCAGTGGCCCCGATGCACGCCGGTCCAGATCTGGCCATTCACCGCCAGGGTATTGACGTAGCCGACGCGCAGCTTGGTGCGCTGCTGGGCGATGGCCGGAAAGCCGGCAAGCCCCAGGGTAGCGGCGGCTGCGCCGGATTTGAGCAGCGTGCGGCGGCTGGTTTGGCGCGTGGTGTTGAGCGGTCTGGTTTTCATGTTGTCGTCTCCGTGGGTTCAAACAAGGTTCAGGCAAGATTGCGTGCGGGGCTGGAACTGGACTGCTTCTGTTGTGCTGCGTACTCCTGCATGACCAGTTCACGTATCTGTGAACGCAACTGGCCGAAGGCGGGGTCCTCGTGCAGACGCTCATCGCGCGGGTAAGCGAACGGCACGTCGATGATGGTGCGGATTCGGGAGGGGCGTGCCGTCACCACGATGATCTTTGACGACAGGTAGATCGCCTCTTCCACCGAATGGGTGATCAGCATCACGGTCTTGCGCTCTGCCGCCAGCACTTCCAGCAGCAGATCCTGCATGTTCGAGCGCGTTTGCGCGTCGAGCGCGCCGAAGGGCTCGTCCATCAGGAGGAATTGCGGCTTGACCGCGTAGGCCCGCGCAATCGCCAGACGCTGGCGCATGCCGCCGGACAAGGTTTTGGGAAAGGCCTTGGCAAAGTCCGCCAGCCCCATCAGTTCCATGTAGCGCCGCACAATGCTGGTTCGCTCGGCATCACTGAAACCGTCTCGAGAACGATTGGCAGCCAGATTGAGTCCGAAGCCGATGTTCTGCTCGACCGTCAGCCACGGGAACACGCCGTATTCCTGGAAGATCACGCCGCGCTCCGGTCCCGGGCCACCCACCGGCTTGCCATCGAGCAGCACGCTGCCGCTGGATGGCGCAACAAAACCGGCGACGATGTTCATCATCGTGGTTTTGCCGCACCCCGAAGGGCCGATGATCGACACGAACTCGCGGTCCGCAATCGAAAACGAGACGTCTTCCACCACCTTGAGCGGCCCGTGCGCAGTGTCGAACGTCACCGACACGTGGTCAAAGACGATGCGCGGTGTGGTGCCCGTAGCTGGAGCGGAGGCCGGTTCGATCATGTGCCGATCCGGTCCTGCCAGGCCACCAGACGCCGGCTCAATGCGCGCAGGGCAAGATCCATCGACAGGGCGATGAAGCCGATGCAGATGATGCCCACATAGATGATGTCCAGCTGGAAGAACGAACCGGCGTTCTGGATCAGCGCCCCCAGCCCCTGCTGTGCCGCCACCAGCTCCGACGCCACCAGGGTCGCCCAGGCCACACCCAGCGACACGCGCAGGGCGGTGAGAATGTGCGGCACCGCAAGCGGAATGATCACCTTGCGAAAAATCTCCATGTCGGTTGCACCCAGGGTGCGTGCCACGCGCACGAAGATCGGGCTGATCTGGGCGATGCCCTCGTACATCACGATCACGCCGGCGAAGAAGGACGCATAGAACAGGATGATCACCTTGGCCGGCTCGCCGATGCCGAAGTACACCACCACCAGCGGAATCAGCGCAATCGGCGGCAAGGCACGAAAGAAATTGATCAGCGGGTCGACGAACGAGCGCACATCCCGATACCAGCCGAGCAGGAAGCCCACCGGCACGGCCAGCAGCGTGCCCAGGGCAACGCCCAGAAACACGCGCTGTGTCGACATCCAGATGTCTTTCGGCAGACGCCCTTCGACCAAGAGCGCCCAGAAACGTGCCGCCACCTGATGCGGTGTCGGCATCAGCGAAGCATTGACCAGCCCGGAAAACGCGATCGCGTACCAGAACAGGACCAGCAACAGCCAGGGGGAAAGGATCAATGCTGCGCGACGCAAGGGGAAGCGGCCTTTACGCGGAGGGTCGGGTTGCCCGCTTGGGCGCTCAAATGGTACTATAGTTAGAACCTTTAGCACAAGTTACCCCGGCCGATCGCCCCGCCCTCATGCATGCCCTGTTTCGGGACAGCCCGGTCCCCCGCTATGCGCAGCTTGCCGACCTGCTGCGCCAGCGCGTTGCGCGCGGCGTGTGGGCGCTGGGGCACAAACTGCCGTCACTCGACGAGCTGGTCACCGAATTCGGCGTCGCGCGGGTCACGGTGCGGCAGGCGGTCGATCTCCTGGCGCGTGAAGGGCTGCTCTCGCCCCAGCAGGGACGCGGCACCTTTGTCACCGGGCAGCCGGCGCAGGACCGCTGGCTGCGCCTGGAAACGTCGCTGCGTGATCTTGCCGATGTCTATCGCGATGACAAACCCAAGCTGACGCTGATTGAAGAGGCTTCAGCCATGCCGGTACTGCAGAAACAGGACGGCAAGCCGGCTGCACGCTACCACTTCATGCGGCGCGTGCACTCGCGCAACGGCGAAGCCTATTGCGTCATCTCGATCTACCTCGATGACCGCGTGTTCCGCATGGCACCAAGGCGGTTTCGTCGCGAGACGGTGGTGCCGGTGCTGCTCGAACTGCCCAAGGTCAGGATCGCCAGGGCACGGCAGACCCTGGCCATCTCCACCGCCGACCTGGAAGTGGCCGGCTATCTGAATATCAACGTCAATGCGCCTGTGGCGGAAGTGCGGCGGGTATGCACTGCGCCCGATGGCACGGTGCTCTATCTGGGCGAAGTGACCTACCGGGGCGACTACATTCACTTCGAAATGGATCTGAAGCCATGAGCAGCAAACCGAACATCATCCTCATCATGACCGACCAGCAGCGGGCCGATACGATCGGCGCGCTGGGCGCACCCTGGATGCAGACGCCGACGCTGGACCGGCTGGTGCGCGAAGGCGCTGCCTATACCCATTGCTTTGTCACCTCGCCGGTCTGCGTGGGATCGCGGGCGAGCCTGTTCACCGGCATGTACCCGCACGCCGGCGGTGTCTTCACCAACTTTCGTCCGTGGCAACCCACCTGGGTGCGCTGGCTGGCGGAGGCCGGCTACCACTGCGCGAGCATCGGCAAGATGCATATCAATCCCTACGATGCGCTCGGCGGCTTCCACCAGCGCTTTGTGGTCGAGAACAAGGATCGCCCGCTGTTTCTGGAAGAGCGTGAGCGTGCCTTTTACGACGAATGGGACAAGGCGCTGCACGCCCGAAAGCTGCTCAAGCCGAGTCGCTACAACCGTGTCGCTGCCGATCCGCAGGGCTATCGCCAGGCGCTCGGCGCGTTTGCCTGGGATCTGGACGAAGACATGCACTCGGACATGTTCATTGGCGACCACGCCCTGTGGTGGCTGGAGGAACGCAAGTCACCCGACCCGCTGTTCTTGCAGATCGGCTTTCCCGGCCCGCACCCGCCCTATGATCCGGTGCCGCGCCACCTGGCCCGTTATGCAAACACCGATATCCCGCTGCCGCACGTGACCGAAGCCGAAGTCGCGCGGCAGCCGCGCGCGCAAGCCGAGCTGCGCCAGAACATGATCCGCAACAACTACGATTCGGTCGCCTGGCAGGAACGCCCCACCGACGAAGCGCTGTTGCGCATGCGCCGGCATTACGCGGCCAACGTGTCGATGATCGACGAGAAAGTCGGCCAGATCATCGACGTGCTGGGCCGCCGCGGTTATCTGGACAACGCGCTGGTGATCTTCACCTCCGATCATGCCGATGCGCTGGGCGATCACGGCCATATCCAGAAGTGGACCATGTACGACACCGTGGTGCGCGTGCCGCTGGTGTTCTGGTCGCCCGGACGCATCGCGCCGCGTGCACCGAGTGACGCCCTGGTGCAGCTGATGGATGTCGCCCCGACGATTCTGGAAGCCGCCGGGGTGAACATCCCTTCGAATTGGGAGGCGCGCTCCCTCCTGCCCGGGCTGTCGGGTCCGCCTGCGACGGGCCGTGATGTGGTCTATGCCGAGCTGGCGCGGGACCACATCCAGACCGGCGCCGAGTTCATCGTCATGCGGCGTGACCGCGACTGGAAACTGGTCTATTACATGGGCGAGCCGGACGGCGAGCTGTACGACCTTCGCGCCGATCCCGGCGAAACCCACAATCTGTGGGAGGACGCAGGGCAACGTGCACGCCGGGATGCCCTGATCAAGGACGTTCTCGAATGGTCGATGCGCGAAAGCCTGCGTTCACGCATGCTGCCGACGGTCAAGCCGCAACAACCCATGCTGATCGATACCGACACCACCGCAAGCAAATCCGGGCAAGCCAAATGACCAACCTGTATCAGCCGGCGCACCAGCAAGTGCCCTGCGCCTTCGATTCCATCGCATGACCATTACTGTCGCCAGGGTTGAACCTTTCGTTTTCCGGGCGCCGATTGCCACGCCGGTGCAGACCTCGTTCGGCATCATGCGCGATCGCCCTGCCGTGTTCGTGCGGGTGACCGACACCGACGGCGTCGAAGGGTGGGGAGAAATCTGGTGCAACTTCCCGGCGGTCGGCGCGGAGCATCGTGCGCGTCTGGTCACCTCGGTATTCGTGCCGATGCTGGAGGGCAAGCGCTTCGATGCTCCGGAAGCCGCTTTCAAGGCGATCACGCAGCAAACCGAAGTGCTGGCCCTGCAGGCAGCCGAACCGGGGCCCATTGCCCAGTGCATCGCCGGCATCGACATCGCCCTGTGGGACCTGTCTGCCAGGCGTGCCAGTCTGCCGTTGTGGAAGCGCCTGGGTGGTGCCAACCCCGTGGTGCGGGTCTATGCCAGCGGCCTCAACCCGACTGCGCCGGAGCAACTGGCCGCCGCCAGATATGCGGAAGGCTATCGCGCATTCAAGCTCAAGGTGGGCTTCGGGCGGGAACGGGATGTCGCCAACCTGGCGGCCTTGCGCGAGGTCATTGGCGCCGGCGATCTCATGGTCGATGCCAATCAGGGCTGGGATCTGGACACCGCGTGCAACATGGCCACCGCCATCGCGCCCTACCGGCTTTCCTGGCTGGAGGAGCCATTGCGGGCGGACCGGCCGTGGAGCGAGTGGCAGGCACTGGCACGCAGTTGCGCCATTCCCCTGGCTGCCGGCGAGAACCTGGCTGGCTTCACCGCTTTTGATGCGGCGCTGGGCGCGAAAGTGCTGGGCGTGGTCCAGCCGGACATGGCCAAGTGGGGCGGCTTCAGCGCGGGGTTGCCGGTTGCAAGGCAGATCCTGGCGTCAGGCGTGCGCTTCTGCCCCCATTATCTGGGCGCCGGGATTGGCTTGCTCGCGTCCGCCCATCTGCTGGCGGCGGTGGGTGGTGGCGGCATGCTGGAAGTCGATGCCAACCCGAATCCGTTGCGCACACTCACCTGCGGGCCGCTGGTGCATGTGGTCGACGGTACGGCAACCCTGGCCGATGCCCCGGGTCTGGGCATCACGCCGGACCTGCACGCCCTGCGCGAGTTCGCGGTGAACTTCTGATCAGGGCGCTCGACAGCAGGCCTGCTAGGCGCGCAACAACGCCCACATGCGGGATGGCGTCAGCGGCATCTGCAGTTTCGGTGCGAGCTCTTTCCGTCCTGCGCGCGCCAGGGCATCCGCTACCGCATTGACGACCGACGGCGTGGCGCCGATGGTGCCCAGTTCGCCCACACCCTTGACCCCCAGCACGTTGGTGAGGCAAGGTGCCGATTGATCCATCTCGGTCTTGAAATCGGGCACGACGCCGGCGCGTGGCAGGGTGTAATCCATGAAGCTGCCGGACAGCATTTGCCCCGAGTCGGCGTCATAGACGATCTTCTCGGCCAGTGCCTGGCCGATACCCTGTACGGCGCCGCCTTCGACCTGGCCGCGCACGATGGTCGGGTTGACCACCCGGCCCACATCGTTGACCGACGCATAGGCGACAACCTGAATCGCGCCGGTGGCCGGATCGACTTCCACTTCGCTCACATGGCAGCCATTGGGCCAGCTCGGCGCGCCTGCCGTGGTGGTCGAATCGATGTAAATGCGCTGGTCCGGCTGCTTGCCGGCCAGTTCAAACAAGCCGATCTTGCGGTCCGTGCCGACAATCGAGAATTCGCCACCGGCGTATTCGATGTCACCTGCTGCTGCTTCCAGTTCTTCGGCCGCCAGCTCACGGGCGCGATCGATGGTTTTCTCGCTGGCCACCTTGACGGCGCCACCGCCGGTGAAGAGGGAGCGGCTGCCGGCGCTGCCGAAGCCGACACCGCGGTCGGTATCGCCCAGCACGATGCGAATCTTCTCCGGCGGCAGCTTGAATACGTCGACTGCCAGCTGCCGCAGCGAGGTGGCAATCCCCTGGCCCATCTGCTGCACGGCGGAGAAAATCTCCACCATGCCGTCCGCCGCCACGGACACCGTGACGCGCTCGTCGAAGGCATTGCCGCTGGTCCATTCGAGGAAAGTCGAGATGCCTTGTCCGCGCCACTTGCCGCGCCTGGCCGATTCGGCCGCGCGCGCAGCGAAGCCCTGGTAGTCTGACAACGCCAGCGCCTGGTCCATCACCGATTCAAACTTGCCGGTGTCGTAGGTCTGCCCCATCGGGCTCTTGTAGGGCATCTGGTCGGGGCGCACCATGTTGCGCCGGCGCAGTTCAATGCGGTCGATGCCGGTGACGCGTGCGGCCTCATCCATCAGGCGTTCAATGTTGTAGATTGCCTCGGGACGGCCGGCGCCGCGATACGGCCCGGTCGGCGCCTGGTTGGTCAACACCGCCGTCATGTGGAAATCGATGGTCTGGATGTCGTAGATCGAGGTCTGCACCCACGGCCCGATCATCACCTGGATCATGGTGCCAGCCGGCGTGGCGTACGCGCCCAGATTCGCGAAGGTACGCACGCGCAGGCCCAGCACCTTGCCGGCCGCATCGAGCGCCATCTCGACCTTGGTCTCGATGTCGCGGCCATGCACCGTGGAAAGGAACTCCTCGGCGCGCTCGGCGATCCATTTGACATCGCGCTTCAGTTGCAGCGCGGCCCAGGCCACCACGCAATCTTCGGGGTAGATGCCGGTCTTCATGCCGAAGCCGCCACCCACATCACCGACCAGAACGCGCACCTTGTCCTTCGGAATGCCGATCGAATCGCACAGCGTGTCGCGCATCGAAGAGGGCATCTGCGTGCTCATGCGGATGGTCAGGCGTTCATTGGCAGTGTCATAGCTGGCGAGCACGCTGCGCGGTTCCATGGTGACCGCAGCCACGCGCTGGTTGATGATGTCCAGCGCCACCACATGTTTGGCGGCGGCGAATGCGGCGGCGGTCTTGGCCACATCGCCATGCTTCATCTCGGCCGCGATGTTGGATGCCACCTCTTCAGCCAGCGAGGGGGCGCCGTCGGCCAGGGCGGCGGCGAGCGTGGTCACGGGCGTCAGCTCTTCCCACTCCACTTGAATCGCCTCCACCGCCGCACGCGCGGCCGCAATCGAGGTGGCCGCAACGGCAGCCACGGTCTCGCCGACAAAGCGCGCGACCGGATACGCCAGCGGGCGCCGGCCCGGATTGGCACCGGCCTCGCCATTCGGCCGCTTCGGTAGCGGGCAGCCCGGCAAGGGTTTGACGCCGGCGGCAAACAGTTCTGCACCGGTCACGACCAGCAAGACGCCGGGCATCGCTTTTGCCGCAGAGGCATCAATCGACACGATCCTGGCATGCGGGTAAGGCGAGCGCAAAAAGGCCAGATGCGCCGGGTTGTTGCCCGCTGCGTCGTCGGTGAACAGGCCCGTGCCTGCGACCAGTGCCGCATCCTCCATCCGGTTGACGGCCTGGCCGCTGCCAAAGCGGGTGGTATCCAAATGCGATGTACTCATGATGTCCTGGAGGTGAAAAGAGCCGCATGGTGCGGCTCTGGTGAAAGAGTGCGTACAGTTTAATACTTCACCGTGCAGCCATAAGGCGTGGTGCTGGCCGTGGAGACCGGCTTGCCCGCCAGCGCCTCGTTGAGCGCCACGCGCACGAAGTTCTTGGCGGTCTTCACGTCCTCCGGATTGGCCGAACGCTTGTCGTCGATCGCGCCGACATAGACGAACTTGCCTTCCGGGTTGACGATGTACATGTGCGGCGTGGTGCGCGCGTCGAAGGCGCGGCCGACCTTGCCGTCCTCATCCATCAGGGTGGCGCGCGGCGCGGCGGCTTTCTCTTTCATCCAGCCCTGCAGGGCGGCCGGCTTCATGTAGTCGTGGTGCGACGGCTTGGTCGAATTGACCGCCAGCCACACCACCTCCTTGCCGCCGTATTCCTTCTGCAATGCCTGCATGTTCTTGCTGTCGTAGTGCTTCTGCACGTAAGGGCAACCCGGGTTGACCCATTCGAGCACCACCCATTTGCCCTTGTGCTCGGAAAGCTTGACCGGCTTGCCATCCGTGGCGGTGAGCGTGAAGTCGGGGGCCACCTGGCCGGGCGTCGCGGCGTGGGCCGTGGTGGTGGCAAACGAGAGGGCGAGCGTGAAACAGGCGGCAAGCGTGACGAGGGGGAAGCGCGGGGTCAGGTTGCGTGGCATGGGAGGCTCCTTTCGTGCAGAAGGGTGCGAGGGGGTGCGAGGCGTGGGGGAAAAATAGGAAAAAAGCGAAACGTCGGATCAGGCGCGGAAAGGTTCAGAACGATTGCAGGGCATCAAGCACGATGCGTTCGGTCAGCAATTCGGGCAGCAGCACCGGCGCCTTGCCCGGCGCGTAGAGCGCGTACACCGGCACCCCGTTGCGGCCGAAAGCGGCCAGCGCGGCGGTGATCTCGGGGTCGCGGCGGGTCCAGTCAGCCCGCATCAATGCGACCTTCTTGCCCGCAAACGCTTCCTGCACCGCGCGGGTTTCGAGCACCACCTTCTTGTTGACCTGGCAGGTCACGCACCAGGCGGCGGTGAAATCGA
>CAYUEG010000114.1:0-12311 GCA_964443245.1 uncultured Burkholderiales bacterium | reverse complement strand
ACCGGGTCTAGACGGATATCGGCCTGGAACCGTTGGTGGGAGCGGCTCTCAGGCCTTCGACAATAGCGCGAGCGGGCTGGGGTTGCGCAAACCTTCCAGGGCTGTCATCAGCCGCGCCAGCGTGAACTCGCGCAGGCTCGCGCCCGATGCGTTGGCGCCAATCAGGAAAAAGCCGCTGTCGCGCTCGAAGTAGCCGGCACCCACGCGGATCACCGATTTGACGATCATGTTGCGCATGAGGTGCAGCCAGAAGCGCGGCAGCGCGTCGGGGGGCAGCGGTCGCCGGCGCTGGTAGCCCGCGAAGGCATGCTGCAGGAATACGGCATCGTGAAAGCAGGCAAGCAGCGAGAGATCGTCCATTGCATCGCCGCTGATGGCGTCGTCAAAGTCGATGAAGGCGGCAATCCGGTCGGTGCGGCCGAGCACGTTCCACAGCGCCAGGTCCTTGTGCACGAACACGCCAGTGTCCAGATGCAGCAGATCACCGTGATCCTGGATGGCGGCGAGAAGCTCGCGGCCTTGCGCGGTGGTGAGGAATTGGCGTGCCACCAGAAAGTCGAGGTGCCGCTCCAGCTGGAGATGGTGATAGTCGGCATAGCGCGCGTGCCAGCCCTGCAGCGCCGCGTCGCCGTGCAACGGTCCGAAGCCCGGGAATGTCAGCTGCTGCCAGGTCGCGATGGACACGCCGATGTCGAAGGCGATGCGCGGCACATCGAGCGTGGCTTGCTTGTGCCAGTAGTTGAGGTCGGGTGCATCGATGCGTTCCAGCGCCTGCCAGGCGAACGGCACACGGCTGCGGCTGGCATCGACGCCGAACACGCGCGGTGTCGGCACGCCCAGTGCACGCACCTGATCGAGCAGAGCCGATTCGATGGCGAGCTGGCCGTCCTGCTCGGGGCCGTTCTCGACCCGGATGAAGAGGGGCTGGCCATCGACATCGGCGTTCCATGTCAGGTGGTTGCCCTGGCCCGCGCCGGGGCGAAGGGTGATGCCGGATGTACCGAAGTGCTGGCACAAGGCTGCGCGCAGTGGCGCTTCGAGCGCCGCTGCGTCGTCTCGTGCCTGGGTGCCATGGAACGCCGCCGGACGGTCGCACTTCCAGTAGTAGATGTTCCGGCGGCTCACCCGAGCATTGCCCTGAAAGCGTTGGTGGGAGCGCCTCTCAGGCCGATGCCCGACTAGCGTACGCCGTCGATCAGCACAAAGCAGATGCGTGCAGTCTTGTCCGAGCGATTCGCCCAGGCGTGGTTGGTGCCGCGCTGCACCAGCACATCCCCCTGCTTCATCAGCGTTTCGTTGTCGTCCATCACGGCCCAGATCTCGCCTTCGAGAATGATCGCGTAATCGACCGTATCGGTGCGGTGCATGCCGGGGTGGGCGCCGTCGCGCTTGTCATGATCGGCGTCCGCAAAGATGCCGGAGAAGGTCGCGGCGATCTGGCGGTTGCGCTCGGCAACGTCCTTGCTCTCGGGCGGATAGTCGATGATGCGCAGGATGGTGCCGCCGTTCTTGGGAGGCAGGATGCCCTTGTGGCTCTGGATCGAATCGGGTGCGTTGATCGGCGCCGGCGAAGCCTCGGTGCGCCAGATGTTGACGGCGCGATAGTTGGGCCGGCCTTCGACGGTGCGGATGGCGGTGGCAGGCGCATCCTCGACGATGCGCGAACGACCATTCGCGTCGTCCTCGGTGACGAGGCGGCGTATGGGGGGAAGTGTGACGGGTGGAAGTGGTGGCAGGGTGCTGCTCATGCAAGGTCTCCTCAAATGGCATGTTCGTGAACCGGGCAGATCATAGCGCCTGAACCAAGGCTTGCGCGCAGGAAGACTGGTCTAGAATCCACGTCGTGAATCCGAAAGATCTTGCAACCGCGGCACCGGCCGGCATCGACCAGGACTGGCTGGCCAAGGCACGCGCGCTGACGCCGCTGCTCGATGCCGCCGCGCCGCGTATCGATGCGGCCAAAGGCCTGCCGCCCGACGTGCAGGACGCGCTGTTCGAGGCGAAGATGTTCCGCATGCTGCTGCCCCGCTCCATCGGCGGTGCGGAGCTCGACCTGCCGACCTTCTTCCAGGTGATCCAGGCGATCGCGCAGGGCGACGCCAGCGCGGCCTGGAGCGTGGCGCAGAGCAATGCCTGCGCCATGTCTGCCGCCTACATGACGCCGGCGGCCGCGCATGCCATGTTCGACGATGCGCGCGCGGTGCTCTCGTGGGGCTTCCCGCAGGGGCCCTGCACGGCGACGCCCGTCAACACCCCGCAAGGCGCCGGCTGGAGAGTCAGCGGCACCTGGGGCTTTGGCAGCGGCAGCCGCCACTCCACCTGGGTGGGTGGCCACTGCGTGGTGACCGATGCGAACGGCACGCCGCAAAAGCACGCCAGCGGCGCGCCGGTGGAGCGCACCGCCCTGTTTCCGCGCAACGCTGTCACCATCGTCGATGACAAATGGGCGGTGCTGGGCCTGCGCGGCACCGGCAGCGACACCTATGCCGTCAAGGACCTGTTCGTGCCTGCCGAGTATTGCGTGGTGCCACGCGCCGTCGGGCGCGACCAGCAACAACCGGCCGATGCGAAGATCGAGGTGGAAACCGAGCGACGCGAAGCCGGCACGCTGTACCGCTTCTCGCCGACGATGGTCTACCAGACCGGCTTTTCCGCCGTGGCGCTGGGCATTGCACGCGCGATGCTCAATTCCTTCATTGCGCTGGCCAACCAGAAAACCCCTTCCGGTGCCCCGCAGATGCTGCGCGACAGCAGCGTGGTGCAGGCGCGCGTTGCCACTTCCGAAGCACGGCTGGCCGCCATGCGCGCGTGGCTGGCGCAGAGCGTGCGTGAATCCTGGGAGCACTGCGCCGCCACCGGCGAACATGCGTTTGAGCACCGCGTCACCATGCGCCTGGCCTCGACCTACGCGATTCGCGAAGTGCGCCAGGTGGCGCAGGATGCCTACGACGATGCCGGCGCCACCGCCATCTTCGAGGTGCACCCGTTCGAGCGGCGCCTGCGCGACATGCTGGCGGTGACGCAGCAGGTGCAATCGAACCCGATGCATCTGCAAACCGCCGGGCAGCACTACCTGGGCTTGAAGCCGAGTACGCGCTTTATCTGACGCCCTGCCCGGCTAAAAGAACAACTTGCCCGCGAACGCCGGGTTGGAAAGGCGCTCGATCCACCAGCGCAGGGCGCGGCCGTTCTCGCCCGCACGCCAGGCCAGCACCGCCTGATTGGGCGGGTGCGGCGTCTCCACCCGGAGGATCTTCAGCCGCCCGGCACGCACGTGCGGCTTGACCAGCGGACGCGGCAGGAAGCCGCACGCAGCGCCGAGCAGAATCGCCTGCAGCTTGTCCATGGTGTCGGGTACCGAGAGGCTGTGGCGGCTATCGAGCAGCCCGCGCGGCAGGTGCGGCAGGCTGCGCGTGGTGTCACCGATGCTGACCGCGCGGTGCTGCGCAATCTCGCTGTTGGGAATCACGCCCTTCCATCCGGCCAGCGGATGATCCGGCACCACCACGAACACGAAATCGATGTCGAACAACGGCACACTTTCAAATCCGCCCCCTGCCGGCCCGACCGCCGGCGCGCCAACGATGAGATCGGCGCGGCCTGACAACAGTGCATCCCAGGTGCCCGCCACCGCTTCGCGGCGCAGGTGCAGCGAGGTGTGCGGCGCCACCTTGAAGAAGGCATCGACCAGCGGCATCAGCGGGGCGGTGCCGATCACCTGATCGAGCGTTACCACCAGCGTGGCTTCCCAGCCGGTGGCGATCAGCTGCACTTCCTCATCGAAGGCATTGGCCTGGGCCAGCAGGTGGCGCCCCTTGTCCAGCAGCAAGCGCCCTTCGCGCGTGAAGCGCGCGCGGCGGCCCGAGCGGTCAAACAGGTTCAGGCCGAGCTGCTCTTCCAGGTTGCGGACCGCGTGGGTGATCGAGGACGTCACCACAAACAGTTCCTGCGCTGCCGCCGCGAAGGAGCCATGGCGGTCGATCGCATCGAGCATGCGGATGTTCTCGAGGGAAACCTTGCCGTGTCGCCGCGCCATGTTGAATTCCGCGCAACGCGCGGCTCGAAATCTTCCGTGAGACGAGCCTGGGCGCAAACGCCGCCCGGGCGCGCTCAAGTCCGCATGCAAAGTGAAGAGCGGTGATCATACCCGTCACGGCGGTCCCAAGTGGTGCCAGCGGCCGGCCGCCGATGTGCGGCCAATTGCAGAGCGTCCGGCTTATGTCTGGATCAGGACATCCCCGACCCGAACATCGCCCGAGCTGAAGGCTTCTGCGCGCAAGCCGCCCCGCTCTGCAAAGGCGCTTTCGAAGATGCCGCCGCGCTTGAGCAGACGCGAAGGGCGGTGACAGGGTGTGGCCAGCTCCAGGCCCTTGAATATCACACCGCCGACGCTAAACACGTGACCGACCAGTGCATTGAGTGCCTCCGCAGGGATCCCCGCGAGCAGGAAATTCCGGCGTGTCTCGACTGCTGCAAATGCAGGAAGACCTTGCTCGGCCAGCCACGCGTTTGCAGCATCCAGGCCGTCTTGCGAGATGAACGAGGCGTGCCGGATCTTGACAGGTTCGATGGCGGAATACGCGCCGATGCCCAGCGCATACCGGTCGCCATCCAGGCCGAATCCTGCCGTCACATGGACCTGCGTTGCCGCCTGCATCGGCGCACCCGCCCGGGGGCAGTGAAATATGGCGCTCACGCTACCCGGCTTCACGCCGGGATCAGGATTTGCCATGATCAATCCAGTTTCAGGCCGGTATCGGCTGCCAGCCTGGTATAGACCGGCAACTCGCTCGCGATCAACTGGTTCATGGCTTGGGCGCTACCGGCCAGCGGGGCGATGCGGAAGTTCTGCAAACGCTCCAGGGTTGCCGGGTTTGCCAGCGCGGCATTGAGTTGCTGGTTCAGATACGACGCAATGTCCGGTGGCAACTTTGCCGGGCCCACCAGTCCGAACCACAAGCCCAGATGGACATCCCGGTAGCCCGCCTCGACGAAGGTCGGCGTGTCGGGCAACTCCGGGGCGCGGGTGGCACCCGTCCAGGCCAGCGGGACCAGACGACCCGCCCGGATGTGCGGCAGGGCAGTGGCGATGCCCATGATGTTGACGGCAATGCGCCCCGCAAGGGTATCGGTGGTGCCCTGGCCGGAATCCTTGTACGGCACGTGTTCCAGGTTGATGCCGGCGCTCTTCTTGAACAGCTCCACCGTCAGGTGAGCGGCAGAGCCGAGCAGGGGCGAGGTGTACTCGAGCGGCTTGGCGGCAGCTTTCGACTTGGCAACCAGATCGCCCACACTGCGGATGCCCGCAGCGGCAGAGGCCACCAGCAGGTTGTCAGCACGGCCGATCAGGCCGATCGAGGTGAAATCCTCGGGAACCTTGTAGGGCACCTTGGAGTACAGGCTGGGCGTAATGATGAAATTGTTTGCCGTCACCATCAGGGTGTAGCCATCTGCCGGTGCCTTGGCAGCCGCGTCCGTACCGATAATGCCGCCGGCCCCGGGTCGATTGTCGATCACCCACGTCTGACCGGTTCGCCTGGACATTTCGTCCGCGATGACGCGTGCCACGGGGTCGGTCAGGCTGCCGGTGGCAGCCGGTACGATGACCCGCACGGTACGATTGGGATACCCGCCCGGGCCCGATTGTGCGGCGGCGGGAAGCGCGGTCAGGGTCAAGCCGAGCGCAGTGGCAAGCAGAGGTAGGGATTGCAAAAGCTTCATGGGTACTCCCGGTCAGGTGAGGTCACGTGAAGAGCCGGTCCACACTCCCCGACAACCAGAACCGGGCCTGGCAGATCTGCTTTCGAATCCAAGTCTACGCCGCCAACCCTGAGCGCAGAAGCGCAATTTGTCGTTCGGGGTGCTGCATTTATTGCAGCACCCTTAGCCGCACCGCCTAGCGCTCCTGCGCCTCACGCCGCCGAATCTCGTCGGCGGTGATCCGTGCAAACGCATCCAGGGCCGCCGGCAAGGTGCGTTCGGCACGGACATAGACGCCCAGATAAGCCAGCTCCGCCCCTTTGAGGGGAACATGCCGCAACAGGCCCTGTGCACATTCGCGTTCGATGCCAAACTGGTGAACAAAGGCGATCCCGACGCCGCGTGTTGCCAGGCCACGCATGAGCTCGAATGAGCCGGTTTCGAGGATCACGTTGCGCGCCCGCTTGTGACTTTTCAGCAACGGCTGCAGATCGTTGAACATGCCCAGCTCCGGAGTCGGCAGCACCAGGGGGTGACGGGCACACTCCGCCAGCGTCACACTGCGCCGCCCGGCAAGCGCGTGACCTTTGGCCAGCGCGGCGCCCAGCCGGAACTTGCCCACCGCCAGTTGCCGCAGGTGCTCGGCGCGATCGCCCACGAACGCGATGGCGATGTCGGCATGGCCCTGAATCACCGCTGCGGCAGCCTCGGCAGAGCCAGAAATCCGGACACTCAGCTTGACCAACGGATGACGCTCGACCATGCGCTCGAAAACCGCCGGAATGAACGTCGAGGTGAGCGACTCGGTCGTCGCAATCGCCACCGTGCCACGCCGCACCCCCTTTAACGCATCCAGCTCCGAGTGCATGCGCTGCTCGTCCTGCAGCACGGTGGTGGCATGCCGGGCCACAATTTCCCCACCAGGTGTCAGGCGCAGCCCTTGCGGCAGGCGATCGAACAGGGCAAAGCCGAATCCGTTCTCGAGCATCAACAACTGCCGGTTCAGTGCCGACGACGAGATGTGCAGCTGGCGCGCCGCCTCGCGAATCGAGCCGGCC
The DNA here is from genome assembly GCA_964443245.1 of uncultured Burkholderiales bacterium. Taxonomy (GTDB): domain Bacteria; phylum Pseudomonadota; class Gammaproteobacteria; order Burkholderiales; family JAEUOS01; genus CANJDH01. The sequence continues at coordinate 5,553 of CAYUEG010000114.1, read as the reverse complement.
CGGCGGATGGCATCAAAATGCCTGAAGAGACGGGCTTGGGTCAACATGGGATTACCTGACACTTCTCCCGGGGAAACGTCCCGATGCACACTGCCGCGGCGGCGGCGATCTCCCTGTGTTCGTGTTGGGCGGGCATGGTCACCTTGCCATGTTGAATTCCGCGCAACGCGCGGCTCGAAATCTTTCATTGGACGCACCGCGATGATGCCGCTACGCTGGCGCGCTGGATGCAATAACCGACGTTCAATCGCAAAGAGCGGTGATGATAACCGCCACGCCGTCGCAGCAATACCCGCAGCAGTACCCGCAGCAATACCCAAAGCCATACCCGCGGCCACACCCGTAACCACACTGAGGCGGCAGGAGACAAAACCGCATGCAGTCTGCAGGCGCAACAGCGCAACCCCTATACGACGTGGCCATCATCGGCTATGGCCCGACCGGCGCCACCCTCGCGGGCCTGCTTGGCCGGCGCGGCCTGTCGGTGCTGGTGGCCGACAAGGCGAACGAAATCTATCCGCAACCGCGTGCCGTCGGCTTTGACCACGACGCGATGCGCCTCTTCCAGCATGTGGGCGTGGCCGATGCCCTGGCACCGCATGTTGCGCCCTTCAATGACGGCGAGTATCACGGTATTGGCGGCAGGGTGATCCGCCGGTTGAAGCGCATGGCGCCGCCCTACCCGCAGGGCTGGTCGCCGGGCTATACCTGCGACCAACCGGGAGTGGAGGCCGTGTTGCGGGCAGCCATCGCCAGCATGCCCAACGTCACCACGGCCCCCGGGTGCGAACTGACCACGTTCTCCCAGACAGCGGATGGCGTGCAACTGACCTTGCGCGACCAGACGGGCCGTGCGCTGCAGCGCGCAGCGCGCTATCTGGTCGGCTGCGACGGTGCGTCGAGCCCGGTGCGCCGCGCGCTCGGCATCGGCCTGGAAAGTTTCGACTACGACCACGCCTGGGCGGTGGTGGATGTCAAGGTCAAGCCGGAACACCTGGGCCAGTTGCCGTCGACCAACGTGCAGTACTGCCAGCCGGAACGGCCCAGCACCTTCATCACCTGCCCGGGCAACCACCGGCGCTGGGAATTCATGACGCTGCCGGGCGAGCAGCGCGAAGGCGAACTCCCCGCAGAACGGCTCTGGGAGCTGCTCTCCCGCTGGTTGCGCCCCGGCGAGGCGGAAATCTGGCGCTCCGCTTCGTACCGCTTTCACGCCCTGATTGCGCATCATTGGCGGCGCGGCCGGGTGTTGCTGGCCGGCGATGCGGCCCACCAGACACCACCGTTTCTCGGGCAGGGCATGTGCCAGGGGCTGCGCGATGCCGGCAACCTCGCCTGGAAGCTGGATGCGGTGCTGCGCGGGCAGGCGCCCGAGGCCCTGCTTGATAGCTACACCACAGAGCGCCGCCCGCACGTGGTGGCCACCACGCGCCTGGCCCAGGAATTCGGCAACATCATCTCCGAACGCGACCCGGTGAAGGCGCAGGCACGCGATGACGCGATGCTGGCGCTGGGCAACGGCGAAGCACAAACCCTGATCCGGCAGGAGCTGATTCCCGGCCTCACCACCGGACTGATCGCTGCGGATGCGCCACTGGCCGGCAAGGTGTTTCCGCAGCCCACCGTGCAGCACGCTGGCGAGGCCCGGCGGCTCGACGATGTCACCGGCCCGTGCTGGCGCCTGGTGATGCTGGAACCCGTGCCCGCCACACTCGTTGCCGCCGCGCAGGCCGCCGGCGTTGCCATCGTGCAGGTTGGCGCGGGGGCGGCAGCCCCTAGCGTGGCTGCCGTGCATGACCCCGACGCATTGCTTGCTTCCTGGCTGGCCCCGGCGAATTGTGTCGGCGTGCTGGTGCGCCCGGATCACTATGCGTACGGCGCTTTTGCTACCGAGGCCCAGGCGCATCGCCTGCTCGAACACCTTGCCGCATCCATGCGGCCCGCTGCGCAGATTCCGGCGGCTGCCTAGCCCGAGCCGCGCTGTTCCCGCTTCCCCACCAAGAACGACAAGCAACACCACACCAAGGAGACCACCATGCAGTCATCTTCGCTTCGTACGGCGCACCGGTTCGCCGGCGCGCTCTTCCTGGGCCTGCTCACGCTGGCCCTGCCGGCTGCCGCACAGGAATATCCGACCAAGCCGATCCGCTTTGTCGTGCCGACACCGCCCGGGGCCGGCCCTGATGTGGACGTGCGCCAGATGGCACCGCGCCTGAGCCAGCTGCTGGGGCAAACGGTGATCGTCGAAAACCGTCCCGGTGCGGCGGCCCGCATTGCCACGGAAGCAGTGGCCAAGTCCCCGGCGGATGGCTACACCTTCCTGGTCGGCACGCCGACCGCCCTGGTAACCGGGCCGCTGCTGTTCAACAACCTGCCCTACGATGCCAGGCGCGATCTGGTGCCGGTGAGCCTGATCTCCACCACCGCCTACGCGCTCACCGTCAACGCTGCGGTGCCAGCGAAGACGGCGGCCGAATTTGTGGCGCTGGCCAAGTCGAATCCGAACTACGCCAACACCGGCACCATCGGCGTGGGCGCGGCGACCCATCTGGCCGGTGAGTGGTTCAGCAGCCTCGCCGGTGCCAACCTCAAGTTCATCCACTACAACACGTCAACGCCCTACAGCGATCTGATCGCGGGCCAGATCTCGGCGATTTTCGAAGCCGTGCTGCCGGTGCTGGGCAACGTCAAGACCGGGCGCCTGCGCGTGCTCGCCATCTCCGGCAAGAGCCGCTATCCGCAATTGCCCGATGTGCCGACGTTTACCGAGGCCGGGTTTGGCGCGTACGATCCGCTCGTCTGGATCGGCCTGCTCGCGCCGGCAGGGACACCACCGGCGATCATCAACAAGGTCAGCGCGGCGATTGCGCAGGTGGCCAAGATGCCGGACATCGTGCAGCAACGGCGCGATTCGTTCAGCGATTCGGTGGGCAGCACACCGGCCGAGTTCGCCGCCTTTCTCGACGCCGAGCGCACCAAGTGGGGCGCCGTGATCAGGCAGGCCAACGTCAAGATAGAATGAATTTCGCGCGCCGGACCGGCGCGCCCTTCCGGGAACACAGATGAAGTCTCCACCCGACTTTCGGCCATTTGTCCCCACCCTTGAGTATCCCCGCGTGGCGGCGATGCACGGCCGCACTGCCGACGAACATGGCGCGGCGGGGCTGGTCAACCCGCGCCCGCGCGATCTCCTGTTCAAACCCTGGGAGGCGCTCTACAAGCAGCCGTTTGTCGGTGTAACGACGGATGGCAAACCGCTGCCCGGCCTGTTCTCGCTGGGCGACCACGGCGCGCCGACGGCAGCGATGATCGAGGCCACCACGCGGCTGATTGAGGCCGCTACGCCTGAGCAGCGCGCGGCCTTGATGCTGCCAGCCGACGCCCGTGAGTGGCGCAGCTGGAACAACACCGAGATGTATGTCTTCAAGTACGGCCTGCGTCTTGAGGAAGTGACGGTGCCGCTGCGCGAAGCGATTCTCGGCGTGGTGCGGGCCAGCCTCTCGGCGCGCGGCTACGACAAGACGCGCGACGTGATGCGCTTCAACCACTTTCTCGGCGAGCTGGCGATGAACACCAGTGTGCTGGGCGAGTGGAGCTACAACTTTTGCCTCTTCGGCACGCCTTCGGCCACCGAGCCCTGGGGCTGGCAGCTGATGGGCCACCACCTCGCACTCAACTGCCTGGTGATCGGCGGGCAGATGGTGCTCTCTCCGGCCTTCATGGGCGCTGAACCCAACTATGGCGATGCGGCAGCCGGCGCACTGGCCGGCAAGCGCCTGTTTCAGGACGAAGAGAACGGCGGCCTGGCGCTGATGCACGCGCTCAGTGCAGCACAGCAGCAGGAAGCGATTCTGTACAAGTCGAGCGTGGGCGGGGACTTGCCCGAAGGGCGCCGCCACCCGGCTGACCAGCTCCATCTGGGCGGGGCGTTTCAGGACAACCGCGTGGTGCCCTACGAGGGCGCGCAGGTCAAACACTTTACGCAGGACCAGCGCCGCCGCTTGCTCAAGCTCGTCAATGCCTACGTCGAGCCCTTGCCGGAAGGCCCGCTCAAGGCACGCATGGAAGAGGTGGAACGCCATCTGGATGACACGCACTTCTGCTGGATCGGCGGCACCGGGGAAGACGACACCTTCTATTACCGCATCCAGAGCCCGGTGGTGATGATCGAGTTTGATCACCACTCCGGCGTGTTCCTCACCAACGAGCTGCCGGCCAAGTTCCATATTCACACCATCGTGCGCACGCCCAACGGCAACGATTACGGCATGGATCTCTTGCGCCTGCACTATGCGCAGGATCACCAGGCCGGCACCAAGCCGGGTGTGCAGACCGCGGCCGGCGCGGCCGAACACAAGTACCGCCAGGTCGATGGGCGCGAGCATGGCATTGCGCCAAAGTCGAAGCGCCATACCCACCACGGCCACAGCCATCCCGATTACGATGGCCACACGCATGACCACGAGCACGGAGGCCATCATCATGACTAACATCATGACCAACCCCCGTCGCCGCTTCATCCTTGCCGCAGGCGGCATGGCCCTGGCGCCACGCGCCTTCGCGCAGGCCCGCTTTCCCACACGCCCGGTCAAGCTGATCGTGCCGTCACCACCCGGCGGCGGGCCCGACCATGTGGCGCGCCTGGTGGCCCATATCTGGTCGCAGCGCTTCGGGCAGCAGGTAGTGGTCGAGAACATCGCCGGCGCCTCCGGCCAGGTGGCGACCCTGGGCGTGGTGCGCGCCAACCCGGATGGCCACACGCTGCTGTTCTCGCCACCGACGCCGATCACCGTCGCCGAGAATTTCGAGCCCCGCCCGGTCTACGACGCACGGCGTGACCTCGTCACCGCCGGCCTGGTCGGGCGCAACCCGGCGCTGCTGGTGATCAACAGCAACGTCAAGGCCAATACGCTCAAGGAACTGATTGCGCTGGCCAAGGCGGAACCGAAAAAGCTGTTCTTCGGTTCGCCCGGCCTCGGCAATACCCTGCACCTGATCGCCGAGATCGTCTGCGCCAAGGCGGGCATGCAGATGACCCATGTGCCCTACAAGGGCAGCGGCCCGGCGGTGGTCGGCCTCCTGGGCGGCGAAGTGCAGATGCTGGTGCAGTCAGCCGAATCGGTCCGGCAACATGTGCAAAGCGGGCGCCTGCGCGCCCTCGCCACACTGGAATCAACGCGGCTGGAAGCCTTTCCCAACGTGCCGACACTGGCCGAAGCCGGTCTGGCCAATCTCGACATCGTCAATTGGTACGGCGTGTTCATGCCATCGTCGACGCCGCGCGAGATTCAGGAGACGCTGGAAGGCGAAGTGCTGGCGCTGGCCCGTGACGCGACCTTCCTCAAACGCATGAAGGAAATGAGTTTCGACCCCATCGTCATGCCGGCGGCGGACTTCAATCGCCTGATGGCGGCCGAGCGGCCGCAGTGGGCAGCCGCGATCAAGGCCGCAGGTATCGAAACCGTCAAGAACTGAGCACCTGCAGCAAACTAGGGAAACAACATGGATCTGGGCATCAAGGGCCGCAAGGCAGTCGTGTGCGCTTCGTCTCAA
>CAYUEG010000113.1:1430-12317 GCA_964443245.1 uncultured Burkholderiales bacterium | reverse complement strand
GGCCTTTTCGGCATCAGTCAGTTCGTCCCACCAGCCCAGTTTCTTGAGCAGGACATGATCCAGTTCGGGATAGCCAGTGGTGATGTCGGCGCCCTTCGAGTGCGAGCCATCCTCTGCCAACAGGCTGACCCCTTCGCGCTCGACGCCAAAGTTCGCGCGGAAGTTGCCGCCACCATCCATCACGTGCTTGGAGGTGTCATAAAGATTCGGCGAACCCGGATGCTTCATCTCCGGTGTGCCGTAGCATGGCCAAGGCAAGCCGAAGTACTCGCCATCGCAGGGGCCTCCCTTGGCCTTGAGCGTCTTGACGTCGAAGGTGTGCATGTTCTTCATGTGCAGCTTCAGACGCTCAGGTGACTGCCCGGTATAGCCGATGGTCCAGACGCCGCGGTTGATCTCGCGCAGGATGTCCTCGACAACCGGCTCTTCGTACTTGCCCCCCATGGTGGAAATCTTCTGCACGGCAATATTCTGCTTGCCACCGGCCTTGCCGACCAACTGGTCTGCAAAGCCGAGCTTCTTGGCAAACTCGTACATGATGGCGTGATCGGTGAGCGATTCGAACAGGGGATCGACCACCTTCTCGCGCCACTGGATCGACCGGTTCGATGCCGTCGCCGAACCCGCACACTCAAGCTGGGTGGCGGCTGGCAACAAATACACCTGCTGCGCAGGATTGCGCTCAGCCGACGGCATGGCGATCATGGCAGCAGTCGCACTGGGGTAGGGGTCGATGACGACCATCATTTCCAGCTTGTCCATCGCCTTTTTCATGTCCAGGCCGCGCGTCTGCGAGTTGGGCGCATGGCCCCAGTAGAACACTGCCTTGACCGCTTTTTCCTGATCCAGCTTGTCGTCCGCTTCCAGGACGGCGTCAATCCATCGCGAGACGGTCGTGCCCGATTTTTCCATCATCGCCTGAGAAGCGTAGCGGCCCTTGATCCAGTCGTAGTCGACGTTCCAGACCTTGGCAAAATGCTTCCATGAGCCGGTCGCGAGGCCGTAGTAGCCCGGCAGCGAATCCGGATTCGGGCCGACATCGGTTGCGCCCTGAACGTTGTCATGGCCGCGGAAGATGTTCGCACCGCCGCCCGAGACACCGATGTTGCCCAACGCCAGTTGCAGGATGCAGGAAGCGCGCACCATTGCATTGCCGATCGTGTGCTGGGTCTGGCCCATGCACCACACGATGGTCGAAGGCTTGGACTTGGCGAACATTTCCGCCACTTTCTGCATCTGCTCGGGGCCGACGCCGCAGGCCGCCTCGACCGCATCGGGCGTCCACTTTTCCATCACCTCTTTCCTGATCGCCTCCATGCCGTACACGCGATCGTTGATGTACTTCTTGTCCTCCCAGCCATTCTTGAAAATGATGTGCAACAGACCAAAGAGGAACGGAATGTCGGTACCGGAACGGATGCGCACATACTCATCGGCCTTGGCCGCCGTGCGCGTAAAGCGCGGGTCGACCACGATCATCTTGGCGCCGGTTTCCTTGGCGTGCAGCGCATGCATGACCGAAACCGGATGCGCTTCGGCAGCATTCGACCCGATGTACAGCATGCACTTGGTGTTCTGCATGTCGTTGTACGAATTGGTCATGGCGCCATAGCCCCAGGTATTGGCGACGCCGGCAACGGTGGTCGAGTGGCAAATGCGGGCCTGGTGGTCAGTGTTGTTGGTCCCCAGCAGCGAGACCCACTTGCGCAGCATGTAAGCCTGTTCGTTGTTGTGCTTGGATGAACCGACCACGAAAATCGAATCCGGGGTATGGTCCTTGCGTACCTGCTCCAGCTTGGCCGCAATTTCGGTGAACGCCGTATCCCAGCTGATCCGCTCGTACTTGCCCGACTTGGTGTTGAGTTTCATCGGGTATTTCAGGCGATGCGAATGCTCGGTCATGCCGTGCTCGCGGATCGATGCACCCTTGGCGCAATGCGCACCCAGGTTGATCGGTGAGTCGAACACCGGTTCGTGACGGACCCAGACACCATTCTTCACCACGGCATCGATGGCGCAGCCTACCGAGCAGTGCGTGCAGACCGTGCGCTTGACTTCAATCTTGTCGGCCTTGGCGTCCTGAGCCTTGGCTTCTTCGATCATGGAGAAACCAAGCGAACCGGCAAACGCACCAGCGCCGGCACCAAGGCCGGAGCGCTTGAGGAAAGCTCGACGATCCATCGTGCTCTGCAACACACCACCGAGCGAGCGCGACAACATGCCGCGTGCCGATACTTCACCAGTCGATTTACGGGTCAATAACATGGTCGGCGCTCCCTAGATGGTGGTCGTGCGATAGTAATTGCGCACGTGTTCAGTCAACTGGTATCCCTTGCCCGCAGGAACGCCGGCTTTCGACGTTTTGACGGTGGTATCGGCTTGCTTGGTAGCCACCAGAGCGGCCGCGCCAGCTACCGAAGCCGCACCGGCCCCGAGCAGAAAGTTGCGGCGTCCTTTGTTCTTCTGGGTATCACTCATCTTTGTCGTCTCCTGTCAAAAACTGCGGCATTCGTGTAGCTAAATCCGGGGCACAACAGACCAACTCATCTTGGCTTGGGCACCGCCAATGGTGGATGAGAAGAAGTCTCATTAACCCTATGAAAAGTAGGCCATAAGGAAGGATTTTTACCCCGCGCCATCGAAAACTTCAACCTCAATGTCGATGAGGGCTTTCAGCAGGCGCGCAACGTGGCGGTAGAACTGCGCGCCATCGGCTTGTTCTATTGCATCGCACAAAGGATCACGCCAGGCCACAAGATAGCTCCGGAAAAAAGCAGCCTGTCGCGTGAGGTCCTCGTCGGTGCTGCCGCGCTGCACCAAATGGCGCATCACATCCAGCAGCCCCGCCACGTGATCCTCCGGCTCGACTGCCTCGGCCTTGCGTGCCAGCCCAAGCCGGCCCAACTCCTCACGCAAGTGCACCAGCGTCAGCTCCTTGTAGTTCGCCGACAGATAGTGCGACGCATATACCGACACCGCCGCCTTGCCGACACCCACAAACAGGGTGGTGAACTCGTCTGCCACAGCCTGCACGTCCACCACCTGTGCAGCCCGTTGCAGGGCACCCCAGGCCTGCCCCAGCGGTGTGTCGGGCGCACCTACCAAGCCTTGTGCCTTGACAATCGCCTGCAACAGCGCCGCGTCGGGTGCCTGGTAGAAGAGCCGGGCCAGCAGGGCATACAAGTCAGCGCGCGCCATATCTTCCATGAGCGCCGGCTTGACAAAATGCAGTGGCCGGGATGCATCCGCCGGATTGTTCATGCAGCGCCTTTGCCCTTGCCATCGAGGATCGACACCTCGTTCTTGTTCTCCATCATGTCGACGACACGGCAATCGGCGCACATCTGCAGCCGCCGCAGTGCAAGGCCGCCGGAAAACATCGAATGTGTTGTCAGGCGCGACGTCATGGCATCGACCATCTGCCGGGTCCCAAAGGCCTTGCCGCAGCGCACGCAGTGAAACGGCTGCGCTTCATTGAGCACCACCGGCTTGCGGGCGCTCTCGGCCAGGTTCAGGCGCGGCATCAGCGTAATGGCATCTTCCGGACAGGTGTTGACGCACAGGCCGCACTGCACGCAATTGCGCTCGATGAAGCGCAGTTGCGGCGTTTCCGGGTTATCGGCCAGGGCCGAGGCCGGGCAAGCGCCGACACAGGAAAGACAAAGGGTACATTTATCGCGGTTGACCTCCAGCGTCCCGTACATCGCACCGGCAGGTAGCGCGACGATTTCGGCCGGCGCCGGCGCATGCCTGGCCAGATGCTCGATCGCAAATTCGAGCGTGGCGCGCTTCTCGGGGGCCACGTTGAAGCCGGCATGGATTGCTACGCCGCTCGCTGCGGGCAACTGCCTCAGGCCCAGCGCCAGGGCACCGGCTCCCTCTTCAGCCGCCACGACACCAAGATGCGCACCGGATTGCGCGCCGCCGTAGCCCAACCCTTCAAGGATGGCATTGCCGATCGCCGCCTGACGATGCAGGGCCTCGGCATACTCGGGCGCTTCCGCTCCGGTCAGGAGGACACGCACCTGGGATGCACCCCAGGCAATCGCGCTGAGCCACAGATCGAGACCAGCCGAGGCCACATGGTGCAGCGGCACCGGTATCACCCGGGCCGGCAACCCCGGGCCGCGCGCGACACTTCCAGCGCCACCGCGCAGTGCGCCGTGGGCAGCACGTCCGGCGTCAGTGATCAGGCCGCCACCCTGCTCGTCATGCAGCAGGACGCAGGCGTCCTTGCCGCCGGCAGCCGCATAGACTTTCAACGCGGTCTTGATGCGCGCACCGGTGTCGGTGGCCTTCGGATAGGCAAACCCCATGGCTCCGGAGGGGCACACGGTGGCACACGCCCCGCATCCCATGCACAAGTGCGGCTCGACCTTGACGTGGTTGCCGTCGTGCGTAATTGCTTCGGTGGAACAGATATCGATGCACTTGCTGCAGCCGATCTTTTCCGACCGGCTGTGCGCACACAATTTGGCGTTGTACTGGAAGAAGCGCGGCTTTTCGAACTCGCCGACCATCGAAGCCAGTTCGGCTACCGCCAAGGCCTGATCCATGGGATCGGCACCCGGCGCAAAATAGCCTTGTGGCGGCTGGTGGCGCTTGACCAGCGGCTCGCGCGAGAGGTCCAGCACCAGGTCAAAAGTCTCCCTGCGCACCGCGGCAGCGCGGTCGAAATCGATCGCACGGACATCACCACAGGCCTTGACGCAATCCCGGTGGCCGCGGCATTTATCCATGTCGATCTGGTACGAAAAATTGATCGCACCTTCCGGACAGGCGTCCACGCAGGCGTTGCAGCGCGTGCAGGTGTCCAGATCAATCGGATTGGTGCCCTCCCACTCGACTTCAAACTTGCCCAGCCATCCGGACAGCTTTTTCACCTTGCCAGCCACCACCGGGAAGCTGCGCACACCGGGCAACTCGGCACTCAACGTGTTCTGCGTCATCAGGACGCAGACATCCAGCTTCCCGGCCAGGCGCTTCGCCCATTCCAGCGCGGCGGGTCCGTCGCCAACGATCAGCGTGGCGCCGGCCGAGCGATAGTCGACGCCCCGCGCCGGCTCCGGCTCCGGCAGTTGCGCCATGGCCAACAGTGCGGCAATCTTGGGGCCGGCCCCTTTCGCTTCGGATGACCACCCGCCCGTTTCACGAATGTTGACGAAACGCAGCGGCACCTGCCGATGATCCGACCCTGAGCTGAGTTCGGCGAACAGCGGTGCTTCCTGGGTGCAGGCCACGGTGAGCGGTTCGACTTCGCGATCCGCCGCTGCCAGAGCCGACTCAAACGACGCGATCTCGCGCCGGCAAAGTTCGTGGTGAATCTTGATCGGCGCCGCCTGCCCGAGTGCCTGGGCAAGCTTGCCGCCGTCGAGCGGCATGGTGTGATTGCAGTTGCAAACGAGGCAGGAGGACACTAGGCAGAATCCGGGCGAACGGCGGTAGAAGAACGCGCTGAAGGAGAAGCAGTAGCAGGAGCGGAAACAAGTGGCGTGGAAGCAGCCGCGGCGCGCACGTTGGCCGGGGCGGCCGGATTATACGGTTCGGCCCCCGCTCCGTCGGCTGGTGCTTCAGACAGGGCTTCCGCTCCGGCTTGCGCTGCCGCTTGGGCCGGATCGTCCGTGGCCACCGCAAACTGATTCGCCAGAGCCTGTCGCTCGTCTGCTTCCCGGGCGGCTTTCTGTGCTGCCTCTTGCTCCTCTTCTTCCTTGAACAGCCCGAGCATCTTCGATTGCGCCAGGTCGCGCAGCATGGCCATCGGGATCGGGTCTTCCTTGGTGTAATCGTCGATGTAGATGTCCAGCCCATCCATCACATTGAAATGCGGGTCGGAAAACAGCTTTTTCATCGCGGCATTGCGCGATGCAATCGGCACATCCGGCTGCATGAAACGTGTGTAGTCCGAATCCGGGGTCAACGTTTCCACTGACGGCAAATCCGGCGGCGGCTCGACCGGCTGTGGCGCCACTGTCTGCGGGAGCGCGCGCTCGCGCTCTGCCGCCAGCGCGGCTTGTGTCTTTGCGTCCTCTTCCTCGCGCGCGGTCGGCAGGGCGCGCTTGCGGCGCGACCAGCGGCCAAGAAAGCTTTCGCTTGAACGATCGTCACTCATCTGCAACGGCGCCGGCAATCATCATGCGCATTCAAAGACGATCCTTGTCGCGCGCCGAAACAAACGAAGCCTTGATGCGCTTCTTCTTCGGCTCGGGCTTGTAGTGCAGCGCCACGTAATCCGAGAGCCAGGGCCGCATGCTTGGCGGCATCGGCACGGTGTCCACCTTCTCCTGCGCGTCCATCCAGCGCGCCGCCTCGTTGTAGCTGACGGTCACCTCGCGCGGCGTCGGCGCCTCCTCGCCCTCTTCCTGGCGCCACATCACGAATACCTTCGGGTCGGGTGTGCCGATATTGAGGAAATAACCCTCGGCTTCGTCCCGATAGAGTGTCACCACGAACCCCGGATGATGCTGATACTGGCTACCCACAGCCGTCACCTGGGGTGGCTGCGGGGGTGGCAGCGCGGACGCGTCCTCGCCCAACAGCACCGCATGCGCGCGCCATTCGTGCGACACCCAGCGGCTGGCCACTTCGCGTCGCTCCATCACGACCGTCACGGGGATTGCAGGTTGCGTCATTGCTGGTTTGCGTGGTGAAGGAGGTCTTGGCGGCCGCCGGCCACCGCTTTGCTATTATCGCAAGCAATCTCCTCAGCACTGCCAATAGCCTCGTGAACGCCAAGGTTATACCCCTCCGCGAACTGCAGCGTGTACCCGCCATACCGGTCGGCGTGCCGGCGCCTTCCGGGCACCTGCCTGACGCCCGCGGCCGCCGCCTCCATGACCTGCGCATTTCGATCACCGACCGCTGCAATTTTCGCTGCACCTATTGCATGCCCAAGAGCGTGTTCGACAAGGATTACCAGTACCTGCCGCACAAGGCCCTGCTCTCCTTCGAAGAGATCACGCGTCTGGCCCGGATCTTCACCGCCCACGGTGTCGAGAAGATCCGCCTGACCGGCGGCGAGCCTCTGCTGCGCAAGGATGTCGAGGACCTGATCGCGATGCTCGCCGGCATCACCACCCACAAGGGCAAGCCGATCGACCTGACCCTCACCACCAACGGCTCGCTGCTGGCAAGAAAGGCGCGCGCACTCAAGGCTGCCGGCCTGCAGCGGCTGACCGTCTCGCTCGATTCACTCGATGACGTCGTGTTCCGCGCCATGAATGATGTCGACTTCCCGGTCGCCGACGTGCTGGCCGGGATTGATGCCGCCGTCGCCGCCGGATTCGGCCCGGTCAAGATCAACATGGTGGTCAAGCGAGGCGTCAATGATGGGCATGTGCTGGCGATGGCGCGCCGCTTCAAGGGCACCGGCCACATCGTGCGCTTCATCGAATACATGGACGTCGGCGCCTCGAACGGATGGCGCATGGACGAAGTGGTGCCCTCACGCGAGATTGTGCGCATGATCAGTGCGGAAATGCCCCTGGTCGAAGCCGAGGCCAACTACACCGGTGAAGTGGCCGAACGCTGGGCCTACCGCGATGGCAGCGGCGAAATCGGTGTCATCTCCAGTGTCACCCAGGCTTTCTGCGCCGATTGCAGCCGCGCCCGCCTGTCCACCGAAGGCAAGCTCTACACCTGCCTGTTCGCACAATCGGGCCACGATCTGCGCGCACTGGTGCGCGATGGCCGCTCGGATGAAGAACTGGCGGCGGCGATCGCCGGCGTCTGGGGCGCACGCAACGACCGTTACTCCGAACTGCGCACGGAAGCCACGGCCCGTGCGCCCAAGATCGAGATGTCCTATATCGGCGGTTGATGCCGGCACATGGCAATGCTGCCAAGAATGGCTCCCACCAACGGTTTCCGGCCGATACGCCAAAATTGACCCATCATCCGTCTGACCTTGCCGAACACCCCCCCTGCATGACATGAAACCCAGCCTCACCCGCGCTGCCCGCCCGGCCACCTTTGAAGTCGATGCCATCGACGAGACTGGCACGCTGGTGCCCACCCCGATCGCCGGTGAACACCCGCTGACGCTGTATCTGGACAAGCGCGAGCTGGTCACCCTGATGACCCTGGGCGCGGCGCCCGAAGCGCTGGCGCTGGGTTATCTGCGCAACCAGCGCATCGTGCCCGCGCTGGCCGACATCGAGGCCGTGCAGGTCGATTGGGAAACCGATTGTGTGGTGGTGACGACCCGGAAAGGACCGAACGGCGAGGATTTCTGGGCACGCACCGACATCGAGGAACGGCTGGGCAAGCGCACCGTGACCACCGGCTGCGGCCAGGGCACCGTGTTTGGTGATCTGATGGAGGAAATCGATTCGCTCGATTTGCCGGCAGACGCCCGCCTTACCGAGGAAACCCTGTACACCGTGATGGAACGGGTGCGCAAGCACGAATCCATCTACAAACAGGCCGGCGCGGTGCACGGTTGCGCACTGTGTTCCAACGGCGGCGACAACCGTGGCCAGATCGTCTATTTCGTCGAGGATGTCGGGCGCCACAATGCGGTCGATGCAATTGCCGGCCACATGTGGCTCGATGGCGCCTCGGGCGCCGACAAGATCTTCTATACGACGGGCCGCCTCACCTCCGAAATGGTGATCAAGTGCGCGCAAATGGGCATCCCCTTTCTGCTTTCCCGCTCCGGGCTCACGCACATGGGGCATGAAATCGCCAAACGCGTCGGCATCACCATGATCGGCCGCTGCCAGGGCCGGCACTACCTGTTGTTCACCGGCGGTGAACGCTTCACCCGGCCTGGCGCCACTCTCCTCGCATGACCCCGGCCGAACGCGACAGCATTACCGGCCTGATTCTCGCCGGCGGGAAAAGCCGGCGCATGGAAACGCTCGGCCCCAACACGGACAAGGCGCTCATCACCTTTCAGGGGAAGCGCCTGATTGACCATGTGTACGGCAAGCTCGCCCCCCAGGTGGGCGGTGTGCTGATCAACACCAATCAGAACCACGATCAGTACAAGAATTTCGGCGTCCGGGTGGTCTCGGACGCCTTTACCGGACACGCCGGGCCACTGGCCGGGCTGCATGCGGGTTTGGCTGTCTCCCGCCGCCCTTATCTGATGACGGTGCCGTGCGACTCACCCTTTTTCCCGCTCGATCTGGTGGAACGCCTGTTTGATGCACTCTCCCATCAAGGCACCCAAGTTGCCGTGGCATTGACCGGGCGCCAGCCGCACCCGGTGTTCACGCTGGTGCGACGCACCGCCTACGACCATCTGGCGCAGTTCATGAAGGGTGGCGGGCGCAAGATCGACGAGTGGTATGCCACCCTCAGCGTGGCTGAAGTCGACTTCGCCGACGACGCCCTGTTCGGCAACATCAACACACCGGAAGAACTGGAAGCCTACGAAACCGGCAGGCCGCCGCCGCCCAAGCAGCCCAAGCGCCGCTTTGAGGCGCCGCTGGTAGAGCGGCGCGGCCGTGGCACACGGTCGGCAACCCCGCATGACGCCGTACTGGACCAGATTCTCGGCACCAGCCCGGCTGAGAGGAAAACGCCCGCCCGCCGCAAGACCGATCGCGCCCCGGCGCCCACCCCGGCTGGCACCAATACCACGGTCCCCCCGGCTGCATCGCCCCTTGCCACAGCCATGCCAATCCCCCCAGCCCAAGCCGTCAACGCCAGTACAGCCTCCTCGCTTGAAGCGGTCGTCAGCTGCATCGATGGGTACGATCCCAACGCCCTGCCGACCGCCAAGGTCAATGAAGTCATCCGGCGGTTTGTGCAACCGGTGACCGGCTTTGAACAAGTGGCGATTCGCCATGCCCTGGGCCGGATTCTGGCTGAGGACATCATTTCGCCGATCAACGTGCCGGCGCATGACAACTCCGCCATGGACGGCTGGGCCGTGCGTGGCACCGACCTGCATGCCACCAAGACGGTGACGCTCGATGAAATCGGCGCCGCCCTCGCCGGCCGCGAATTCACCGGCAAGGTCGCGCCAGGCGAATGCGTGCGCATCACCACCGGTGCGGTCATGCCGCACGGCTGCGACACCGTGATTCCGATGGAGCTGGTGAAGGCGGATGGCAAGCACATCACCGTTCCGGCCGGGCAGGAAGCCGGTGCCAACCGCCGCCTGGCGGGCGAGGATTTGCAGAAGGGCCGCCCGGCCCTGTGCGCCGGCAAGCGCATCAACCCGGCCGAGCTGGGGTTGATCGCGTCGCTCGGCATCCCGGAGATCCGGGTGTCGCGCAAGCTTCGTGTGGCGTTCTTCTCCACCGGTGACGAACTCAAATCCATCGGCGAGACCCTGCGCGAAGGCGAAGTCTACGATTCGAACCGCTACACCCTGTACGGCATGCTGCAGCGCCTGGGGTGCGAGGTGATCGACATGGGCGTGGTGCCGGATACGGAAGAGAAGCTCGAATCCGCCTTCCGTATCGCCGCATCGATTGCCGATGCGGTCATCACCTCCGGCGGTGTCTCGGTAGGCGAAGCCGACTTCACCAAGCAGATGATGAAGAAGCTGGGCGACGTGGTGTTCTGGCGCATCGCCATGCGCCCGGGCCGCCCGATGGCATTTGGCAAGATTGCCGACGGCAGCAAGACAGCCTACCTGTTTGGCCTGCCCGGCAACCCGGTGGCGGTGATGGTGACCTTCTATCACTTTGTGCGCGGCGCACTGCTGCACATGATGGGCGCCACAGATATCGAGCTGCCGCTGCTCAAAGCCGTTTCCCAGGAAACGTTGCGCAAGAAGCCGGGGCGTACCGAGTATCAGCGCGGCGTGCTCGAATTGAAAGATGGCGTGATGAGCGTGCGCACCACCGGCCAGCAGGGCTCGGGCGTGCTCCGCTCGATGAGCGAAGCCAACTGCTTCATCGTGCTCGGCCACGAGGAAAGCACCGTCAAGGC
>CAYUEG010000113.1:0-1330 GCA_964443245.1 uncultured Burkholderiales bacterium | reverse complement strand
TGAGCGAAGCCAACTGCTTCATCGTGCTCGGCCACGAGGAAAGCACCGTCAAGGCCGGTGAGCCGGTCAGCGTGATGCTGTTTGACGGGTTGGTTTGACGGCGGGCAGCGACTAAGCGGCGCTCAGCCGCCCGGCCTTCAGCTCCAGCACGCGCCCCATGCGGCTCGCCAGTTCGCGGTCATGCGTGACCACCACGATGGCCGTGCCAGCCTTTTGCTGCAGCTGGACCATCACGTCGAACACGCTGCGCGCGGTGTCCCGATCCAGATTGCCGGTGGGCTCATCGGCCAGAATGCATTGCGGCCGCGTCACCAGTGCCCGCGCCATCGCCGCGCGCTGGCGCTCGCCACCTGAAAGCTCTGCTGGCGTATGGTGGACACGGTGCGCTAATCCGACATCACCCAGCGGCCCAAGAGCCGCTTCCAGAGCCATTCTGCGCGCTTGCCGCCGGATCATCAGGGGCATGGCGACATTTTCCTGCGCGGTGAATTCCGGCAAGAGGTGGTGGAACTGATAGACGAAGCCTAACGCACGGTTGCGCAACGCGCCCTTCTGGTTTTCGTTGAGTGGGGCGAGGTTCTGGCCGTCGATCGACACCGTGCCGGTAGTCGGTGTATCCAGCCCGCCCAGGCAATGCAGCAGGGTGCTCTTGCCCGAACCCGAAGCACCGACGATGGCAACGGTTTCACCACGGTGGATCTCGATGTCGACACCGCGCAGCACCTCCACAGGCTGCGGGCCCTGGGTGTAGGTCTTGCCCAGGCCGCTAGCGCGCAAAACGACGGAGTCTGCGCTGTTACTCATAGCGCAAGGCCTCGGCCGGCTGGATGCGCGCCGCGCGCCAGCTCGGGTAAAGGGTGGCCACCAGACTCATCAGGAGCGCCACCACGATGATGACGCCGATGTCGGCAAAGCGCGGATCCGAAGGCAGGGTGTTGATGAAGTAGATGTCCTTGGCCAGAAACTGGATGCCGAACAGCCGCTCCAGCGCCGGTACCCAGGTATCGAGGTTCAATGCCGTGACAATGCCGGCCAGGGCGCCGAGGAGCGTGCCAAAGGCGCCAGAGACGGCGCCCTGAATCACAAAGATGCGCTGGATCGCCCCCGGCGTGGCGCCCAGGGTGCGCAGAATTGCAATGTCGGCGCGCTTGTCCGTGACCGTCATCACCAGGGAGGAGACCAGGTTGAAGGCAGCGACCGCAACGATCAGGGTGAGGATGATGAACATCATGCGTTTTTCCACCTGCACGGCGGCGAACCAGTTGCGGTTGATGCGGCCCCAATCGCGGATCAACACGTCACCCGTCACGATGCGCGTCAGGTCGCGTGC
>CAYUEG010000112.1:0-12480 GCA_964443245.1 uncultured Burkholderiales bacterium | reverse complement strand
CCGAGGGAGGGGGAAGGGTTGGCACCATCGACCACGAAGACACCGACGGTCTGGGCCATGGCGGCGGCCTGATCGCGCATCGACTCGGCGGCAGCGGCAGCCTGTTCCACCAGTGCGGCGTTCTGCTGCGTCACCTGGTCCATCTGGGTGACGGCCTGTCCGACCTGTTCAATCCCGGAAGCCTGCTCCTGCGATGCCGCGGTAATCTCGGCAATGATGTCCGAGACACGCTTGACTGAGGTCACGATCTCGCCCATGGTGGCACCGGCCGCCTCGACCAGCTTGGTCCCGGTCTCGACCTTGTCGACCGAATCGCCGATCAGCGACTTGATCTCCTTGGCGGCAGACGCCGAACGTTGCGCGAGATTGCGTACTTCGGAGGCCACCACGGCAAAGCCGCGGCCCTGTTCGCCGGCCCGGGCTGCCTCGACGGCGGCATTGAGGGCCAGGATGTTGGTCTGGAAGGCGATGCCGTCGATCACGCTGATGATGTCGACAATCTTCTTGGACGACTCGTTGATCGAGGCCATGGTGCCGACCACCTGGGCGACCATCTCGCCGCCCTTGACGGCGACCTGGGAGGCACCGATGGCGAGCTGGTTGGCCTGCTTGGAATTCTCGGCGTTCTGCTTGACCGTCTGGGTCAGCTCTTCCATGCTGGATGCGGTTTCCTGCAAGGACGAGGCCTGCTGCTCGGTGCGCTGGGAGAGGTTCATGTTCCCCGCTGCAATCTCCTGCGCGCCGATGTTGATCGTTCGCGAGGCTTCCTTGATCTTGTTGATGATCTCGGCCAGGGTCAGCACGGTGCTGTTCGAGTCGTCACGCAATTTGGCAAACAGTCCCAGATGGTCGCTGCGGACGCGCTCGGTCAGGTTGCCGGAGGCAATGGCGCCCAATACCCTGGCCAGCTCGGTGAGAGCATCCTCGGTCGTCTGGACGATCTGGTTGATGCCTTCGCTGGTTTCGCGATAGAAGCCGCTGAACTGGGAAGCGCCGATTCGCTTCGAGAAGTCGCCGGAGCAGGCAGCGTGCACGACATCGGCGATCTCACGTTCCGCCATCAGTTCTTCGGTACGATCCACCCACTCGCCGACACTGCCGATGATGTCGCCGGTACTGTCGAGAATCGGGCTGGTGACGACCGCAAACTCCCTCCCGCCGATGTTCAGGTTCGTGCGTACCGTTTCCGTCAGGGACGCCAGGCGTGCCAGGGCCGCAGCCGGATCGGCGTAGAACATGCCGATATTGCTGCCGACGATCCTGGCTGCATCAAACCCGGGGATGGTTTCCTTCAGGCGCGGTTCGAGCTCCTGCAGTTTCGATGCCAGCGTGCGATTGACGTAAAGCACGGTGCCATCGCGATCGCAGATGCGGATGCAGTTGCTGGTGCTGTCCAGTGCCTGCAGGATGCGCCGATTGCTGGCAAGCGTGGCGCGATCGGCTTCCGTGCGTGCCTTCAGCTGCTCCTGCATGCGCGCGAGCGCCTTGAGCATGGCGCCGATCTCGCTGGAACTGGAGGTGTCAATCGCATTGTCGAATCGGTTCTCGGCGATCGCATTGGCCACCGCAACCGCCGCACGCAACGGCCGCACGACCGATCGCGTGATCAGCCAGCCGGCGATGCCCAGCAACATGAGCAGGGCGATGACCGTGAGGGCCATGCGTACCGCCTTGGCGCGAAAAGCGGCGTCGACGTCATCCAGGTAGATGCCGGACCCGATCACCCAGCCCCAGGGCGCAAACCCCTTGACGTAGGAAACCTTGGGGACCGGCGCGGTCATCCCGGGCTTGGGCCACAGGTAGCTGACAAAGCCGGCCTGATTCTGTTTGACCTCGTTGACGAACGCGACGAAGAGCTTTTTTCCGGAAGGGTCCTTGCTCTCGCTCAGGTCCTTGCCATCGAGCTCCGGGCGGACCGGATGCATCACCATCCGGGGGTGCATGTCATTGACCCAGAAGTACTCCTGCCCTTCATAGCGCAGGGCCTTGAGCGCTTCCGCCGCCTGACTCCTCGCAGCAGCTTCGGTCAGTTGCCCCGCGACCACCTTCTGGTGATAGCTGCTGACAACGCCATGCGCCACCTCGACCACGTGTCTGGTCGCCAGGTATTTTTCCTGCAGCATGCCGGTGCGTTCGGTCTGGAGGGCGTAAGTGGCAAGCGCGATCGTGCCGACGATGGCCACGATGATGAGCAGCCAGAGGCGGGCGCCAATGCCTGCAAGGGCGGTCCGGATGGTCATGGATAAGGTCTTTGCGAAGGGGTCGTGGAAGGCAATGCGGGCAGGCAGCACTGCGGTTCAGGCGGTCTGGTTCTCGATGTCATCCATCAACCCCATGTCGGCTCCGCGCATGAGTTTTTCGATGTCCACCAGGATCAGCATGCGTTCCTCGATGGCCCCGAGGCCGACAACGTGGCGGGTATCAAGGGATGCCGAGAAACTGGGTGCCGGGCGGATCTGGTCGGGTTGCAGGGTCAGCACGTCGGAAACGCTGTCCACCACCACCCCGACGATGCGGCCGGAGAGATTGAGAATGATCACGACCGTCATCGCGTCGTACGAAGGGTCGCCCAGGTTGAACTTGATCCGAAGGTCGACGATCGGCACGATGGTGCCGCGCAGGTTGATCACCCCTTTGAGAAAGGCCGGGGTGTTGGCGATATGGGTGACAGCGTCATAACCGCGAATCTCCTGGACTTTGAGGATGTCGATGCCGTATTCCTCTTTTCCGAGCGTGAAGGTCAGAAATTCATTGGCATTGACGACAGAGTCGGTTTCAACAGGGCTGAGGACGGCAGACATGGAAGTTCCTTGGGCGGGATAGGGAAAGAGGCGCGCAGGTGGAGTGTCAGGGCAACGGGGGTGGGCGTGACGGCGGGCGATCCGGTCGGCTATTGCGTCATCGGGGACGTGCCGCCATTGCCGCGCATGGCGGCGACGGAGGCGATCGCCGCCGGATCGAGAATCATGGCAACCCGGCCGTCTCCCATGATGGTGGCGCCCGAGATGCCGCGGACCTTGCGATAGTTCGTTTCCAGGCTCTTGATCACCACCTGGTGCTGGCCGATGAGGCGGTCAACGAAGACGGCGGTTTTCTGGCCATTGGCTTCGATGATCACCAGGATGCCCTCGGTCATGCGCTGGTGGCTTGGCGTGATGTTGAAGAAATCATGCAGGGCGACGATCGGCAGGTATTCACCACGCACCTCAATCACCAGCCCCTGGCCGGCCACGGACTTGATGTCGCTTGCGCGCGGCTGGAGGGATTCGACGATGCAGGTGAGCGGGAGGATGTAGAGCTCGTTGCCCACTGCAATCGACATGCCATCGAGGATCGCGAGGGTCAACGGCAGGCGGATGGCGATCTTGGTTCCCGCGCCTTCGCTGCTGGAGATGTCCACGCGGCCACCCATGCCCTGGATATTGCGTTTGACCACGTCCATGCCGACACCACGCCCGGAAACATCGGTGACCACCGCGGCTGTGGAGAAGCCTGCTTCAAAGATCAGCTGCCAGACTTCGCTGTCGCTCATGCGGTCCGAGACGGGCAGCCCGCGTTCGGCTGCCTTGGCGAGGATCCGCTTGCGGTTCAGGCCCGCGCCGTCATCGATGATGTCGATGATGATGCTGCCGCCCTGATGATACGCATGCAGGGTGATGGTGCCGGCAGCAGGCTTTCCGGCGGCCAGCCTGACCTCGGGTGTTTCGATGCCGTGATCGAGGCTGTTGCGCACCAGATGGGTGAGCGGGTCAGCCAGTTTTTCGATCAGTCCCTTGTCAATTTCCGTCCCTTCGCCGACCGTCTTGAGGTTGACCTGCTTGCCCAGTTTGGCGGCGAGATCGCGCACCACACGCGGAAAGCGGCTGAACACGAAGGAGATCGGCATCATCCGGATCGACATCACCGCTTCCTGCAGGTCGCGGGTGTTGCGTTCGAGCTGGGCCATGCTGTTGTTCATGGCGTCCGGCGAACTGCCGTCTTGCCTGGAGACGGTCTGCGCCAGCATGGCCTGGGTGATGACCAGTTCGCCCACCAGATTGATGAGCTGATCAACCTTTTCGACGCCGACGCGGATCGAGGTCATTTCCGCCGCGCTGGCGGGGGCGCGGTCGGTTTCGCGCCGGCCACGGCCTGCCGGGTCCGCCTCGCCGCGGTCGCTGGCGCGCCGGCCGATGGGGTCGGTGCGGCGATCGGGAGAAGGAGGGGGCGCGGCCACAGGCTGCGCAACCGGTGAAGGCGTTGCCTCGTCGGACTCGAAAAATCCGTAACTGCCGTCTGCGGCAGCGGCGGTGCTGCTTGCCGCAGGGGCCGGGTCCGGCAGATCGTCAAAGAAGCCGAAGCCCGGATCACCTGCGGGCGGCGCAGGTGCATCATCAAACAGCCCATAGGCCTCGTCGGGCGCCCCGCTGGTACCTTCGGTTTTCGTGCTGATGGTGACCTGTTCAGGCGCGACGGCGAAGGAGAGGAGGGTGCGAATTTCCTCCGGGTCCGCTGACGTGGTGACGTGAAGGCGTTGCGGCGTGCCCTTCTTGCCGTCCACCTGCGGCTCGACAACCTGGCCCAGGCGCGCCAGTTCCCGAAGCGCATTGTCCAGCGCGGCGCGGTCGGCCTTGCTGCGCGGACGCGGAAAAGCCACTTCCAGGCAGCGCACCGTCGGGGCAGGCAGGGCCGTGGCTGCGGCACCGCCGGCAGTCGGGCTGTGGCCCGCGGCCAGGGAGCGGATCTGCTCGCAGCACTGGGCGGCATCGTCTGGCGGGTGGTCCGCATTGCCGCGATGAAAGTCGAGCTGGGCCGTCAGCACGTCGCCGGCGGCCAGCAGGGCATTGATCATTTCATCTGTCAGGACCAGTTCACGCTTGCGGGCCTTGTCGAGCAGGGACTCCAGCTCGTGCGTGACTTCGGTCATGTCGGTAAAGCCAAAGGTGCCGCTACCTCCCTTGATCGAATGGGCGGCGCGAAAGATGGCGTTCAGGTCGTCATCGCTGGCGTGGGCCGGGTCGAGCTGCAGCAACAGCCCCTCCATCGCGGTCAGGTGCTCGGCAGCCTCTTCGAAGAAGATGGCGTAGAACTGTGACAGGTCGGTACGTGCGCTGGCGCCAGCGTCCTGAGCAAGCTCTCCCTTGCGGGCGGGTGCATTCATGGCAGGTGTGTCGGGCCGGATCAGGGAAGAACCTTCTTGAGGACCTCGACCAGCTTGGCCGGGTCGAACGGCTTGACCAGCCAGCCGGTCGCGCCGGCTGCCTTGCCCTGGGTCTTCATGGTGTCGCCCGCTTCGGTGGTGAGCATCAGGATCGGCACGCTCTTGTACTGCGGCATGCCGCGCAGCGCGCGCACCAGGGAGAGTCCATCCATGCGCGGCATGTTCTGATCGGTGAGGACGGCATTGACCGTCCGGGATTTGGCTTTGTCGAGACCATCCTGGCCGTCGGCGGCTTCAATGACTTCATAGCCGGCCTGTTTGAGGGTAAAGCTGACCATCTGGCGGATGGAAGCGGAATCGTCTACTGCGAGTACGGTTTTGGACACGGTGAGCTCCTGCGTTTAGAAAAAATCGACACTGCCGCTGGCGACGGACGCCTGGCTGACAGGGTTTCCGGCTGCCGCTGCGCGCAGGGCTTCCTGGGCCTGCCTGGCATCGGCCGGCCCTCCCTGCAGTGCGATCGACTGCTCCACTTCATTGATCCGTTTGAGCGTATGGCCAATCAGCTGATTGGCCATATCCTGGAACTGGAGCGCCATCACGGCCTGGCCTACCTGCACTTCCATTTCCCCGACGATGCCGGCCAGCTGTGCCGTCCCGCCCGCCAGCTTGCCGTTGCGGTCCTGCAGGGAGGCGATCATCGATTCGGCCGTGGTCTTCGAAGTGATGGCGGAAGTCATGTCACGGGAGGCGAGCTTGTCAATTTCCGATTCGGCATCGGCCACGGAATTGCTGATGGCTCCCACGTTGGTCCGGATCTGCTGGCTGAACTGGGCGGTCCGTTCGGACAGTGCGCGGACCTCGTCGGCCACGACCGCAAATCCCCGCCCGGCCTCGCCGGCGCGCGCGGCTTCGATCGCGGCATTCAGGGCGAGCAGGTTGGTCTGGCGCGAAATGCCCTCGATCTCTCCCAGCACCTTCAGGGTGCCGGCAACATGCTCCTTGACCCGGTCAAGCTGTTCGACCAGCCCCATGGCACCAGTGCTGCTGGTGACAAGCTGGTCGACGAACTCCTGCAGGACGCTGGACATGGAACTGACAAACTCGGCGACGTTGCCGTTCTCCGCCTTGGCGGCCGGGTCCGTCAGCGAGAGCGAGATCGACTGCTGTCTGCCGCTCAGTTCGTGCAAGGCATTGAAGCTGGCGATCAGCTTGGCGATGGCATCGTGGAGAATCGACTGGAGACGTTCCAGCTCCTGGCGCGCATCGGCAAACTGCGGCTTGACGGCGCTGGCCCAGCCGGCCCGCTCTTCACTAAGCCGGGTTGCCTCGGCAGTTGCTTCGTTGAGCGCGCCTTGCAGGCGGGCAGCGCGACGGCGCGCGCCAGCGTGCTGCCAGATCAGCAAGCCGAGGTGGGATAAGCCCAGTGACGCAATCAACACCTCAGTTGCAATGGTACCGGCCGGCACGATCACCGGCACGGCGGCGCATGCCAGGGTGGTGAGCGCCACGCCGCCGATCAAGGGCAGGCGGGATAAAGCGCCTTCCCCCGGTGCGGCGAGTGGATTCATGTCAGACGGTCGCGCAGCTTGCACGGACATTCCCCTTCATTGGCGGTGATCAGGCACGATGGGCCTGCTTGCCGGCAATTATGGAAAAGCGGACCGGCTTTGATCGCGTGAATAGCCGGGTACAAGCCGGCCAAATCTCCATTAAAGAAAACACCTGAAGGGACGGGGGCACCCGTTGCGGCGTGGCGCACGGCCCTTCCCGAGCCTGCCAATTTGTGTCTGACAGTGCGAAGAAGGCGCGCCGGTCGATAGGTCCTGCGCCTGGCCAGGGCGCGGCTTGACCGCTTCGATTCCCAGGAAGGAATAAACCTGCTAATCTTTCGAAAAAATCTCGTCCAGCGTCGTTCGTTCGAAATGCGAACGACCATGCGAACGAAACCGGAACATCCCCTGCAGCTGACTTCATCGTTCCGGGGGTACACCAAGTTGATATTGTTTTGAAACCAAGGAGACAAGAGACATGATTCAAAAGACGTCACGTTTTGCCATGCGGCGCGCACTTCTGGCTGCTTCCATGGCAGCAACCGCTGCGTTCTCGACCGGCATTCAGGCTCAGGGCGCGCCCATCAAGATCGGCCTTTCGATGGCCCAAACCGGTCCCCTGGGCGGCGGCGGCAAGGCCGCGCTGCTGGGCCTGCAGATGTGGCGCGATGACATCAACGCCAAAGGCGGCCTGCTTGGCCGCAGGGTCGAACTAGTGGTTTATGACGACCAGTCCAATCCTTCCACCACCCCCGGTATCTATTCCAAGCTTTTGGATGTGGACAAGGTGGACCTGCTGATTGCCCCTTACGGCACCAACCCGACCGCGCCGATCATGCCGCTGGTCAAGCAGCGCCAGCTGCTGCTGATGGGTAACTTCTCGTTCGAGGTGAACGACCGCATCCAGCATGACATGTGGTTCAACAATGCCCCCTGGGTCGACGCGGTGAGCTGGTCACAGGGCTTCATCGAAATGGGCAAAAAGCGCGGCGGCAAGACCATTGCGTTCCTTTCGGCCGATGCGGAGTTTGCGCAGAGCCTGGCGATCGGTGCCAAAAACCTGTCCAAACACCAGGGGTTGAACACCGTTTACGACCAGAAGTACCCGCCCAACACCGCTGACTTTTCGGCCATGCTGCGTGCCCTCAAGGCCGCCAAGCCGGACATCGTCTTCGTTGCGTCCTACCCCAGCGAGTCGGCTGCCATCGTGCGCGGCGTCAACGAGATCGGCCTGGGCGACAACGTCAAGATCATCGGCGGCGGCATGGTCGGGCTGCAATTTGCACCGATCATGGAAGCGCTTGGCTCGCAGCTCAATGGTTTCGTCAATTACAACGTCTATGTGCCGGAGAAGTCGATGAACTACCCCGGCATCGAGGATTTCCTCACACGTTACGCGGCCCGGGCCAAAGCCGAAAAAGTGGATCCGCTGGGATACTACCTGCCGCCGTTCAACTATGCCATCGGGCAGATGCTGGAGCAGGCCGTCACCGCCACCAAGAGCCTGGACCACAAAACCCTGGCCAACTACCTGCGCACCAAGGAGCACAAGACCATCGTCGGGCCGATCAAGTACGGCCGCAACGGCGAGTGGGCTGAATCCCGGGTGATCATGGCGCAGTTCACCGGCATTCAGGGCAAGGACATCGAGCAGTTCCGCAAGCCCGGCAAGCAGGTGATTCTGTACCCGGACAACCTCAAGACCGGCGAGCTGAAGTGGCCGTACGAAAAGGCCCGCAAGTAAGCCTGGCGCCAACCTGATTGGTTGGCTGATTGATCCAACGCACCCGGGTGGCAGGGCCGCCCGGGTGCTCTTGAGGCACGCACATGTTTACCTGGGATCTTCTTTTCGGGGCGGTCGTTTTCGGGCTCCTGGTGGGCTGCTTTTATGCGGCTGTATCCATCGGCCTGTCGGTCTCCTTCGGCCTGCTGGACGTACCGCACATTGCCCATCCGGCCTTTCTGGTGGCCGGCGCCTATGGCGCCTGGTGGCTGAGCGGTTTCGGCTGGGACCCGATCGTGGCCGGCCTCGTGCTGGCATTGCCTTTTTTCATCTTCGGCGTGGTGATGTACCGCATCTACCACGTCACCTTTGAAAAGCGCGGCACCGATGCCGGCCTGCGCGGGCTGGCGTTTTTCTTCGGCGTCGCCTTCATTGTCGAAGTGGCGCTGATTCTGGCCGTGGGCGTCGACCAGCGCATGGTGGAAGCCGAGTACATCGGCCGCAGCATTGATCTGACGGACGAATTGCGGGTTCCGATGCGCCTGATTGTCGCGTTTGTGGCGGCACTGCTGCTGACGGTCTGCCTGAGCCTGTATTTGAGCAAGACCTTCATGGGTCGTGCCATCAAGGCAGTGGCGCAGGATCAGATCGCACTGTCGTTGATGGGGGCAGACCCGGTCAAGGTCAAGCAGTGGGCGTTCGGGATTGCCACGGCGGTCACGGCGATCGCCGGTGCGCTGCTGATCATTGTCGGCCCGGTCGATCCGCAACTGGGCCGGGTGTACATCGGGCGCACCTTCTGCGTGGTGGTACTCGCCGGTCTGGGCAGCATGAGCGGCACCCTGATTGCCGGCCTGATTCTCGGCGTTGCCGAAAGCGTGGTGCTGACCTTTTTCGGGGCTTCCTGGGCGCCGGCAGTGGCCTTCGGGTTGCTGCTGATCGTGCTCGGCGTACGCCCGCAGGGCTTGTTCGGCCGCTAGGCGCGAACCAGGCCAACCATTCGTTAGGAGAGTAGATCATGGAGTTCAAGGAACAACTGCCGCGCAAGAGGTTCTCCCGCAAGGAGATGATGAAGCGGGTGGCACGTTTCTCCAAACTCAAGGGTTTTGACGGCGGTCTTCCCGACAGCCGCATGCCCGGTTGCGAACGCACCCTGTTCAACGTCATCGGCTTCCAGCCGCCCAAAGGGGAGGGCAGTGCCATGCAATCGCCGGTGGGGGCGCAGGCTTCACGCATGGCCGCCGTCAAGATCTCGGAAGGTTTCAATCTGGGTTACTGCAAGGCGCTTCCCGGCAAGGGACCGATGCTGCACAACCATGACACCAACGAAACCTTCATCGCGATGACAGGTACCTGGCGTGCCAGCTGGGAGAACGAGAAGGGCAAGCTGGAGCATGTGGACTTAAAGCCGCTCGACCTGATTTCGTTTCCCCCCGGGGCCTCGCGCCGTTTCATGAACGTGACCCGCGGCCCGAAGAACCGCGAATCGGTGCTCATGTTCGTCATTGGCGGGGATGCACCGCGTGCGGAGTTCACCGCCGAATCGATGTCGATTCTGGCCAAGGCAGGGGTGCTGGACGCGGAGGCGCCGCGTGCTGCCAAGGCCAAGGTGGCGGCAGGCTCGAAGTCGGGCGCCAAATCCAAGACCACCGCCAAGCTCACCAAGCCAGCGCAGCCAGCAAAGCGCAAGAAATAATGAGACAGGCCAGCCACTTCACCGTACAAGGAACCTAACAGGATGGGTCAGGGTCACGGCAGGTTCATCCTGGGCTGCATCATCGTGCTGGCGCTCGGCGTCGGCATGATGATGGGCATCAGGAACGAGTACGTTTTCTTTGCCACTTACGTGGTACTTCAGTTCATCGTGCTCGCCAGCGCATGGAACATTCTGGGCGGCTACGCGGGTTACGTGAACTTCGGTTCCAGCGCCTTCTTCGCCTTGGGCGCCTACACGGCGCTGCTGGTGATCAAGGCGTTCAATGCACCTTTGCTGGTGCAGATCATCCTTGCAGCCAGCGTGACCGGCCTCCTGGGGCTGGGCATTGGCCTGTTGTCGTTGCGGTTGCGTGGCATCTACTTCTCCATTGCCACGGTGGCCGTCGCGATCATCCTCGAAACGGTAATCGTCAACTGGGATTACCTTGGTGGTGCCAAGGGCGTGCAGATGACGCGTCCGGAGCCGATGGCGCCCTTCACCAGTTACATTGAGTTCCTGTTCTTCGTGATGCTGGTGATGACGCTGGTGGCTGTGGCCATTGCCCGCTACGTCGAGAATTCCTGGATCGGGCGGGGATTGCGGGCGATCAAGGACAACGAGGAAGCGGCCGAATGCGTCGGCGTGCCGACCCTGAAGCTCAAGCTGATTGCCACCGTGATTTCCGGCGCGCTGCTGGGGGCGGCCGGCGCCCCGATGCCGATGTATTTGAGCTTCATCGAGCCGGTCAGCGCCTTCAGCCTGAACTACTCCGTTTCGGCCCTGGCGATGCCGATCATTGGCGGCACGTCGACCTGGCTGGGGCCGGTGATCGGGGCCGTCCTGCTGGGATCGGTGCAGCAGATTGTGACCGTCACCATCTCGTCCGAACTGAACGTGCTGATCGTCGGCGTCCTGCTGGTGGTGTTTGTCGTCGCAGCGCCCGACGGCATCATCGGCCTCTTCAAGAAGCTGCGCAGCAAGTCGGCCACGGTGCCAGGCAAGGCGGGCGGCACGGGAGGGCAGCATGGCTGATCTGCTTCTCAAGGTCGACGATGTATCCAAGCATTTTGGCGGCTTTACCGCGCTGTCCCATGTCAGCGTCGATGTGGCCAAGGGGGAACGCCTTGGCCTGATCGGTCCCAACGGATCCGGCAAGACCACCCTGATCAATTGCGTTTCCGGCGCGCTCAAGAACGATGCCGGCGCGATTGTGTTCAAGGGAGAAAACCTCAACGGCCTGGCACCGCATCAGCGCACCCGCCGCGGCATTGCCCGCTCGTTCCAGATCCCGCGGCCGTTCCACAGCATGACGCCGGTCGAAAACCTGGCGGTGCCGCTGGAGTACGTGACTTACCGTGGCGCCATGCACAAGCCGGACATTCGCGGCGAGGCCGAAGCCATCCTGTCGGACATGGGCTTGGGCGACAAGATGAACAGCCCCTGCAGCGGCCTTTCCCAGGTGGAATTGCGCAAGCTGGAGCTGGCGCGCGCCATGGCAGCCCGTCCCAGCCTGCTGATTTCGGACGAGGCCATGGCCGGGTTGTCCAATGCCGAATGCGACGAGGTCCTGGCGATCCTGTTCCGCCTGTCGGAGAAGGGCATTACCATCATCATGATCGAACACATCATGCACGCCATCATGCGCTTCTCGCAGCGCGTGATCTGCCTGGATGCCGGCAAGCTGATTGCCGGCGGCCTGCCGGGCGATGTCGTGAAGAACCCCGACGTACAGAGGGCATACCTTGGCGCTTGAACTGAAAGTCGAAGGCCTGTCGGCCAGTTACGGCGCCGTGCGGGCGCTGGAGAACGTCTCGATCAATGTCAAAGAGGGCGAAACGGTCGCCCTGCTGGGCACCAACGGGAATGGCAAAAGCACGTTGATGAAGTGCCTCACCGGCCTGGTCGTGCCGCGCACCGGCAGCATCACCCTCACGATCGATGGCACTGTGCACAACCTGATCGGCAAGGGGCCGCAGGACATCGTCGAACTGGGGGTGGCGATGGTCGCCGAAGGCCGGCGCCTGTTCCCGCGCCTGACCGTCGAGGAAAACCTGTACCTGGGCGCCTACCGGCCGGCGGCGCGTGCCGCCATCGAAAAGAACCTCGAGTTCTGCTTCGAGACCTTTCCGGTGCTCAAGGAACGCCGGCGCCAGCTGGCCGGTTCCATGTCCGGTGGACAGCAGCAGATGGTGGCGATTGCACGCGCCCTGATGTCAGCCCCCAAGCTGTTGCTGGTAGATGAGCCGTCGGTGGGGTTGTCGCCGTTGCTGGTGTCCCAGACGATTGAGAAAATCGGCGAACTCAACCGCAAGCACGGCATGACGGTGCTGATGGCCGAGCAGAATTTCCATCAGACCATCAAGATCGC
>CAYUEG010000111.1:0-12953 GCA_964443245.1 uncultured Burkholderiales bacterium | reverse complement strand
CACAACACCTCAAGGAGGAGACAAACATGCAACGCAGAACATTGGTCAAACTGGGTGCCGCCGCGCTGGCGGCGATCGGCATTGGCGCCGCTGCCACCTCCGCCCACGCGCAGAACTACCCCAACCGGCCGCTCCAGATCATCGTGCCGTGGGGCGCAGGGGGCGGTACGGACCAGACGGCGCGCATCATCGGCACGCTGCTGGAAAAGGAACTGGGCCAGCCGGTCAACGTCGTCAACCGCACTGGCGGCAGCGGCGTGGTCGGCCATTCGGCGATTGCCGAAGCCGCGCCCGACGGCTACACCCTCGGCATGATCACGGTGGAGATCACCATGATGCATCACGCCGGGCTGACCAAGCTCAACCACACCAACTACACCCCGCTCGGCCTGATGAACATGGATCCGGCCGGCGTGACGGTACGCGCCGATGCGCCCTACAAGACCGTCAATGACGTGCTCAATGCGATTCGCAACAATCCGGGCAAGTTCAAGTCCTCGGGCACCGGCCAGGGCGGTATCTGGCACCTGGCGCTGGCGGGCATGCTCAATTCCAACCGGATTCCGCCGGACGCCTCTCCGTGGGTGCCGTCCAACGGCGCAGCCCCGGCCATGACCGATCTGGTGGCGGGCGGCATCGAGTTCGTCACCTGCTCGCTCCCTGAAGCACGCGCAATGATTGATGCCGGCAAGGCACGTCCGCTCGCCATCATGGCCGAGAACCCGGACAAACTGTTCCCGAACGTGCCGACCCTGAAGTCGGCTACTGGCAGCAACTGGACGGTAGGTGCATGGCGCGGCATGGCCGCCCCCAAGGGCATCCCGGCGGAAGCCGCCACCCGCCTCTCGGCGGCATTCAAGAAAATCTACGACAGCAAGGAGTTTCAGGACTTCATGGGGCAGCGCGGCTTCGGCCTGCTGTACCTGCCGCCGGACCAGCAAATGGCGTTCATGGAAGCCGGCAGCAAGGGCATGGGCGAGGTCATGAAGGCAGTGGGATTGGCGAAGTAGATCTGCCTGACCTGCAAGCGATACTCCCCGCCCTTGCGCGGGGAGTTTTTTCTGCGTTCTTCACCGGGTTCACATGAAACTCAACGACACCATCTGGGGTGTACTGCTGCTTGTGCTCGGGCTGGCCGTACTCAATGACGTGCGGACCTATCCGTCCATTCCGGGCCAGCAATACGGGCCGAATGCCTTTCCCGGCGCTCTGGCCGTGCTGCTGATCGGTTGCGCGATTGCCCTGATCATCAAAGGCTGGAAGACGCGTGGCGTGGTGCCGTGGATCGAGGGCGGGGCGTGGTTGCGCTCGCCCGGGCATGTGCGCAATTTTGTACTGACCGCCGGCGCCCTTCTCTTCTACGTGCTGGCAGCGGACAAGCTCGGATTTCTGGTTTGCGGCACCCTGATTCTGGCCGTCCTGTTCTGGTCCCTTGACGTGCGCCAGCGCCTGATCGTACCGATCGCGCTGATCTCGACGCTGGTGATCCACCTGATTTTCTACAAGGGCCTGCGCGTGCCGCTGCCCTGGGGCATCGTGCCCATCCTGTATTGATCCTGCGAAGAAGGCTGCGCGATGACCTGGACCGTCTTTACCCAAGCACTTGGCCTGGTGTTCGACCCCTATGTGCTGATGGTGATCCTGTTTTCCGCCATCTTCGGTCTGGTGGTCGGTGCCATTCCCGGCCTCACCGCGACCATGGCCACGGCGCTCCTGGTGCCCGTCACCTTCTTCATGCCGCCGGTGCCTGCCGTTGCGGCCATCGTCACCGCCACAGCCATGGCGATCTTTTCGGGCGACATTCCCGGCGCCCTGCTCCGGATTCCGGGAACACCCGCTTCGGCGGCGTACACGGACGAAGCCTACGCGATGACGTTGAAGGGCCAGGCGGAGCTCGCCCTCGGGGCGGGCCTGGTGTTCTCTGCGCTGGGCGGCCTGTTCGGTACGCTCGTGCTGATTCTCGCCGCGCCGAGCCTGGCGGAGATTGCGCTCAAGTTTTCCTCTTTCGAGTACTTCTGGCTGGTCGTGCTGGGTCTGGCAGGGGCCGTCTTCATCGGCAATTCGTCGGTGCTCAAGGCGTCGATCTCGCTGATCCTCGGGCTGCTGGTTGCCAGCATCGGCGCAGACAACCCCGGCGCCTACCCGCGCTTCACCTTCGGCGTCACGGAACTCAATGGGGGCGTCTCCCTGATTCCGATGATGGTCGGGATGTTCGCCGTGTCGGAATTGCTGCGCTACATGGTGAACATGGATCCGCCGGCCAAAATCGCCGTGCAGAAACTCGGCAATGTATTCGCCGGCATGTGGGACCTGATCAAGAAATACAAATGGCCGCTGATGCGCGGCAATGCGCTCGGGGTCGTGATCGGCATCCAGCCGGGTTCGGGTGCCGACATGGCGTCATGGATGAGCTATGCCATGAGCAAGAAGTTCTCGAAAGAGCCGGAAAAATTCGGGACCGGCCATGTCGAAGGCATCATCGAATCGGGGGCCGCCAACAATTCTTCGCTCGGCGGGGCCTGGATTCCGGCCATCGTGTTCGGCATCCCGGGCGATTCGATCACCGCGATTGCCATCGGCGTGCTGTACCTGAAGAACCTGAATCCGGGCCCGACCATTTTCCTCAACAACCCGGAAAACATCTACGCGATCTTTTTCGTCTTCATTCTGGCCAACCTGATCATGATTCCGCTCGGCTGGATGACCATCAAGCTGGCGGTCAAGATTCTGCAGGTGCCACGCAACATCCTGATGCCCATCATCCTGCTGTTCTGCATCGTCGGCAGCTTTGCCATCAACAACACGGTGTTCGGTGTCGGCACGATTCTGGTGTTCGGTCTGGCCGCGTTTGTCCTCGAAGAAAACGGCTTCCCGGTCGCCCCCGCGATTCTGGGCGTGGTCCTGGCCACGATGATGGAAGAGAATTTCGTCACCTCCCTGATCAAGTCGGACGGCAGCTTCGCCACCTTCTTTACCCGGCCGATCGCCATGTGGATGGCCATCTTCACCTTTATCATCATGCTCTGGCCGGTATTGGCCTGGGCATGGCGGCGCCTGCGCACTGGAGCGGCCTGACCCATTGCGCCAGGAACCGCTCCCACCAAGGGTTTTAGCCCTGTCGTCTGTCATTTCAACCTTTCACTGATCCCCCATGTCCAAACAAGATTTGCTGTTGATGGCCCCGATCTTCCCGCCCACCATGACCCAGCTGGCGGAAAAGTACAACGTGCACCGCTACTGGGAAGCGCAGGACAAGCCCGGGCTGCTCGCCTCGCTGAAGGACACCTGTGTTGCCGTGGCGACCTCCGGCTCTTCCGGCATCAACGCCGCCGAGATTCGCGCCCTGCCCAAGCTGAAGATCGTTTCATGTTTCGGCGTCGGCTACGACGGTGTCGATACCGCCGCCGCCAAGGCTGCCGGTGTCAGGGTGACCAACACGCCGGACGTGCTCAACGAATGCGTCGCCGATACCTCCATGATGCTGGTGCTGGCCACCGTGCGCCGCGCCATCTTCAACGACCGGTTTGTGCGCGAAGGCAAGTGGCTCAAGGGCAACGCACCACTGACTGACAAGGTATGGGGCGAGACCCTGGGCATCGTCGGCCTGGGCCGCATTGGCAAGGCCATCGCCAAACGCGCCGAAGGGTTCGGCATGAAGGTCGTGTACCACGGGCGCAACAAGCAGGCCGGCGTGCCCTACGAGTACTTTGCCGACCTCAAGGACATGGCCCGGGCTGTGCGCGTACTGTTGCTGATCCTCCCGGGCGGCAAGGCCACCGCCAACCTGGTCAACGCCGAGGTGCTCGCCGCGCTGGGCAAGAAAGGCTACCTGATCAACGTGTCGCGGGGCTCGAACGTGGACGAACCGGCCCTGCTGAAAGCCTTGCAGGACGGCACCATCGCCGGTGCCGGGCTGGACGTGTTCGCCGATGAGCCACGCATGTCCGAAGAATTCTTCAAGCTTGACAACGTGGTGCTGCAACCGCATGTCGGCAGTGGCACCGTGTTCACCCGCACCGCCATGGGCCAGCTGGTCGTGGACAACCTGGACGCCTGGTTTGCCGGCAAGCCGCTGCTGACGGAAGTACCGGAAACAATTGGCGCCTGACCCCAGGGCGGGGAGAGGACGTGCAGTGCTAGCGCTGCGCGCCCTTCCAGCCCGAATGGGTGATGTCGAAGATGATGCCGTCAGGATCGGTGTACTTCTTCTCGTAATACTCGGTGGTCTTGCCGGAGGGCACGTCCTGAAACAGGGTCGCGCCACTCGATTCGACCTGCTCACTTTGTGACGCAAGGTCCTCACAGAGGAACCCCATGTGATGCAGGCCGACAAAGTCCTTGCCGCGCGGCCCGGCGGGTGCATCGCTGCGATACTTGAGCAGCGCCAGGCTGATGGTGCCATCGGACAAGTAAAAACCCGTGGCCGTGGCAGAGTTGGCTTCACCGACGATCTTCATGTCAAGCGCGTCGCAATAGAACTTCGCGGATTTATGCGGGTCGGGTACGGACAGGGCGATATGCCGCAGTTTTGCCATCTCACATGCTCCAGATTGGATCGGCCCGCTGGTTACTCGGGCTTGACCCCGGTTTCGCGCACCACCTTGCCCCACTTGACGATCTCTTCCTTCACATAGTCCGTCGTGCGCGCCGGCGGTTCGGTGATCGACTCAAACGCCAGACCGGCAATGCGGGCTGCAGTATCCGGGTTTTGCGTTGCCCGCTGGATGGCATCAAACAGCTTTTGCACAATCGGCGCCGGTGTGCCGGCCGGCAGGAAGGCCCCGACCCAGGTGTAGTCCGCCATGCCCGGAAAGCCCAGTTCGGCCAGCGTGGGAACGTCGGGCAGCACTGGAATGCGCTTGAGGCTGGACACCGCAATGGCGCGTAAGCGCCCGGCCTTGATGAACTGCAGGGGCGCAGTCACGGCGAGCGAACCGACCGGTGGTTCACCCGCGACCACTGCTGCAGCGGCCGGGCCGGCGCCGCGGAAATGGGCGGCCGGCATGCCCGTCTTGCCGACGATGTTGAACAGGTTCTCGCCTGTCAGGTGCGGCGTGGTACCGCTGCCGGGCGAGGCAAATGCGATCTTGGCCGATTTCGCATGGGCAAACAGCTCGGCCGGCGTTTTCGCCGTCACACTCGGATGCACGATGATCACGTTCGGCTGGGCCGCCACCACCGTCACGGGAGCAAAGTCACGATCGCTGTAGCCCGATTCGGGGAAGTTGGCATTGACGGCAAATGCGGACGAGGTGAACAGTACGGTGTGCCCGTCCGCCGGCGACTTGGCCACCGCCACGGTGCCGATGTTGCCACCGCCGCCCGGGCGGTTTTCGACCACGATCGGCTGGCCGAGAATGTCACCGAGCTGCTGGCTGATCAGGCGCGCCACCGTATCCGGCGGGCCGCCTGGCGCGAACGGCACGATCAGGCGTACCGGGCGTGTGGGCCAGTTTGCCGCGGCCCCCGATTGCGCTGGCGCCAGCGCCGACCAGGCGAGAGAGGTTACGCCGATGATGCCAACGACAATGGAGCGAAAAATCCGGTTCATCAATCATTCACCTTCCACAATTAAACGGAGTTGATGTACACCCCAGCCGACTGCGGCATCTCCCGGCGTGCACCACAAGACAACATGCGTCAGGCTATCACACCCGAGCGGACAAACCTGCCCCGGCCGGTGCCGCAGGATGCCTTGGCATGGACGATTGCGCACCATTCCCGGGCGTGGGTGCAGCAACCCGGGCGCTCTTGCAATTGCGCGATGTGCACCCATTTACACCCATCTTTCCACTCACCAGGGGTCACTCCTCATGTTGTTCGAAGCCTATGCACATGGCGCACTCAAACTCAACAACCGTACCGTCATGTCGCCGATGACGCGCAGCCGCGCCGTCGATACCAATACGCCCAATGCACTGATGGCCGAGTATTACGGCCAGCGCGCCACCGCCGGGCTGATCATTACCGAAGGGACCTCGCCCTCGCCCAACGGCCTGGGCTATCCGCGCATTCCCGGGCTGTACAACGCGGAGCAGGTGCGTGGCTGGAAGCTGGTCACCGATGCCGTGCACGCCAAGGGCGGGAAGATCTTTGTGCAGCTGATGCATACCGGGCGCGTCACGGCGCAGGGCAACCTGCCCGCCGGCGCAGAGGTGGTCGGGCCGAGCCCTGAGGCCTGCCCGGGCGAAATGTATACCGACGCCAAGGGCATGCAGCCGCACACCCCGCCGCGCGCGATGACCAGCGAAGACATTGCCAAGGCGGTGGCGGAGTATGCGCAATCGGCACGTCTGGCGATCGAAGCCGGTTTCGACGGCGTCGAACTGCACGCGGCCAACGGCTACCTGATCGAGCAGTTTCTCAACGCCAACGTGAACCGGCGCACGGATGGCTACGGCGGCAGCATCGAGGGCCGCAACCGCTTTGCGCTCGAAGTCGCACGCGCGACGGCAGCGGCGATCGGCGCCGAGCGGGTCGGCATTCGCCTCTCGCCCTACGGCGCCTTCAACAGCACCGGCGGCTATGCCGATGTGGATGCCCAGTACCTGGCCTTGACCAAGGCGCTGTCGGCGCTCGGTCTCGCCTATCTGCACGTGCTGGACCATTCCGCCATGGGCGCACCCGCCGTTCCGGCCAGCCTGAAGGCCCAGATGCATGCCGAGTTCAAGGGCACCTTCATCCTGGCGGGTGGCTTCGATGCCACCAGCGCCGAAGCCGCGCTGCAAGCCGGGCAGGCAGACCTGATTGCGTTTGGCCGGCCTTTCCTCGCCAATCCCGATCTGGTGGCGCGCATGAAGGCCGGTGCCGCACTCAATGCGCCCGACATGTCCACCTTCTATCTGCCCGGGCCCAAGGGCTATACGGATTACCCGTCCCTGGCTGTCTGAGCAGTGTTCCCGGCCGTGCGGCGCGCCTTGCGCTGCGGCCGGAAAAGAATCGCCTGAAACCGTTGGTGGGAGCGGCTCTCCGCCGTTTCCACCAACGCTTTCAGCTCTCGGTTACTCGACCTTGATGTTGCCGTCGGTCACCACTTTCTTCCACAAGGCGATGTCGTTCTTGATCAGGGCGGCAAACTGATCGGCCGATCCTCCGGCGGGCGCCACGCCATCGGTTTCCAGTTTCTCCACCGCCTCCTTGTTCGCCAGGGCATTGGCGACTTCCTTGTTGATGCGGTCCACAATGGGTCTGGGTACACCCTTGGGCGCAATCAGGCCGTGCCACAACACGGCCTCATAACCGGGCAGGCCTGCTTCGGCAATCGTCGGCACCTTCGAGAACGTGGCACCGGTCGCGCGTTTGGCGGTGGTCACGCCCAACGCCACCAGCTTTCCGGCTTCCACGTGTGAAAGCGCCGACGCCGGGCTGGAGAAGAACACGTTGGTCTGGCCCGAAATGGTGTCGGTGAGCGCCGGCGCGGTGCCCTTGTAGGGCACATGCGTCAGCTTGATTCGGGCCATGCTGGCGAAATACTCGCCTGCCATGTGTGTCACGCTGCCCAGACCGGCCGAGGCAAAGGTGATCTCGCCCGGTTTGGACTTGGCACGTTCGATCAACTCCTTCACGGTCTTGACGCCCAGCTTGGGATTGGCCAGCAGCACCATCGGCCCCTGCGAGATCTGCGCCACCGGCGTGATATCGGTGAGCGGGTCAAACTTGAGCTTGAAGATCGACGGGTTGACCGCATAGCTCGACGCGATCAGGATGAACGTGTAGCCGTCGGCCGGCGCCTTCACCCCCAGTTCGATACCGAGCAGCCCGCCGGCACCGGGGCGATTGTCCACCAGGACCGACTGGCCCAGCGATTTGGTGAGTTTGTCGGCGATGAAACGCGCGATGAAATCCGAGCCGCCACCGGGCGCGAACGGCACGATGATCTTGACCGGCTGGGTCGGGTAAGCGGGCTGGGCCAGGCTGGCCAGCGGCATCGTGACACCCAGGCCCGCAGTACCGAGCAGCAGTTTGCGACGAGAAGGTTTCATCTTGTCTCCGTTGGCTTGCTCATGGATGTGAACGCGAAGGCAGGATCACCACATCGAGTGATCAACGCACTGCAGCCACGCGGCGCTCGATGCGCGCCATCAGGCGCTCGACTTCGGCGCGATCCTGGGCATTGAGCTTCGGCCCGGGGGCGCGCAGCTTGTCACTCTTGATGGCGCCGCGCTTCATCAGCGCATATTTGCGCACGGCCAGGCCCATGCCGGGTTGCAACTCCTGCATCAGCAGCGGCAGGCAGGCATCGAACACGTCCTCGGCCGCATCGTGCTGACCGGCCATGAACAGATCGCGGGTCTTGACCAGGTAATCGGGATAGGCAAAACCGGTCATCGCGCCATCGACGCCCCGCGCGAGCAGCTGCGTGTAGTGCGCACCGCCATTGCCGATCAGGATCGAGACACGTCGTCCCCCCGCCGCCTCGGCTTCGCGCAGGCGCGTGATCTTGTTGTTGCCGGGCCAGTCCTCGTGCTTGAGCATCACCATGTCCGGAAAGTCGGCAATCATCTTGACAATCAAAGGCGTGGACATGAACACCGTCGTCACAGCCGGGTAATCCTGCAACACCCACGGAATGCCGGCCAGGCCCCTGGCCACCTGTTCGAAGTAAGCGTAGGTCTGTTCGTCGGTCTTCAACCCGGCAATCGGCGCGACCATCACCCCGGCCGCGCCGGCATCCATCACCTTCTTCGAAAACGCCACCAGATTGTCGAGGCCGGCCGCACTCACCCCGACGATGATCGGCACCTTGGCGCGCGCCAGGCAGGCCTTGACGAACTGCATGCTCTCGTCACCCGCCAGCTTGGGGGCTTCGCCCATGATGCCCAGAATGGTCATGCCGGTCACGCCGCAGCCGGCATAAAAGTCCATCAGGCTGCTGGTCGATTCCAGGTCCAGTGCCCCTTGCTCGGTAAACGGCGTGGCGGAAATGACATACATGCCGGAGGCGGTATGGGTCAGGCGCATGATCGAAATTTTTCAGTGGGAAAGGTGGCCGATTGTACCGGCTGGTCATGGCGTCCGAGGTCCCGGCCGCGCCGGACTTCCCGACAACTGGCACACCACCCCGGGAGACTTCCGGCGCTACAATCCATTCATGCTCGCCCTCTTCTTTGAAGTCACTCCCTGTCCGGGTCAGATGGATCGCTATCTGGCGATGGCGGCCGCATTGAAACCCAAGCTCGATGCATTGGGGGGCTGCCTGTTCATTGATCGCTTTCGCAACCTGGCCCGCCCGGATTCCCTGCTTTCCTGCCAGATATGGCGCGACGAAGCCGCCCTCACCGCATGGCGTGTGCATGAAGCGCATCACCAGACGCAAGAAGCGGGACGCAACGCCGTGTTTTCCGATTACCGGCTGCGCGTGGCCGAGGTGATCCGCGAGGAACAGCCGGGCAAGCCCGCCTGGCAGCCGCAGCGCCTCTCGGCCTACAACGATCCCGGCGCCAGGCCGCCGCGTTACGTGGTGCTCGCCGAATCGACCAGCGCGACACTGGATGCGCCCGCCGGCGTGACGCACGAAGCCTTCGAGAGCATCAACCGCAAGGGTGAATTCGCCCATCTGTTCACCGTGCCCAACCTGCCGACGGCGCTCGAGATCACCGAGAATTGCCGTGTCGGTGCGCCTGCGTATCGCTTTCGCATTGGCGAAGTCGAGCGCGACTACGGCATGCATGAGCGTGGCGAAGCGCCGCAGTACTACCCGCCGGTCGCGCGCTGAGCCCGGTTCGGGGGCTCCGCTCCATCGGCGTCCTCTCTGCGCCCCCGCTTTTCGGGTCCGGAAGCAGCCAGTGACTGAAGCGGCCCGGCCCCACACCCCGCACGCATGACGCCCCGCCTGTACCTCGAGTTGTTGCTGCTGTCGGCGATCTGGGGCGCGTCCTTCATTTTCATGCGCGTCCTCGCGCCCAACATCGGCGCTCTGGTGACAGCCGAGGCGCGCATGCTGCTTGGCGGCGCCGGCCTGATGCTCTGGTTCCTCATCAGCGGGTTTGATGCGCAATGGAAGCGGTTCTGGCGGCGTTACCTGTTCATCGGCCTTCTGAATACCGCGATTCCGTTTTCGCTGTTCGCCTACGCCGCGCTCTCGATTCCCGGCTCCTATTCGGCCATCCTGAATTCGCTGGCCCCGCTGTGGGGTGCCCTCTTCAGTGCCTGGTTCCTCAAGGACGCCCTGACGTGGCGCAAGGTGGCCGGGCTCGCTCTCGGGATGACCGGCGTGGCGCTGATCGCCCGCGCCGGCCCGGTGGAGCTGAATCAGCAGACCTTGCTGGCCATGGCCGCGTGCATAGCCGCCACCGTCTGCTACGGGGCATGCAGTGTCTACATCAAGCTCAAGCTGCACGATGCGAAACCGGCCGCCATCGCTGGCGGCAGCCAGATGCTGGCCGCGCTGGTGTTCCTGCCGGCCATGTGGAGCGGTCCCGCCACGGCCAGCTACACGCCTTCGGTATTGATCAATATCACGGTGCTCAGCCTCGTGTGCGGCTCATTCGCCTACCTGTTGTACTACCGCCTGGCGACGCTGGCCGGCCCGATTGGCGCCCTCTCGGTGACATTTCTGATTCCGCTGTTTGGCATTCTCTGGGCCCATCTTTTTCTGGGCGAAGCGGTAACGGCCGGGGTTTTTGCCGGTTGCGCGCTGGTGTTGGCCGGCCTGGCCCTGCTGTTCTCCCGGCCTGCCCCCGCAGCATCCCCTCCCTCGCAAGGTGACGGGAAACAACCCTGACAGCATGCGGGATTTTGCCTACAATGCGCCATCTTCCCGCTTTGAGACGCCATGCCACAGGAACTGCGATTCCACCGTTTCTCGACGCTTTCGCCCAACGCGTTCGACTTCGCACCAGCCAATCTGGTGATCGCCGGCTGGACCGGGCGCGATACACGGGCGCTGGAACATCATGTGCGTGAGCTGGAGGCGCTGGGCGTCAAACGTCCTTCTGCGATGCCGGTGTACTACCGCGTGGCGGCCGGGCGCCTGAGCCAGTTCGACAAGGTGCAAGTGCTGGGGCCCGATACCTCGGGCGAGGTGGAACCCGTCCTGTACTCCATGCGTGACGGCCTCTGGCTCGGCTTGGGTTCGGACCACACCGACCGCAAGGCCGAAACCATTTCTGTCGCGCTTTCCAAGCAGTTGTGCCCCAAGCTGGTTGGCCGCACGCTCTGGGATTGCCGTGAAATCGCCGACCACTGCGACCAATTGATCCTGCGTTCCTGGATCGTCGAGGCCGAAGGTGCCAAACCGGTGCTCTACCAGGAAGGCACGATGGCCATGATCAAGCCGCCCAAGGATCTGATTACCGGCTTCGCCGGCGCCAATGCCCTTGAAGTCGGCACCGTGATGTTTTGCGGCACCTTCCCGGCCATCGGCGGCGTGCGCCCGGCGCACCGCTTCATCATGGAGATGGAAGACCCGGTGCTCCAGCGCAAACTGCGGCACGAATACACCATCGAGGTTTTGCCGATCATCGAGTAACACGCCGCGACGCCGCGAAAGGCTGTATATTCATATATATTCCTTGTTGCGGCGTGCACCATGACCTCCTGGGTCTTTCTGGACCTTGAAACCACCGGCGGCTCGGCCCGTGAAGACCGCATCACCGAAATCGGCCTGATCCGGCTGGAAGACGATGTCGTCACCGATACCTGGAGCACCCTGGTCAATCCGGGGGTGCCGATTCCGGTTGAAATCCAGCGCCTGACCGGCATCACGCCGGAGATGGTGCGCGAGGCCCCGCCGTTCGAAGCGATCGCAACCGAACTCGCGCGGCGCATCGAGGGGGCGGTCATGGTGGCGCACAACGCGCGCTTCGATTTCGGCTTCCTGAAGGCCGCATTCGGCCGCATGGGCCAAACCTTTTCCGCGCGGACACTCTGCACGGTGAGGCTGTCTCGTGCCCTGTACCCGCACCATGCCAGACACAACCTGGATACCCTGATGGAGCGCCACCGGATTTCGGGCGTGGAGCGGCACCGCGCACTGGGTGATGCCCAGGCCATCCTCGCCCTGTTCCGGCAATGGCAAGGCGAAACCGAGTCCGCAACCTTCGATGCCACACTCGCCAGGCTGCTCAAGCGCCCAAGCATGCCGGTACATCTGGAGCCGGACGCCCTCACGCACCTGCCTGAGCGCCCCGGCGTCTACAGCTTCTTCGGCCTCAATCCCCTGCCGCTCTATATCGGCAAGGCGATCAATCTGAAGGAGCGGATCGGTGCCCATTTCTCGAATGACTACCGGTCCGAGACCGACCTGCGCCTGTCGCATGAACTCCGGCGCATTGAGATCGAAGAGACGGCGGGAGAGCTGGGCGCCCTCCTGCTCGAAGCCCGCCGGGTGCGGGAACGCATGCCGGCCTACAACGTCAAGCTGCGGCGCAAGACCGGCTGGACCGCGGTACGCTTCGACGAGGAGACGCTGCAGCCCCTGTACGTTGGCTCCTCGGAGGTCAAGCTTGAAGAGCTGGGCCAGTACTATGGCCTCT
This sequence comes from uncultured Burkholderiales bacterium, assembly GCA_964443245.1. GTDB lineage: Bacteria > Pseudomonadota > Gammaproteobacteria > Burkholderiales > JAEUOS01 > CANJDH01. The sequence continues at coordinate 477 of CAYUEG010000111.1, read as the reverse complement.
TCAGCTCACGCACATCGGCACGCACCTACCTCCTCAAAGCGGTCGTCGAAGCCAGGTTATGCGCCCGTACACTCGGCCTTGAACGTGGCAGCGGAGCCTGCTTTGCCTATCAGCTGCAACAGTGCCAGGGCGCCTGCGTGAACCTGGAGTCCCGAGCAGCGCACCACCAACGTGTGCTCGAAGCGCTGGAACCGAAACGACTGCAGGCCTGGCCCTGGCCCGGGGCGATTGCCATCATCGAGAAAAGTGCCGACCTCCTGCGCGAGGAATGGCATGTGGTGGACCAGTGGTGCCATCTGGGTACGGTGCGCACGATGGACGCCGCACTGGAACTTGCGGCAACGACGCCACGTGTTTTCGATCTGGATGGCTACGGCATCCTGCGCGGTTATCTTTCAGCAGTCGAGGCACCGGTAGTTCCGCTCTACGACACAGCGCTGCCGGATCCGAAGTGCGATACGCCCCTGACGGAAGCTG
>CAYUEG010000110.1:7178-13039 GCA_964443245.1 uncultured Burkholderiales bacterium | reverse complement strand
TGCGCGGGCAGTTGATCGCCACGCCACACCACGTGCTGGTCCGCACGGCACAACACAAGCTTGTGGCGGTATTCGGGGGGCACGGCGTCGCGCGCGGCAGGGTCAAGCACGGTGAGCGGCATATGGCGCGCCCGCGCCGCACCCATCAGGGCGCTCACATCCACCGCCGCATCAAAGCGCAGCAGCGTGTAGCCGGGGCCAAAGGCGTCATACAGCGAGCGGCCATCCGCCAGCCAGAAGTGTGCGGCGCGGCAGCCCGGTACGGTGGAAGGCGTGAAGCTGCCCATGGTGTAGGGCGGTGGCGTTTCGTCATCCGCCACGATGAGTGGCGAGCCGGTGTAGTAGTAGCCAAAGTTGAGGCCGGCGCAGCAGAACTGCTGCACATTGAGCTCATAGGCGGCGCGCCCGGTTTCGGCCCGCACCGCCTCCCCTTCCGGGCCCGGCGTTGCAATGTTGTGCGGCACGGCGCCGCGCGCACGAATCATCTTTTGCGCATGATCCATGGCGAAGTGCGAGACCTGCTCGGTAATCGGCTGGCGCTCTGCTTCGTAGGCATCGAGAATGCCTTCCTCCGCCCAGCCCGCAATACGCGCCGCGAGCAGCCAGGCAAGATGCGTGGCATCGGCAATGCCGGCGTTCATGCCGTAACCGGCATAGGGCACCCACAGGTGGGCGGCGTCCCCCGCGAGGAAGGCGCGTCCGTTGCGAAAGCGCGGTGCCACCAGGCGGCGCCCGACCCAATCTTCCTTGCTGATGATGTCGTACTGAAAATCGGCACCCACACCGAGGATGTGGCGGATCGATTCGTCGCGATCCACCGAATCGAATTCCGGTTCGCTCGGGTTGAGGTGGTTGTGGATCAGCCAGGTCTCGCGCCCATCGACGGCGAACACGGTACCGCAGCGATGCGTGTTGACGGCGTAGGTACCCCAGGCAGGCTTGCCGGGAATCATGCCCAGCAACTGGGGCGCCCGTATATAGGTCGATTGCACACGCTGAATCACGGCGGTGCCTTCGAGCCGGATGCCCATGGCGGTGCGGATCGCCGAACTGCCGCCGTCACAGCCGACCAGATAGCGCGCCCGCACCACGCTTCGGGCGCCGCGCTCCAGATCGAGCAGCTCCGCGCTCACACCCTCGGCATCCTGCGTGAACCCAGTGACCTGGGTGCGGTTGCGCAAGTTGACGCCGGGGAGCGCCGCCACATGCGCCTGCAGGATCGGTTCGAGGTAGATCTGGTTGATGCGGTGCGGCGGTTCCGGGGTGGGCCACCAACCGTCCGGGCCGCTGGTGTCGGTATAACGATCGCGCCGGCAGGGAATCGGTATGCGGGCGAACTCCACGCCGGTCACCGAGGTGCGGAACACGGCGTCGTTCGGATAGTCCTCCGGCAGGCCAGCCGCGCGCAATTTGTGAGCGACGCCCAGCCGGCGGAACTGTTCCATGCTGCGGGCGGACACATGGTTGCACTTGACGCTCGGCAACTCGCCATAGCTGCGCATTTCGGCCATGATGACCTGGACGCCGCGCGCGGCCAGATCCATCGCCAGCGTCAAGCCGACGGGGCCGGCGCCGACAATCAGAACGTCGGCATCAAACGCGGGCATGGCGTTTCCGCATGAATGGTCAGTCCAGCTTGATGCCGGCGTTCTTGATGACCCGGCCCCATTTGACAATCTCGGACTTGATGAAGGCATCGAACGCTTCCGGTGTGCCGGGCGGCGGCGGATCGGCGCCCACGTTGCGCATGCTGGTCTTGAAACCTTCGTCTTCGAGGGCCGCATTGACTTCGGCATTCAAGCGCGCCACCACCGCTGCGGGAGTGCCGGCAGGTGCCACCAGGCCGAACCAGCCGATCGATTCAAACCCGGGAAGATCGACCTCGGCCACGGTCGGAACGTCCGGAAGCTGGGACAGGCGCTTCGAACTCGTCACCGCATAGGCCACCAGCTTGCCGGCGCGAATATGCTGGAGCGACGACGGCAGGTCGACCACCGCGAGCTGGGCCTGCCCGCCCATGACATCCACCGCGGCCGGGCCGGAACCGCGGTAGGCCACCTCGTTGAACTTGACACCCGCCATCTGCGCGAATAGTTGCGAGCTGAGGTGCATGGCCGTGCCGTTGCCGCCATGCCCCATCGACAACTTCCCGGGTTGCGAACGGGCCAACGCAATCAGCTCACGCTGTGTTTTGGCCGGTACCGAGGGGTGCCCCACGATCACGAACGGAATCGCCACCAGCATGCTGACCGCCCTGAAATCCTTGGCCGGATCGAAGGGCATGTTGGGATACAGGCTCACGTTGGCGGCCAACCCGCCTGCTGCACCGACGCCCAGTGTGTAGCCATCGGGCGCGGCCTTGGCGACCGCCGCCAGGCCGATGTTGCCACCGGCACCCGGCCGGTTTTCCACCAGCACCTGCTGCCCCATTTTTTCCGTGAGGCGGGTGGCAAGGAGGCGCGCCACCACATCCGAACTGCCGCCGGGCGGGAAGGTGACGATGATGCGTACGGGCTTGTTCGGATAGTCACTCTGGGCCTGGGCGGGCATGCCCGCCACGCCAAGTGCTAGCGTCAGGGACCACAGGCAGTTTCTGAATACGTTCATCCTCTTCTCCCGGTCAAAAGTGGGTTAACAGCACTCAGCTGCACATGGCCTTGATATCCGCCGGCACCGGGATCGCCTTGATGCGATCCGGGTCATGCGGATGTTTGGTGACGAAAGCGCGCACGTCGGTGCCTTCGCAGAGCAAGGTGTCGCCACGCGTCACCACATGCTTTTGCACGAACACCTTTTCGCGCCACTCGGCAATGCTGGTGGCAATGCGGATGGTCTCGCCGTACTTGGCCGGGCTCACGTACTTGACGTTGATCTCGAGGACCGGTGTGCCGATGATGCCGGTCGTCTTGACCAGTTCACTCCAGACCGGCACGCCGCAGGCGACGAAGAAGTTCAGCGACGCCGCATCCATCCAGCGCGAAAAATTGGGAAAAAAGACGATCCCGGCGGGATCGCAATCGCCGAAATTGACGTGGATGTCGGTGGTGACAATGCGGCTCATGTCTCAACAGGTGAAATGACGAGAGGCCGCATTGTCCGTCAAAACGGGCCGGGCTTACCGAGCCGGGCTTACTTCAACTTCAGCAGCCGCGCGGCGTTTTCCTTCAGGATCAGTGGACGCGCCTCAGGCTTGATCGAGAGCTTGTCGAACTCGGCGATCCAGCGATCCGGCAGGATCACCGGATTGTCACTGCCAAACAGCACCTTGTGCTTGAGCATGTTGTTGGCGTACTGCACCAGCTTGGGCTCGAAGTATTTCGGCGACCAGCCGGAAAGATCGATGTACACATTGGGCTTGTGGGTCGCCACCGAGAGCTGCTCGTCCTGCCATGGCACACCGGGGTGGGCCGAGATGATCGGCATGTCGGGAAAGTCGGCCGCCACATCATCGAGGTACAGCGGGTTGCCATACTTGAGCCGCAGGCCACCACCGCCCGGCATGCCGGCGCCGATGCCGGTTTGCCCCGAATGGAACAACGCCGGCAGGCCGGCTTCGGCGATCACTTCGTAAAGCGGATAGACGTCACGATCATTCGGGTAGAAGCCCTGGATGATCGGGTGGAACTTGAAGCCCTTGACGCCGAAATCCTTGATCAGGCGGCGCGCCTCGCGCACGCCCATCTTGCCCCGTGCCGGATCGATGGACGCAAACGGAATGCAGATGTCGGCATGCTCGGCAGCCGATTCGGCCACCTCTTCGTTGGAAATCCGGCGGATGCCCATGCCGCGCTCGTGATCGACGGTGAAGACCACGAAAGCGATTTTGCGCTCACGGTAGTACGACGCCATCTGCGCGATGGTCGGATGCTTGACTTCGTAGCGAAAGTAGCGCCCGCGCGCTTCCAGCGATTCTGCTTCGGCCTCGTCGGGCAGCATGCGCGTCGAGGTTTCTGCATGGGTGTGAATATCAATCGCAATCAGCGCATCTACATCCATCTTCTTTGACATGGCGTTTCCCTATTTCTGGCGGCGTGCAATCAGGGTGCGCGCCGATGGCTCATCACGATACATCTCTTCAACCAGCGCAGCGCGGTGCTTCAACACCATGCGCTGGCTGAGCGATCCCTTGTCGGTGGCTTCGCCCATATCCAGCGAAGGCAGCTGTTCCATCAGCATGGCGCGGGCGATGCGGTTGGCGCTGCCGGTCGATGTTGCAGCCAGCTGGTCCAGCGTGGCCTGAAACGCCGCGCGCACGGCCGGGTGGGCCAGCAAGGCTTGCATCGGCGCATCCGCCGGCAAAGCGGCGCCGGCCAGTCTGCGGCATACATCTACAGCCGGAAAGATCAGCGCACCGACATCATCCCTGTCATGCCCGGTGATCACCACGTCCTGCAGGTGGGGGGCACCCGCAGCGATCAGCTCGGCGCGCAGGGCGCTGACGCTCACCCAGGTACCGGTGGCGAGCTTGAAATCCTCCGCCACCCGGCCATCGAACAGCAGGCCCTTGCCGGCATCGGCCGGGTCCGCAAGCTTGAGCGCATCGCCCATCTTGTAGAAACCCTCTTCATCAAAGGCCGCGGCGGTCAGCTCAGGGGCCTTCCAGTAGCCGGGCGTGATGTTGGGGCCGCGCACGCGCATCTCCAGCTTGTCGCCGTTGGGGGTGAGCTTGAGCTCCTGCCCGGGCAACGGCAGGCCGACATTGCCGGCCTTGGGAAGAATCCAGTTGGCAAACAGCACGGCGGGTGCGGTTTCGGTGGCACCCAGCGAGGTGATCATCGGGATGCGTTCACCGCAGGTCGCCACGCTCAGGCGCTCCAGCTCGTTCCACACATGCTGCGACAGGCCGGCACCGGCGTAGAACAGCACCTTGACCTTGCCGAAAAACTGCTCGCGCAGCTGCGGGTCTGCATCAAAGAACGGCAGCAGTGCCTCCCACCCCTTGGGCACGTTGAGGTACATGGTGGGCGAAATTTCCTTCAGGTTTGCCACCGTCTTCTCGATCTGCCCCGGCACCGGCTTGCCGTCATCAATGTACAGCGTGCCGCCGTGATACAGCATGCAATAGAAATCGTGGTTGCCGCCGAAGGTATGGTTCCACGGCGGCCAATCCAGAAACACCGGCGGCTCGTCATCCAGGAACGGCAGCGCGTGGGTGATCTGGCGCTGATTGCTGGTGAGCATGCGCTGCGTGTTGATCACGCCCTTCGGGTTGCCGGTAGAGCCGGAGGTAAAGAGGAACTTGGCAATCGTGTCCGGCGTCACCGCGGCATAGGCGGCATCAACCGACGCAGTGGGTGCGGTGGACACCAGATCGGCATAGAGGGTGGATGCGCGCCCGGACGGGGGATTCGCCGTCACCACCACCTCGGTGCTGCCGGGTACCGTGGCTGCGAGCGCCGGGCCAAAGGCCTTGCCGTCTGCCGCAAACACCAGCCCGGGCTGGAGCAAATCCAGAATGTGGCGCAGCTTGTCGAAATCCTTCGATACCAGCGAATACGGCACCGAGATCGGCGCGTAGGGCACACCCACGTGCATCGCAGCCAGGCCGAGCAGTGCATGCTCGAGATCATTACCCGAGAGAATCACCAGGGGGCGCTCGGCCGACAGCTTGCGGTCCAGAATGGCCTGCCCCAGGGCACGCACCCGGGCCAGCGTGTCGCGGTAGTTGAGCTTGACCCACTGATTGGCCGCATCGCGCTTGGCCAGAAACGGGTGCGCGGGGCGTTCGTTCGCCCATCGGATGAGCCAGTCGGACACGCAGCGATCGACCGGCCCCAGCGGGTGGGGTGACTTGAGGATCAGCGTGCCGTCCGCACGGCGTTCCAGTGTGGTGTCGCGCGCGCCGAAGCGCACGGCGCGAT
>CAYUEG010000110.1:2358-7078 GCA_964443245.1 uncultured Burkholderiales bacterium | reverse complement strand
ACCTTCTTCGCCTTGCCTTCCAGAAACTCGCGCAATTTGCCCTTGGCTTCCGGTGCCGCCTGCGAAATGCCGGCGATCATGGCTTCGAGGAAGAGGCCGCCATCATGGCCGGCCTCGGCAATGCGCGGCAGGGCATGCATCACCGCGTAGTTGGTCATGGCGGCATTGCCGGCCATTTTCCGGGCCAGCTCGATCGCCTTGGGCAGGGCCTCGCCGGCACCCACCAGATACTGCGCAAAGCCGACGCGTTCGCCTTCTTCAGCCCGGTAAACCCGTCCGGTGAGCATCATGTCGGTCATGCGTGCGACACCGACCAGACGCGGAATGCGCACCGATCCGCCGCCACCCACAAAAATGCCACGTTGCCCCTCGGGCAATGCATAAAACGTCGAGGGCTCGGCCACGCGCACATGCGCACAGCAGGCCAGCTCAAGCCCGCCGCCGATCACTGCGCCATGCAGCGCGGCCACGACGGGTACCCGACCATACTGAATGCGATCAAAAATCCGGTGCCACATGCGCGAATGTTCGGCACCATCTGCCGCATCCAGGTCCTTCAGCTCGGAAAGATCCAGCCCGGCGCAAAAGTGATCGCCATTGCCGGCCAGCACGATGGCGCGCACATCCTTGGCCAGACCGTCGATGCAGGCACCCAATTCGTACACCAACGCGTCGGACAAGGCATTGCGCTTGGCCGGGCGGTTGAGCTTGATGATGGCGATCTCGCCATCACGCGTGACTTGCAGATCGGTTTGCGGAGCGGACATGGGCGTGACTTTGCAAGGCGGAAACTGCCGCCGGTGAATCGGTACCTGGCCGGAGAACCGCTCCAGGAGCGGCTCTCCGTTGCATCAGGGACGGCGCTTACTGATCTGCGGTAAAGCCGGTGGCCTTGACGATGGGCTGCCAGAAGTCGTGGTCTGCCTTCAGGCGGGTGGCCAGCTCGGCTGGCGTGGACGGTGCCGCTTCCATGCCCATCAGCGCAAAGCTGTCGACGACCTGCTTGTCACGCAGTGCCACGGCCAGCGCGGCCGAGGCGCGGTTGACGGTGTCGGCCGGCGTTCTGGCGGCCATGAAGAAGCCGAACCACTCGGTGACCTGAATGTCTTTCAGGCCCTGCTCGGTGAAAGTGGCAACGTCCGGGTGAAAGCGCGAGCGCCGCGGGCCGGAGGTGGCCAGCATGCGCACACGACCGCTCTTCATGTGCGGCAGGAACTCGCCGTCCGGGCCGATCACGGCAGGTACTTGCCCGCCCATCATGTCGACGATGGCCGGCTGCGTGCCCTTGAAGCCGATGTGATTCATCTGCACGCCGGCAGCCTTTTCCACCATGGTGCCGATGAAGTGCGGCGTCGAGCCGGCCGCCGGAGAACCATAGTTGGCGCTCTTCGGATTGGCCTTGCACCAGGCAATGAAATCGGCAACATTGCGCACCGACTCCGGCACCATCGGGCCGACGGCCAGGCCGTGCACGATGTTGGCGGCAGTCGAGACCGGCATCAGGTCGGAAAACGGGTTGTACGAGAGCTGCCGGTAGATATGCGGGTAAATGAACAGCATTGAGCCCGGGGTGAGCAGGAGGGTCGTGCCATCAGGCTGGGAAGCCTTGACGGCGTCAATGGCGATGCGGCCACCGGCGCCAGCGCGGTTTTCGACCACGACATTGCGCGCGTAGGTGCCGGCCATCTTGTCGCCGGTGCGGCGCGAGATCGTGTCCGAGGTTCCGCCGGGAGCAAAGCCGCAGATGATGCGCAGGCTTTCCGGCATCGCCTGCGCCAGCGCAGCAAGCGGGAAAGCACCGAGTGCGGCAGCGCCGGCGGCGCCCTGGATCATCGAACGACGGCCACGGGAGAAGCGAGTGTCTTGCATGATTTGTCTCCTTGAGAGGAAGGTTGTGAGTGTTCTTTTTAGTTATATTACATAATCAACATGTCAGCGTCAACAGGGCCAGTCAGGGCGGTTGGTCCACCCGGATCGGTCATCCGCGCACGGCCGATCCACGCGACGCCCCCTACAATACAGGAACAACAATTCCTAGACCTGCGGGAGACGCCGTGAATCCGACGCAATACCCACCCTGCTTTTCCATGCGTACGCTGGCCGCGATTGCGGGCGCAGTACTCCTGTTTCTTTTCGGCATGCCCGGCAGTGCGCTGGCCCAGGCCTGGCCCACCAAACCGCTCAAGTGGATCGTGCCGTTTCCGCCCGGCGGCCCGACCGATACCTTCTCGCGGGCCGTGGCGCAGGGCCTCGCCGAAGCGCTGGGCCAGCCCGTGGTGATCGAGAACCGTGGTGGCGCCGGCGGCGGCGTCGGCATGGACCTTTTGGCCAAATCGGCACCGGATGGCTACACCATCGGCCTTTCCACCACCGGCACCCACGCGATCAACCCGGCGCTCTACGGTGCCAAGATCCCCTACAACGCCCTGAAGGATTTCACGCCCATCACGCTGGCGGTCTCCTACATCAACGTGCTGGTGATCAACGCAAACCACCCGGCAAAAACCGTCAGGGAACTGGTCGATTTCGCCAAGGCCAATCCGGGCAAGGTTACCTTTGGTTCCGCCGGCAACGGATCCTCGAACCACCTCTCGGGCGAAGTCCTGAAAACCCTCACCGGGGCGCCGATGCAGCATATCCCCTACAAGGGCAGTGCCCCGGCGCTCACCGACGTGATGGCCGGCAACATCACTTTCATGTACGACATTCCCAACGTCGCTCTGGGGCATGCACGCGCCGGGCGGGTACGGGCACTCGCGGTGACGAGCGCCAAACGCAGCCCCTATGCGCCGGAGATTCCCACCATGGAAGAGGCAGGGGTACCCGGCTACTCCGGCGCCGGCAGCGATCTCTGGTTCGGCATCATGGGCCCGGCCGGCATTCCCAAGCCGATTGTTGCCAAGCTCAATGCCGAGCTGATCAAGGTGATGCGCTCACCAGCCATGCGCGAGCGGATTCGCGGCCAGTTCTTCGAGCCCTGGACCAGCACGCCCGAGGAATTCCAGGAAGTGATCAAGTCTGACCACGCCAAGTGGGGCAAGATCGTCAAGGACTCCGGTGCCCGCGTCGACTGACAGGAGGCTGGCATGAATGCCCCTCAGGTGATGCAGCCGCCCTTGCGTGCGGCCAGCGCCCTGCCGGACTCGCGCGGCATCAATGCCTACCGGGCCGACCCGGCGTTGGCGGCCCTGCTCAAGCTCTCCGTGTCACCCGACGTGTTTGCCTGCGTGGAACCGCATCTGGACCGCCTTGGCGAGCTGGTCGGGGGCCGTCTCGATCTTCTCGCCGGCACGGCCGACCACAATCCACCTGTCCTGCATCATCGCGATCGCACCGGGATCGACATGCAGTGGATCGAGAAGCATCCCGCCTATGTCGAAATGGAACGCATGGCGTTTGGCGACTATGGCCTGTCGGCCATGTCGCACCGCCCCGGCGTGTTCGGCTGGAATGCGCCGTTGCCGCCGGCAGTAAAGTACGCGGTGTCCTATCTGTTCGTGCAGGCCGAGTTTGGCCTGTGCTGCCCGGTGTCGATGACGGACGCCCTAGCGCGCACCCTAGGCAAATTCGGCAGCCCGGAACTGGTGGCGCGCTATCTGCCGGGCCTGACTTCGCAGGATATGGACATTCACGCCCAGGGCGCGATGTTCATGACCGAACAGGGTGCCGGTTCCGACGTTGGCGCAACCGCCACCATCGCCACCCGCGCCGGTGACCACTGGCTGCTCACCGGTGACAAATGGTTCTGCTCGAATGCCGATGCCGAACTGGCGCTGGTGCTGGCACGGCCGGAGAACGGCTCTGGGAGCGCCTCTCCAGCCAACGGACCAAATGGCGGCACGCGCGGCCTGGGCCTGTTCCTGCTGCCCCGCACCCTGCCCGATGGCAGCCGGAATCACTATCGCATCGTGCGCCTGAAGGACAAGATGGGCACACGCTCCATGGCGAGCGGGGAAATCAGGCTCGAAGGCGCGGTGGCCTACCTCGTCGGTGAAGAAGCGCGTGGTTTCGTGCAGATGGCCGACATGATCAACATGTCGCGCCTGTCCAACGGCATGCGCGCTGCCGGCCTGATGCGCCGCGCCTACTTCGAGGCGCGGCACGTGGCGCGCAACCGCATGGCATTCGGCCAGCGCGTGATCGAGATGCCGCTGGCACGCCGCCAGCTGATGAAAATCCTGCTGGTGGCGGAAGCCGCACGCTCGATGACCTTCGCCGCAGCGCGCGCACTCGAAGCCGCCGATGCCGGTGATGAGGCTGCACGACGCCGCGTCCGCATCCTCACGCCCTTGCTCAAGTTCCGCGCCTGCCGCGATGCCCGCAAAGCCACCGGCGACGCGATGGAGATGCGCGGTGGCGCCGGCTATATCGAGGAGTGGCCCGACGCCCGGCTGGTGCGTGATGCCCACCTGGGTTCGATCTGGGAAGGCACCAGCAACATCGTCGCGCAAGACGTCCTGCGTGCGATCAAGCGCGAAGGCGCACTGGAAGCGCTCGACACGGCGCTGGAAGTGCTGGACCGGGAAGCCGGCGCCGATGAAGCGCGCCGCGTGGCGCGCGAGCGTGCGCAAGCCTTCGCCCGCGAAGTGGCCCATGCTGGTGACCAGGAACATGCACGGCAAGCGGCCAGCGGGTTGTACTACGCGACGGCCGCGACCCTGCTGGCATGGGAAGCGAAGCGTATCGGCGGGGACATCGGCCGCCAGCGTGCTGCCCTCTC
>CAYUEG010000110.1:0-2258 GCA_964443245.1 uncultured Burkholderiales bacterium | reverse complement strand
TTCACGCATGCCGATTGCGGTCATCGGCGCCGGCCTGATCGGCCGCGCCCATGTGGCCCATGCGCTGGCGTCAGCTGACGTGGAGCCGGTGGGCATCGCCGACCCCACCGATGCCGGGCGCGACTTTGCCGCCAGCGTCAACCTGCCGTGGTTCGCCGACCATCGGGCCTTGCTCGACACCCTCAAACCGGCTGCCGTGATCGTGGCGACGCCGAACGTCACTCACGTGCCAATTGGCCTGGACTGCATTGCCCGCGGCCTTCCCACGCTGATGGAAAAGCCGATCGCCGATGCGGTGGAAGAAGCCAGGCAGTTGTGCACAGCGGCTGCCGCTGCCCAGGTTCCGCTGCTGGTGGGCCACCAGCGTCGCCACAACCCGATCGTGCGCAAGGCAAAGCAACTGGTGGAGGACGGCGTACTCGGCCGCCCGGTGTCGGCCACGGCACTCTCCACCTGGCTCAAGCCGGACCCCTACTTCAATACCACCTGGCGGCGCGAGCCCGGTGGCGGGCCCATCCTGATCAACCTGATCCACGACATCGACCTTCTGCGCCATTTGCTTGGCGACATCGTCTGTGTGCAAGCCATGACTTCCAATCGGGTACGCGGATTTGCCGTCGAAGACACTGCCGCCGCGCTGTTGCAGTTCGCCAATGGTGCACTGGGCACGATCTCGGTCAGCGATACGGTGGTCGCACCGTGGAACTACGATCTTGCCTCCGGTGAGCAGGCACATTACCCGCGCCAGGATATCGATAGCCACTTCCTCTCCGGCACCGAAGGCTCGCTCACCTTGCCGCGTCTGGAGGTGTGGCGCTACCACGGTGCGCGCGGCTGGCACGATGCCCTGAGCGTGGAACGCACCCCGGTCCACACCGGCAACCCCTATACCCTGCAACTGCGCCACCTGCGGGCGGTGGCGGAAGGCAAGGAAGCGCCGTTGTGCTCCGGCATCGATGGCCTGAAAACCCTCGAGGCCACACGTGCCGTACTGACAGCCGGCGCCACCGGCCAACCTGTCCACTTGCCCACATGACTGACTCTCGTCCACTCTCGCTCGGCCCGCTCACGGCGCTGGCCTTGTCGCCGGCGCAACTGATGGACGTGGCCGCGCAGGCCGGCCTGGATGGTGTGGGCGTTCGCATGCTGCCGGCTGCACCCGGTGGCCTGGCTTATCGGTTGATGGACGATCCGGCAATGCTGCGCGAGACCCTGGCAGCGCAGCAGGCCACCGGCATGCGCATCGTCGACCTCGAGATGGTGCGTATCGGCCCGACCTTCGACATCCACGCCTTTGCTGGTTTTTTTGAGACCGGTGCCACACTCGGCGCAAAGCACGTGCTGGTGGCAATCGATGACACACAGCATGCGCGCGTCACCGCGGCCTTTGTCAAGGTTTGCGAGGCACTGGCGCCTTATGGCATGACGGCGGACCTCGAGTTCATGCCGTGGACCGATGCGCCGGATCTGGCCACCGCACGCCGCATCGTTGAAGATGCCGCGCAGCCGAATGGCGGCATCCTGATCGATGCCCTGCATTTCGCCCGGGGTCCCAACACGCTTGCAGACGTGGACGCCCTGCCGCGCCACACCTTGCACTACGCGCAGATCTGCGACGGCCCTGCAGAGGGCCCGCCCACCTTCGAGGGCCTGATCCACGCTGCACGCTGCGAGCGGTTGCTGCCGGGAGAAGGGGGACTCGATCTGGTCGCGCTCTTCCAGCACCTGCCGGCCGGTTTGCCGGTCTGCATCGAGACACCGAGCGATACGCGCGCACCCGTGCTGGGCTGGGCCGAGTGGGTGCGCCAGGCCGCACAGGCCACGCGCAACGTACTCGCCAAGGTGGGCTAAGCCCCCTTCGGCCCGATCCTTCCTCCACTTCCATACCACTGCATCCCAAGTGCCCGACATGAGCCTGCCTGCCCTGCAATACTGCCGTGCCGAGATCGACGGCGGCCTGTTTACGATCACGATCAACCGGCCGGAAGCGCTCAACGCGCTCAACCCGGGCGCCCACCACGAACTGGCAAGCCTGTTCGATCATTACGCTGCGACTCCGTCACTGCGCGTCGCCATCCTCACCGGGGAAGGACGCAGCTTCTGCGTCGGCAGCGATCTGAAAGCCATGGCTGCACAGGGCCGCGCCCCCAAACCCGCCTCCGGCTATGGGGGCCTGACCCAGCGCCGTGGCTTGCTCAAGCCCGTGATCGCCGCCGTCAACGGTCTGTGCATCGGGGGCGGGCTGGAAATCCTGCTGG
>CAYUEG010000109.1:0-13441 GCA_964443245.1 uncultured Burkholderiales bacterium | reverse complement strand
CCGCGCGGCATGCCGCAGATCGAGGTGACCTTCGATATCGACGCCAACGGCATCCTGCATGTATCGGCGAAGGACAAAGTAACCGGCAAGGAAAACAAGATCACGATCAAGGCCAACTCCGGCTTGTCGGAGGAGGAAATCGCCCGCATGGTCAAGGACGCTGAAACCAACGCCGCAGAAGACAAGAAGAAGATCGATCTGGTGCAAGCCCGGAATCAGGGCGAGGCCATGGTGCATCAGATGAAGAAGGCCCTCACCGAGCACGGCGACAAGGTGCCGGATGAAAAGGCAGCCATCGAAGCGGCGATCAAGGAGCTTGAAGAGACGCTCAAGGGTGACGACAAGGCCGCTATCGAGGCGAAGACCGAAAACCTGATGAAGGTGTCGCAGAAGCTCGGCGAGAAAATGTACGCCGATGCCCAGGCTGCCCAGGCAGGAGCTGCGGCTGGCGCGGCAGGCGCGGCCCCGGGCGCCGGAAAGGCCGACAGCAAGGCCGATGACGGCAACGTCGTCGACGCCGAGTACACTGAAGTGAAGGAAAAGAAGGCGTAACCGGGCGGGCTGGGCGTTCGTCCTCCTGGTGAGCCGCAGCATCGCGCGGCGCCTGATCGAGCAGTGGCCGGATTCGAGTGTGCGCAGCCCGCGCCCTGCTCGGTCCGGCCGAGTTGTTTATCCGCATGAGAGCAATTGATGGCAAAACGTGACTTTTACGAGGTTCTCGGCGTCAACAAGGACGCCGATGAAGACGAGATCAAGAAGGCCTATCGCAAGCTGGCGATGAAGTACCACCCTGACCGCAACCAGGGGGACACCGGCAAAGGTTCCGAGGAGAAATTCAAGGAAGCCAAAGAGGCCTACGAAGTGCTGTCCGATGCCAGCAAGCGCCAGGCCTACGACCGGTTTGGCCATGCGGGTGTGGATCCTTCGGTCGGCGCCGGCCCTGGCGCCGCTGGCATGGGCGGCTTCGCCGATGCGTTCGGCGACATCTTTGAGGGAATCTTCGGTGGCGGCGGTCGCCAGCGCGGAGGCTCGAATGTCTATCGTGGCGCCGACCTGCGCTACAACATGGAGATCACCCTCGAACAGGCCGCCCGCGGCCATGAGACCCAGATTCGGATTCCGGCCGCCGAGGAGTGCGAGGTCTGCCACGGTACCGGCGCCAAGCCCGGTACCTCGCCCAAGACCTGCCACACCTGCAATGGTGCCGGCCAGGTGAGGATGCAGCAGGGATTTTTCTCGATTCAGCAAACCTGCCCTACCTGCCACGGCACCGGCAAGGTGGTGTCCGATCCGTGCAAGCCGTGCAACGGTGCGGGTCGGGTCAAGAAACACAAGACGCTGTCGGTCAAGATTCCGGCCGGTGTGGATGAAGGGGATCGCATCCGGTTGACAGGCAACGGCGAGCCGGGCATGAATGGCGGGCCCCCGGGTGATCTGTACGTGCAGATGACCCTGAAACCGCATCCGGTGTTCCAGCGTGAAGGGGACGATCTTCACTGCGAAATGCCGATCGGCTTCGCCACTGCCGCCTTGGGAGGCGAAGTTGCGATTCCCACGCTCGATGGCCGTGCCGAAATCAAGGTCCCGGCCGAAACCCAGTCAGGCAAGACCTTTCGCTTGCGGGGCAAGGGCATCAAGGGCGTGCGCTCCAGCGCCCCCGGCGACCTGTACTGTCACGTCGTGATTGAAACTCCGGTGCATCTGACGGCGCGTCAAAAGGAGTTGCTGCGCGAGTTTGATGAGATCAACCGCAAGGATTCAGGCAAGCACAGTCCGAAGGAAAAGTCCTTCATGGACAAGATGAAGGATTTCTTCGGCGCTTGATCGCTGGCGAAAAAAATGGCCGCCTCTCGGCGGCCTGTCGCATTTTGGGGGCTTCAGGAAACATGGCCCCCGATCAGTTTCCTAAGCGACTTTTTTCATGTCGCGCACATGGGTCGGACCGACGCGCGCTTCAATGTCTTTCTGCAAGCCTTGCCTCATGCCGAGTGAAAACACCACTTCGGCCCAGACGAAAAGCGGCCCGATCACCAGGCCGAGGATGTCATCTACAAAGGCTGGCTTGCGGCCTTCGTAGTAGTGCCCGACGAACTGGATGATCCAGCCGATCACGAACATCCCAACGCCTGTTGACAGCCACACGGACGTGCTCATCGCTGCAATCTGCCCGCCACCCCAGGTCATCGCTGCAATGATCGCAACCAGCGTGACACCCAATGCGGCATCGAGCAGAAGGTAGTACAAGCCGGCGATCAGCAGCGTGATCCAGGCCGGCGTGAGTGGCAGGCCGGCAACCTCAAAGCCGGGCCGCGACAACAGGGTCACCACGGCGAACACGATCATCGGCACGCCGACGAGATGCGTCGCAATGTTGCGCCGGTCACGGTGATACTCGGCGTACTTTGAAAGCTGGTCGAGGCCGCTTTTCATGGTTTGTCTCCTCGGGAATTCGCCCCGGCAGCCAAGATAGCAAAAACTCAGGCGCGCCGCCACTCCGTTGCGCCACCCGGCTTGTCTTCCAGCACGATTCCCTGCGCGAGCAGTTCGGCGCGAATCGCGTCGGCCTGCTTGAAGTCCCTGGCCAGTTTGGCGTTCTTGCGCGCAGCGATCTGCGCTTCGATCGCATCCGGCGCGAGGCCGACGGCATCACCCCCTGCCGCCTGCAGGAACGCCTGAGGGTCACGATCAAGCAAACCCATCACGCCCGCGAGCGCTTTGAGCTGCGCTGCCGTGTCGAGGCTGCCGGTACGGTTGACTTCGTTGGCGAGGTCAAACAGGACCGAGATGGCGATCGGCGAGTTGAAGTCGTCGTCCATCGCCTCTTTGAAACGGGCGGCATGTGGAGAGCCGCTCCAGTCAATACTCTTGGCCGCATCTACCCCAACACCCGCTCCCACCAAGGGTTTCAGGGCCGTGTACAAGCGCGTCAGTGATGCCTTGGCGTCGTCCAGGTGCGCATCCGAATAGTTGAGCGGGCTGCGGTAATGCGCGCGCAGGATGAAAAAGCGGACCACCTCGGCGTCATACTTCTTCAGCACCTCGCGGATGGTGAAGAAATTGCCCAGCGACTTGGACATCTTCTCGTCGTCGACGCGCACGAAGCCGTTGTGCATGAAAGTGTTGACGAAGGTGCACTGGTTCGCGCCTTCGCTCTGCGCGATCTCGTTTTCGTGGTGGGGAAACTGCAGGTCGGCTCCGCCACCGTGAATGTCGAATGTCGTGCCGAGCAGCTCGGATGACATGGCCGAGCATTCGATGTGCCAGCCGGGACGACCGACGCCCCACTGAGAATCCCAGCGCGTATCGGCAGGCTCGGTCGGCTTGGCGCTCTTCCAGAGCACAAAGTCGAGCGGGTCGCGCTTGGTCGAGTTGACGTCGACGCGCTCGCCGGCGCGCAGCTCGTCGAGTGATTTGCCCGACAGCTTGCCATAGCCGGCAAAGCCGCGCACCGCGAAGTTGACGTCACCATCATCAGCCCGGTAGGCCAGCCCGTTGGCTTCCAGCTTGCCGATCATCGACAGCATCTGCGGCACGTACTGCGTGGCGCGCGGCTCGTGATCCGGCTTTTGCACGCCAAGTGCGGCGGCATCTTCGTCCATGAAGCCAATGAAGCGATTGGTCAGTTGCGAGATGGTTTCACCATTTTCCACGGCGCGCTTGATGATCTTGTCGTCGATGTCGGTGATGTTGCGCACATAAGTCACGTCATAGCCCGAGGTGCGCAGCCAGCGCTGCACCATGTCGAACACCACCATCACGCGCGCATGGCCGATGTGGCAGTAGTCGTAGACGGTCATTCCGCACACGTACATGCCGACCTTGCCGGCGACAATCGGCACAAATTCCTGCTTTTCGCGTTTCAGCGTGTTGAAGATTTTCATGTTGAACTTTTACCGCTCGTTTTGACCAAATACCCTGAAAGCGCCGGTGACGGGCCCGGGTGATGTGTGCCGCCGATGCAACCGGCGGGGCAACCCTCGAATGTTCAACAGCGGCAGCTGGCGCCGCAGCCGTCGGGGGCGAGAAAAAATGCCGGAGAGAGGGGTCGGCGGCGGTGGGGCAGCGCCAAATTGGGTAAAATCATGGGCTTGCGCGCAACGATTTCTCTGGCCCCTTTGCTGGCGGGAGCCACTGGGGGGAACGGCATTGCGCTTCGCGTACGACTTTCAGTGAAATGAGTATATCACGATGATTTTTCCGACTTTTGCAGGTTTTGCGCGTGCTTGTGCGGCATTGGCGTTGGTCTGCGCAGCCGGTGCGGTACAGGCCGACGAGATTGCCGATATCGGCAAGCTGTTGCGCGGCGGACAGCTGGATCAGGCGTTGCAGCGGGTCGACAGCTTTCTGGCAACCAAGCCACGCGATGCGCAAGGGCGATTCCTCAAGGGACTGATCCTGACCGAGCAGAACAAGACCCAGGAAGCCATCACGCTTTTCACGCGGCTGACGGAGGATTTCCCGGAACTGCCGGAGCCGTACAACAATCTGGCCGTGCTGTTTGCCGGACAGGGGCAATACGAGAAGGCCCGGCAATCACTCGAAATGGCAATCCGCACGCATCCTTCCTACGCGACGGCGCACGAAAATCTGGGCGATGTGTACGCAAAGCTGGCCAGCCAGGCGTATGACAAGGCGTTGCAGCTTGACTCCAACAATCCTGCTGCGGTCAACAAGCTTGCCATGGCGAGGGAGCTGATCGGCAGCGGCGCACCGCGTGGCCGTACCCCCTCTGCCCAAGCGGCAGTAAAGCCGTTGCCGGGTGCCAGCGTTCCGCCAACCCCGACACCTGCCACGGCTGCGGCGAAACCGGCTGCGGCCGCAGCTGCCACCACCGCTGCCGCAGCGCCTGCCGCATCCACGCCCCCTGCCAAGCCAGCCAACGACGAAGCGGAAGTCGCAGCGGCGGTCAATGCCTGGGCACGCGCGTGGGCGAAACAGGATTCCAAGGCTTATCTCGCCAGCTATGGCAAGTCCTTCAAGGTGCCCGGAGGAAAGTCACGCAGCGAGTGGGAAACCGAGCGCCGTCAGCGGATTGAAGCACCCAGCAAGATTGAGGTACGTGTCGATTCCCTGGCTGTCAAGGTTGACGGCAACAACGCTACTGCAAAATTCCGCCAGCACTACAAGTCGAACATTGTCTCTGCGAACAGCAGCAAAACCCTGACATTGACCAAGACCGATGGCGCCTGGTTGATTGTTGACGAGAGAAGCGGCAGTTGATGGCATTGACGAAGTGGCAGTACGCGGCCATCTCCCTCCTGGTCGCACTTTTACTGGCAGCGGTCCCGGCTTACGCTCAGCAGCGCTCCTCCACCGAGGAGGTGGAGAATGCCCTGGCCGGCATCTTTCAATCCATCGAGGCCGGCAAGTTTGATCAGGCACTCGCCCGCACCGAAGCGCTGATCAGCGCCAAGCCCAATTACCGGCTGGCGCACCTGATCAAGGGAGATCTGCTGCTGGCGCGCGCGCGGCCGATCCGTACCATGGGTGCTGCTCCCAATGCCCCTGCGGACCGCATCAGGGACCTGCGCGAAGAAGCGGTTGCCAGGCTCAAGGCCTATCGGGAACGCCCGCCCAAGGATCAAATCCCGCGCTATCTGCTGCAACTGCGCCCCGACCAGAAGCATGCAGTCGTCGTCGATACCAAGAAATCACGCCTGTATGTGTACGAGAACGTCAATGGCCAGCCACGGTTCGTTGCGGACTATTACATGAGCCACGGCAAGAACGGCATTGACAAGCTCCGTGAGGGCGACCAGAAGACGCCGATCGGCGTCTATCACGTCACCGCCAGCCTGCCGAAGGAAAAGCTGGCAGACCGCTACGGCGATGCCGCGTTTCCGATCAACTACCCGAACGACTGGGACCGGCGCCATGGCCGCGGCGGCTCCGGTATCTGGTTGCACGGCACGTCCTCCGACACCTTCTCGCGCGGCCCGCGTTCCTCCGACGGCTGCGTCTCACTGACCAATGCCGACCTGAACATCCTGCGGCCGATGATTCAGGTTGGCTTGACGCCGGTCATCATCAGCGACGATGTCGAATGGCTGTCGCTCGACAACTGGAATTCCGAGCGTGTCGCCCTGCGGGACGCAATCGAGCAGTGGCGCCGCGATTGGGAGAGCCGGGACACGGAAGCTTACCTCTCGCACTACGCCAAGGCGTTCGACGGCGACGGCATGAACCTGAAACAATGGAGCGAACGCAAGCGCCAGGTCAACGCCGCCAAGTCCTGGATCAAGCTGTCGCTGGCCAACATCAGCATGTTCCGCTATCCCGGCAAGCAGGAGATGGTGGTCGTCACATTCGATCAGGACTACAAATCAAGCAACCTGTCCGGCACCATGAAAAAGCGCATGTACTGGATCAAGGAAGGCGGCCGCTGGAAAATTGTTGATGAGGGCAATGCCTGATGGCGGCCCGCAACTTACCCGGAGAAGCACAGATGAAAACCTTCAAGCTGCTGGTGTGTGTCGCCGGCTTTGCCCTCTGCTCTGCTGCCGCCGCGCAAACGGTGGAAATCAGGACGTCCATGGGCGTGATCACCGCCGAACTGCACGCGGACAAGGCGCCGAAGAGTGTGGCCAACTTCGTGCAGTACGCCAAGGCTGGCTTCTACAACGGCACCATCTTCCATCGCGTGATCCCCGACTTCATGATCCAGGGCGGCGGCTTTACGCCGGACATGAAGCAGAAGGAAACCCGCCTGCCGATCCAGCATGAGGGCCGCGAATCCATGGCCAAAGGTGGCAAGAACGACGTCGGCACATTGGCCATGGCGCGCACCAATGACCCGCATTCGGCCACCTCGCAGTTCTTCATCAACACCAAAGACAATGATTTCCTCAACCCGACGATCATCCCCCCGGGTGATCCGGTGCCCCGCTTCGAATACCAGGGACGCGTCTATGAAAACGTGCCACGCGCCAATCTGGTCAATGCCCCACAACTGTGGGGCTATACCGTGTTCGGCAAGGTCACCAAAGGCATGGACGTGGTCGACAGGATCAAGGCTGTCCCGACCGGCAATAGCGGCGGCCACCAGAACGTGCCAAACACGCCGGTGTTGATTGAAAGCATTCGCGTGCTTGATGGCCCCGCCAAGTAAGCACGCTTCCTTCCACCGCCTTCCCATTTGCCTCCCAACCCCCAGGAAATATTCATGAGCCAGGTCCTCCTCTCTACCAATCACGGCGACATCAAGCTGGAACTGAACGCCGAGAAGGCGCCCAAGACGGTTGCCAACTTCCTGCAGTACGTTGCTGACGGTCACTATGACAACACGGTGTTTCACCGCGTCATTGACAACTTCATGATCCAGGGCGGCGGCTTTGCGCCCGGCATGAAGCAGAAACCGACTCGCGAGCCCATCGACAACGAGGCTGTCAATGGCCTCAAGAACGACCTCTACACCATTGCCATGGCGCGCACCAGCGACCCGCATTCGGCCAGTGCCCAGTTCTTCATCAACATCAAGAACAACGATTTCCTCAATTTCACCAGCCCCAACGGCAATGGCTGGGGCTATTGTGTCTTCGGCAAGGTGGTCGAGGGCATGGACGTGGTCGACAAGATCAAGGCTGTCAAGACCGGCCGCAGCGGCATGCACCAGGATGTACCGGTAGAAGACGTGATCATCACCAAGGCACAAGCGCTCTAACGCACCCAGCGCGCCCTGCCAGCCCGCCCGCGGCGCGACGACACCCCATGGCCGCGCTGTTCATTTCCGACCTGCATCTCACGCCGGAGCGCGCGTCGCCAAACCAGCAACTGCTGTCGTTCCTGTCGGAGCAAACGGCCAGCGGCGATGCACTGTACATTCTTGGCGACCTGTTCGAGTACTGGGTCGGCGATGATGATCTGGACGCGCCGCTGCACCGAACCGTGGCGGAAGCATTGCGCAGTACTGCCCGCCGGGGCGTCGGCCTGTTTTTCATTGCCGGCAACCGGGATTTTCTCGTCGGGCCCGCCTTCCTGCAGGCAGCTCAGATGACCGCCCTTGCCGATGGCACCAGCTTCGACCTGCATGGCCAGCGCACCGTGTTGCTTCACGGTGACACGCTTTGCACCGATGACAAGTCCTATCAGCAGTTTCGCGCCAGGGTGCGTTCCGGTTCCTGGCAACAGGAATTCCTCAGGCGACCGCTGGCCGAGCGGCGGCTGGAAGTCGAAAATCTGCGCCGCTTGAGTGAAGCCGAAAAGGCAAACAAGGCAGCCATTCTGATGGATACCAATGCCAGGGCGGTGGAAAACCTGTTTCGCGATTCCGCCGCCACCCGCATGGTGCACGGCCATACCCATCGTCCGGCCCGGCACGACTATCTGATGTTCAGCCGCAATTGCACGCGCTGGGTGCTGCCGGCATGGGATCAGCGCGCCGGCTACCTGCGCATCGATGCGCAGGGCGAACAACTCCATTACCTCTGAATCACACCATCACAGGAGCATTTCCATGGCAATTCACACTGTTGGCATCATCGGTGCCGGGCAAATGGGCAACGGCATCGCGCAGGTTTGCGCGGTCAATGGCCTTGCCGTCATCATGCAGGATATCAATCAGGAAGCGGTAGAGCGTGGTCTCAAGACCATTTCGGGCAGCCTCGACCGCCTGATCAAGAAAGAGAAGATGACCGAGGCCCAGAAAGCCACGGCCATCGGCCTGATCAAGGGCACCACTAACCAGCAGGACCTGGCCGCAGCCGACTTCATCATCGAGGCCGCGACCGAAAATCTGGCGCTCAAGCGCAAGATTCTCAAGGACATCGACGCGATTGCCGCGCCACACGTGATCATCGCCAGCAATACCTCATCGATCTCGATCACCGAACTGGCCGCCGGTACCTCACGCCCCGGCAATTTCATCGGCATGCATTTTTTCAACCCGGTGCCGCTGATGGCGCTGGTGGAGATCATCCGTGCCGTGCAAACCAGCGATGCCACCTACGCCGCCACCGAAGAATTGGCCAAGCGCGTCGGCAAAGCCTCGATTTGCGTGCGCAACGCCCCCGGTTTCGTGGTCAACCGCATCCTGTGCCCGATGATCAACGAAGCCATTTTTGTGCTCGCCGAGGGCTTGGCCACCGCCGAAGACATCGACAACGGCATGAAACTGGGTACCAACCAGCCGATCGGCCCGCTGGCGCTGGCCGACATGATCGGCCTGGATACCATGCTGTCGGTAATGAACGTGTTCTACGAGGGCTTCAACGATCCGAAGTACCGCCCTGCCCCGTTGCTCAAGGAAATGGTTGCCGCCGGCTACCTGGGACGCAAGACCGGCAAGGGCTTCTACACCTACTAGCGCTGTTGCCTGAAGGGGGTTAGGCCGAAAACCCTTGTCCACCAACGGTTTCCGGCCCGACCCCGGATGGCGCGAGACGGTTCAGGCGAGCCCGCGTGCGAGGTCGGCCTGCACGTCCGCCACATTCTCAAGGCCGACCGAGACCCGCAGGAGTCCTTCGCCAATCCCTGCGGCTTCGCGCGCTTCCTTGCTGATGCGTCCGTGCGTGGTGCTGGCCGGATGGGTGATGGTGCTCTTGGTGTCACCCACATTGGCGGTGATGGAAATCATCCTGGTGCTGTCCACCACGCGCCATGCGGCCTCCCGGCCACCCTTCACTTCAAACGAGACGACGGCGCCGGCGAGAAACTCGCCGCTCGCTGATTGCTGGCGCTTTGCCAGGGCATACTGCGGATGCGATTCGAGCCCCGGATAAAGCACCCGCTCAATGGCCGGATGCGCCTCCAGCCAGCGCGCCAGTTGCAGTGCACGCTTCGACTGCGCCTCCATGCGGATCGACAGGGTTTCCATGCCTTTGAGGGCTACCCATGCGTTGAACGGGCTCATCGAGGGGCCTGCGGTGCGCAGAAATCCGTAGACCTCGCCCATGATCAAGGCCTTGGAGCCCACCACGGCGCCACCGACAATGCGCCCCTGACCATCGAGGAACTTGGTTGCCGAATGGATCACGATATCGGCACCGAACTCGGCCGGACGCTGAATCGCCGGCGTGCAAAAGCAGTTGTCCACCACCAGCAATGCACCGGCCTTGGTGGCAATTTGCTTCAAGGCAGCCAGGTCCGAGACCTCCATGGTGGGATTGGCCGGTGTCTCGACAAACAACATCCTGGTATTCGGCTTGACCGCATCGGCCCATGCCTTGGGGTCGGTCGCTGAAACAAACGTGGTGTCGACGCCAAACTTGCGCATGTTCTTGTCGAATAGCGTGATCACACTGCCGAACACGCTGTGCGAGCAGATCACGTGATCGCCGGACTTGAGCAAGGCCATGGCGGCGGTGAGTACAGCGGACATGCCTGAGCTGGTGGCGACACAGCTTTCCATGCCTTCCAGAGCGGCCAGGCGCTCCTGAAACATCGAGACGGTGGGATTGGTAAAGCGTGAGTAAACGTTGCCATCGAGCTCGCCAGAGAAGCGTTTGGCGGCGATGGCCGCACTCTCATGCACGAAGCTCGAGGTCAGATACAGCGCCTCCGAGTTTTCGTTGAAGTTGCTGCGCGCCTGGCCGGCACGCACGGCGCGGGTATCGAAACCGTAACCGTTTTCCTTGTCTGTACTCATGAACTGCCCCAAAAATGAAAAACCCGCTTCAGCTTAGCGGCGCCGAAACGGGTTCAAGAATTTCTTCAACTCGCTTTAGCCGTATTTGTCATGCGCCCGCAAGCTGAAGCTCAAATCGGCGCAAACAAAGTATACCGAAAATTCACCCTATGGCCCAGAATGGCTCTGGGAGCCGATTTCAGACGATGGATGGGCCCGCGCAATTCGAACCGTCAGGAGCGCGCTAGGCAGTGGCCAGATTCAATCCCATTTGTGGTTCATCCTCGTCCGCAGCGCCATTGTCCCGCTGCGCATCACGCGCCGTTTCCACGCCGGACAGGTACTCGGTGGTCACATCGCCAGTAATGTAGTTCCCCGAAAAACAGGAGTTCTCGAAATGTGTCAACTTCGGATTGAGTTCCTTCACGGCGCGCTCGAGTGCATCCAGATCCTGGAAGATCAGTTCATCGGCGCTGATCTCGGCAGCAATCTCCGCTTCGTTGCGATTGCTGGCGATCAGTTCGTGGCGCGTGGGCATGTCAATGCCATACACGTTGGCGAATCGCACCGGCGGCGCAGATGACGCAAAAAACACCTTGTTGGCCCCCGCTTCGCGCGCCATCATGACGATTTCGCGGCTGGTGGTGCCACGAACAATTGAATCGTCGACGATCAGCACATTCTTGCCCTTGAATTCCACGCCAATCGCGTTGAGCTTCTGGCGCACGGACTTCTTGCGTACCGCCTGCCCGGGCATGATGAAGGTACGGCCGATGTAGCGGTTCTTGATGAACCCTTCACGGTAGTCCAGCTTCAGTTTCAGTGCCAACTGCATCGCCGCAGGCCGCGAAGAATCCGGGATCGGCATGACCACGTCGATCTTGTCCGTCAACCCCAGCGACCTGACTTTTTCGGCCAGAAACTCGCCCAGCTTGAGGCGGGCGGCATAAACCGATACCCCATCCATCTGGGAATCCGGACGGGCCAGATAGACATACTCGAACAGACAGGGATTCAACGCCGGGTTCGGCGCGCACTGCTGCGACATGACATTGCCGTCCAGATCGATGTACACCGCTTCGCCGGGTGCAATGTCGCGCTCGAATACAAAGCCCTGTCCCTCGAGCGCCACCGATTCGGAAGCCACCATGTACTCGGGCCCGCTGCCAAAATCCGCCTTGCCAATGCAAAGGGGACGAATCCCGAACGGGTCGCGAAATGCCAGGAGCCCGTAATCGGCAATCATGGCAACCACGGCATAGGCGCCCCGGACCCGTTCGTGCACGCGCGATACCGCCTGGAAAATGGCCGTGGCATCAAGCCGGAAATTGCGCGTGTGCTTCTCCAGTTCATGCGCCAGCACATTGAGCAGGACCTCAGAATCGGAATCGGTGTTGATGTGGCGCAGGTCTTGCCGGAACATCTCCTGTGTCAGCGCGGCAGTATTGGTGAGATTGCCGTTGTGCACCAGCGTGATGCCGAACGGCGAGTTGACGTAAAACGGTTGCGCCAGTGCCGGGTTGTTCGATGAACCGGCGGTGGGATAACGGCAATGCCCCAGGCCCATCGTGCCGGGCAAATCCCGCATGTTGCGGGTGCGAAAGACGTCCCGCACCAGCCCCATGCCTTTGTGCATGTAGAACGTCTTGCCGTTGGCCGTGGCAATTCCGGCGGCATCCTGGCCGCGATGCTGCAGCAGCAGCAGTCCGTCATACAGGAGCTGATTGACCGGCGTTCTGGATACAACGCCTATGATTCCGCACATGAGTGCATCCCGGACCGGAACTGAACAGTCAGAATTTTACCTTGCTGGAGATATCAACGGGCAAAAACGGCAATACCGTCGTGACTGCAGTCTCCACCAGCGGACTCAATAGCGCCTCTTTCCAGAAGGCAAACTCGGGAGCGCGGGTCATCCCGGCTACCAGTGCGAGCGCGATCACGATCAGCACCCCACGGGCCAGGCCAAACAGGCCGCCCAGTCCACGATCGGCCAGTTGCAAACCGGCTGCAGCGATGCCGCGCAGGATGGCCCAGTTGATCAGGGACATCAACAGAATGGTGGCCAGCAGAATCAGGAGAAACGCCACGATCATGCGTAATACCGGGTGACCGAGCGCAGAGGGTAGCAGCGGCGCCAGATCCGCAGTAAACAGATTGGCCACCACAAAGGCCGTCACCCAACCGATCAGCGAGAGGATCTCACGCACCAGGCCGCGCCAGACGGAGATGGCAATCGATGCCAGCACGATTGCCAGCACAGCGTAATCAAAGACGGTCATGGGGAACAGCGGTCAGCGCGCCACCACCGTGGCCGACGAGAATCCCAGACCCTTGATGGTCTCGCGCGCGGCCTCGGCCGCCTCCCGCGTCCCGAAAGGCCCGGCCCGGACACGTGTACGTTCGCCATCTTTGGTGTCGAGTTTTTCGGTGTAGGTCTTCAGGTTTGCCGTCTGAAGCTTGTCGCGCGCTTCCTGCACCTTCTCCTGGGTCGCGAATGCACCGACTTGAACTGCAAAAGCGCCGTCCTTTGCACTTTTGTCCGCTTTCTTCTCTGCCTTGGCAACCTTGCTTTCCTTCGGCTCGGCGTTCAGGATGGCGGCGGCACGTTTCTCCTCCGCGGCTTCGCGGGCAGCGCGCTTCTGGTCACCCTTCTCCTCGGTTGACGCCACGGTCGGCTTTGCCTCTGGCTTTGAATCGGGCTTCGCCGCAGCGCCCGTGACCGCCTTGGCACTGGCCTGGTCGTCTGCCTTGGCGACCGGCCGGTCGGCCGTACCGGCTACCTCCGAACCCGTAGGTGCAGGTCCCGCCTTCGGCACGCCTGCATCCGAAGGCGGGACCGGAGCCGTCGCAACGCCCTTCTTCGCAACGGCAGCATCC
>CAYUEG010000108.1:0-13496 GCA_964443245.1 uncultured Burkholderiales bacterium | reverse complement strand
CCGTGAAGGCGGTCGTACCGTCGGCGCCGGCGTCGTCGCTAAAGTCATCGAGTAATCAGGAAAGCGTCAAACCCCGGTGGCCGGAAGCCCGGCCGCTTCGTTCTTTAAGGAAAAATCATGCAAAGCCAGAAGATTCGCATTCGCCTGAAGGCGTTCGACTACCGCCTCATTGACCAATCTGCCTTGGAAATTGTCGATACCGCAAAGCGCACCGGTGCGGTGGTGCGGGGCCCGGTGCCGTTGCCGACCAAAATCCAGCGTTATGATGTATTGCGCTCCCCACATGTCAACAAGACCTCGCGCGACCAGTTCGAAATGCGTACCCACCTCCGCCTGATGGACATCGTGGATCCTACCGACAAGACGGTCGATGCCCTGATGAAGCTGGATTTGCCGGCGGGTGTGGATGTGGAGATCAAGCTGCAGTAAATAAGGAAATCGGGCCGACAGTTGCAAAGCTAGGCGACCCGCGCTATAATGTTTGGCTGCCTGGAGTTTATTTTTAATCCCGGCAAATTTTTTAACCCCAGCCAATCGTAGCTGGGCAGGAGCGAATAATGACCACGTCAACAAGGGTAGGCCTTGTCGGGCGCAAGGTCGGCATGACCCGCATTTTCACTGCTGACGGCGACGCCGTTCCAGTGACAGTGCTGGATGTGTCCGACAATCGCGTCACCCAGATCAAGACCCCTGATACCGATGGCTATGCAGCCATTCAGGTTGCCTTCGGCAAACGCCGCGCCTCGCGCGTATCCAAGCCGCTCGCCGGACATCTCGCCAAGGCGGGTGTCGAAGCAGGATCCATCCTTAAGGAATTCCGAGTTGCTGCTGAGCAATTGGGCAACTACTCGGTCGGTGGAAAGATTGGCGTCGAATTGTTTGCCGAAGGCCAAAAAGTGGATGTGCAAGGCACCTCCATCGGCAAGGGCTACGCCGGCGTCATCAAGCGTCACCACTTTTCGTCGAATCGGGCATCGCATGGCAATTCGCGCTCGCACAACGTACCGGGCTCGATCGGTATGGCTCAGGATCCGGGTCGCGTTTTTCCCGGCAAGCGCATGACCGGGCATCTCGGCGACGTGACCCGCACGACCCAGAATCTGACGATTGCGCGCGTTGATGCGCAACGTGGTCTGTTGCTGGTGCGCGGCGCTGTGCCGGGATCGGATAACGGCCACGTTGTGGTCACCCCCGCAGTGAAGGGTGCCTGAGATGGAACTTAAATTTCTGAACGCGCAAGGCCAGGCGGCTGGCAATGTGGCGGCACCCGATACCGTGTTTGCGCGCGACTACAACGAAGCCCTGGTACATCAGATCGTGGTCGCCTATCAGGCAAATGCCCGTAGCGGCAATCGTGCCCAGAAAGATCGCGCCGAAGTCAAGCATTCCACCAAGAAGCCTTGGCGCCAAAAGGGTACGGGCCGCGCTCGTGCCGGTATGACGTCGAGTCCGTTGTGGCGGGGCGGCGGTCGGATTTTCCCGAATTCTCCCGAGGAGAACTTCGCGCACAAGGTGAATCGCAAGATGTACCGCGCCGGTATGTGCTCGATCCTGTCCCAGTTGGCGCGCGAAGATCGCATCGCTGTAGTCGACGAGATCAAGGTAGATGCGCCAAAAACCAAGCTGCTGGCCGAGAAAATCAAGGGCATGGGGCTCGATTCGGTGCTGTTCATCATCGATTCGGTTGACGAGAATCTTTATCTGGCATCGCGCAACCTGATCAATGTTGCGGTGGTTGAGGCCAAGCATGCCGACCCGGTTTCACTGGTCCACTTCAAGAAAGTGGTAATGACCAAGGGTGCAGTGGAGCAGATGAAGGAGATCTTCGCATGACCCTGAATAACTACACCGCTGACCGTTTGCCGCTGGTCTTGCTGGCTCCAATCGTCTCGGAGAAGAGCACCATGGTGGCGGACAAACTGCGTCAGATCGCGTTTCGTGTTGCCGCTGATGCGACAAAGGCCGATGTGAAGGCCGCTGTCGAGGCGATGTTCAAGGAGCAGAAGGTTGAAGTGGCTTCGGTCCAGGTCCTGAACGTCAAAGGCAAGGAAAAAAAGTTCGGCCGCTTCAATGGTCGGCGCCGTAACTGGAAAAAGGCCTACGTTTGCCTCAAAGAAGGCAGCGACCTGAACCTCGTGGAGGCCGCATAACATGCCGCTGATCAAAATGAAGCCGACTTCGCCGGGAACGCGAGGTCAGGTCCGGTTGGTCAATCCCAACCTCTACAAGGGCCGTCCGGTGGATGCGCTGACGTCAAGCAAATCCAAGCACGCCGGCCGTAACAACAACGGCCACGTCACCATGCGTCATCATGGCGGCGGCCACAAGCAGCAGTACCGTATCGTCGATTTCCGTCGCGACAAGGATGGGATTCCAGCCAAGGTTGAACGGCTTGAGTACGATCCGAACCGTACCGCGCATATCGCATTGCTTTGCTATGCCGATGGCGAGCGTCGTTACATCATCGCCCCCAAAGGCGTGGAAGTGGGGTCGACCCTGATCTCCGGCTCGGAAGCGCCGATCAAGCCGGGCAACGCCCTGCCGATCCGCAACATTCCGGTTGGAACAACCATTCATTGCATCGAAATGCTGCCTGGCAAAGGCGCGCAGATGGCCCGAACTGCGGGTGCATCAGTTCAGCTCCTGGCGCGCGAAGGTACCTATGCGCAGCTTCGCCTGCGTTCCGGGGAAATCCGCAAGGCACACATCGAGTGCCGTGCCACGATCGGTGAAGTGGGTAACGGTGAGCACTCGCTGCGCCAGATCGGCAAGGCGGGTGCGAAGCGCTGGCGTGGTATCCGGCCCACTGTTCGTGGTGTAGCGATGAATCCGATTGATCACCCGCATGGTGGTGGCGAAGGCCGCACGGCAGCAGGTCGTGATCCGGTGAGCCCGTGGGGTACGAAGACCAAAGGCTACCGCACCCGCAACAACAAGCGCACGAACGTCATGATCGTGCAGCGGCGTCACAAGAAGTAAGGGGTCATAGAACATGTCACGTTCAATCAAGAAGGGCCCGTTTGTCGATGCCCACCTGGTCAAGAAAGTGGAGACCGCGCAGGCAATCAAGGACAAGAAGCCGATCAAGACCTGGTCTCGCCGGTCCACGGTGCTGCCAGATTTCATCGGCCTCACGATCGCGGTGCACAACGGCAAGCAGCATATCCCTGTGTACATTTCAGAGAACATGGTGGGCCACAAACTCGGTGAGTTTGCGCTGACCCGCACCTTCAAAGGCCACCCGGCCGACAAGAAGGCCAACGTTGCCGGCAGCAAGGCGCCGGGCAAGAAATAAGGGGCGAGCCATGCAAACAAATGCAACTCTGCGCGGCGTACGCTTGTCGGCCCAGAAGGGCCGGCTGGTGGCGGATCAGATCCGTGGGCTTCCGGTGGAAAAGGCGTTGAACATTCTTTCGTTCAGCCCCAAAAAGGGTGCCGTCGTCATCAAGAAGGTGCTCGAGTCCGCCATCGCCAATGCCGAACACAACGACGGTGCCGATATCGACGAGCTCAAGGTAAGCAGCATTTACGTTGAAAAGGGCATGGTGTTGAAGCGCTTCACAGCGCGCGCCAAAGGTCGGGGAAACCGCATTAGCAAGCAAACCTGCCACGTGTTTGTCACGGTCGGCGACGGCAAGAAGTAAAGGAAGCACGATGGGACAAAAAATACATCCAACCGGATTCCGGCTTAGCGTAACCAAGGATTGGTCTTCGCGCTGGTATGCCGGCAGTCGTGATTTCGCCAACATGCTCGGCGAAGACCTGCGTGTCCGGGAGTACCTGCGCCGCAAGCTCGCGCATGCTTCCGTGGGGCGAGTTCTCATTGAACGGCCTTCGAAAACTGCCCGTATTACCGTATTCTCGGCGCGCCCGGGTGTCGTGATCGGCAAGAAGGGCGAGGACATCGAAACGTTGAAGGCGGATCTGGCTCGCATGCTCAATGTGCCGGTGCACGTGAATATTGAAGAAATCCGCAAGCCGGAAACCGATGCCCAGTTGATTGCTGATTCGATCGCACAGCAGCTTGAGAAGCGCATCATGTTCCGACGCGCCATGAAGCGTGCAATGCAGAATGCCATGCGCCTGGGTGCGCAAGGCATCAAGATCATGTCTTCAGGTCGGTTGAACGGCGCCGAGATCGCCCGTCGTGAATGGTATCGCGAGGGTCGGGTGCCACTGCATACCCTGCGTGCCAACATTGATTATGGGTTTGGGGAAGCACGCACGACTTACGGTGTGATCGGCATCAAGGTATGGGTTTACAAGGGTGAAACACCTGGGAAAAATGAACAGCCCGCCGCAGCGCCAGTAGAGGCCGAAACCCCCGGTGACAAGAAGCCACGCCGCACACCGCGCCCGGCTGCCCGCGACGGTGACGCCAAACCGGCCAGTCCGGCAGCAAAGGCCCCCCGCAAGCGGGCTGGTAAACCAGCCGGGGAAGACGTAAAACCCGAACCCGCACCCGCGGCCGGAGAAGCGGCGCCGGCCAAGGCCCCGGCCAAACGCGTCCGCAAGGCTGCGCCCGCCGCCGATGCGGCTGCCGGCACCAAGGAGTAATCATGCTGCAACCAGCACGTCGCAAGTATCGCAAGGAACAAAAGGGTCGCAACAAAGGCATCGCCACCCGCGGGGCGAAGGTGTCTTTCGGCGAATACGGTCTCAAGGCGCTCGGGCGTGGTCGTTTGACTGCGCGTCAGATCGAGGCTGCCCGTCGCGCCATGACGCGCCACATCAAGCGCGGTGGCCGTATCTGGATTCGCATTTTCCCGGACAAGCCGATTTCCACCAAACCTGCCGAAGTTCGCATGGGTAACGGCAAGGG
Source organism: uncultured Burkholderiales bacterium (assembly GCA_964443245.1). Taxonomy (GTDB): domain Bacteria; phylum Pseudomonadota; class Gammaproteobacteria; order Burkholderiales; family JAEUOS01; genus CANJDH01. The sequence goes on along the minus strand of CAYUEG010000108.1, from coordinate 8,674 downwards.
CAACCCCGAGTACTACGTCGCCGAAATCCAGCCAGGCAAGGTGCTGTATGAGATGGATGGGGTCGACGAAGCGTTGGCGCGGGAAGCGTTTCGCCTGGCATCAGCCAAGCTGCCGATCGCGACCACGTTTGTGTCGCGCCAAGTAGGAGCCTGACAAAATGAAAGCAAGTGAATTGCGCGCCAAGGATGGCGCTGGACTGGACAAGGAGTTGGCCGATTTGCTCAAGGCGCAGTTTTCCCTGCGCATGCAGGCCGCCACACAGCAACTCACCAACACCAGTCAGATCAAGAAAACCCGGCGCGACATTGCGCGTGCGCGTACCGTACGGCGCGAAGCAGAACTGAAGAAGGCCTGAAATCATGAACCAGACAGCAGCTACCCCGGTGCCGGCGCTCAAGCGCACGTTGACCGGGCGCGTCGTCAGCGACAAGATGAACAAGACCGTCACCGTTCTGGTGGAGCGTCGCGTCAAGCACCCCACCATTGGCAAATACATCACCCGGTCAAACAAGTTTCACGCCCACAGCGAAGCCAACGAGTTCAAAGCTGGCGATCTGGTCGAGATTGAAGAGACTCGGCCGATTTCCAAGACCAAGGCTTGGAAAGTGATTCGATTGGTGGAAAAGGCAAAAACGGTCTAAAAATCCTTGCGCGGGGAATAAAACCGCGTTATCATTTAATGCTTTGTCGCGTTCGTTGACGCGACCTGCGGTCCGACAGCATTGTCGGGGTGTGCCGGAATCTCCTCCGGCTTGCCGCAGGTTATGTTTTCGGACGCATTGAGATCAACCCGGACGGGTTCCAAAACTGACCGCAATTCACATCGTGTGAATGTCGGAGAAGTTGGAAAAAGGTGAATCATGATTCAAATGCAGTCCAGGCTGGACGTGGCCGACAATACCGGTGCTCGCTCCGTCATGTGCATCAAGGTGCTGGGTGGTTCGAAGCGCCGTTATGCATCCATCGGCGATGTCATCAAAGTTTCGATCAAGGATGCGGCTCCGCGCGGGCGTGTCAAGAAGGGCGAGGTTTACAGCGCCGTGGTGGTTCGCACCGCCAAGGGTGTGCGCCGGAATGACGGTTCCCTGATCAAGTTCGACAGCAACGCTGCTGTGCTCCTGAACGCCAAGCTGGAGCCGATCGGTACCCGTATTTTCGGACCGGTGACGCGCGAGTTGCGGACCGAGCGGTTCATGAAAATCGTCTCCCTGGCACCGGAGGTTCTGTAATGGAAAAAGTACGCAAGGGCGACGATGTCATCATCATCGCCGGACGGGACAAGGGCAAGCGCGGTACGGTGCTCAAGCGTGTGGACGAGACCCATGTTCTGGTCGAGGGTATCAACCTGGTCAAGAAGCACACCAAGCCGAACCCCATGAAGGGCCAAACAGGCGGGATTACCGACAAGACCATGCCCATTGATATTTCGAATGTGGCGCTGTTCAACCCGACCACGCAAAAGGCCGACCGGGTTGGCTTCAAGATTCTCGACGATGCGCGCAAGGTGCGGATTTTCAAGTCCAGCGGCGCACAAGTCGACGCCAAGTAAGCGAGGGCAACGAACATGGCACGTCTGCAGCAGCACTACAAAGAGAAAGTCGTCCCTGACCTGATGAAGAAGTTCGGCTTCAAGTCGGTCATGGAGGTTCCTCGCATCACCAAGGTAACGCTCAACATGGGCGTATCCGAGGCGGTGGCCGACAAGAAAGTCATGGAGCATGCCGTTGGCGACATGACCAAGATCGCCGGTCAGAAGCCGGTTGTCACCAAGTCGAAGAAAGCCATTGCCGGCTTCAAGATCCGCCAGGACTATCCGATTGGCTGCATGGTCACCCTGCGTGGTGCCCGCATGTACGAGTTTCTCGACCGCTTCGTGACGGTGGCACTGCCCCGTGTGCGGGACTTCCGCGGTATCTCCGGCCGTTCCTTCGATGGTCGCGGCAACTACAACATCGGCGTCAAAGAGCAGATCATTTTTCCGGAAATCGAGTACGACAAGATCGACGCGTTGCGCGGGCTCAATATCAGCATCACCACCACCGCCAAGACCGACGACGAGGCGAAGGCGCTGCTGGCGGCGTTCAAATTTCCTTTCAAGGCCTGACACAATGGCAAAACTGGCACTCATCAACCGCGAGCTCAAGCGCGCGGCGCTCGTCAAGAAATATCAGCCGAAGCGCAAGGCTCTCCAGGCCATCATCAATGACGCGAAGCTGCCGGAAGAGGAGCGCATGGAGGCGCGCCTCAAGCTCCAGCAGCTGCCGCGCAACGCGAGCCCGACCCGTCAGCGCAACCGCTGCGAGATCACCGGGCGCCCGCGTGGAACCTATCGCAAATTTGGTCTGGCGCGCAGCAAGCTGCGCGAGGCAGCAATGCGTGGCGAGGTCCCCGGCCTCGTCAAGGGCAGCTGGTAAGGAATAGGAGAGAACAGTCATGAGCATGAGCGATCCGATCGCCGATATGCTGACGCGCATCCGCAATGCCCAGTCTGCTGAAAAGACTGAGGTATTGATGCCGTCATCCAAGCTCAAAGTCGCCATCGCGCGCGTCCTCAAGGACGAAGGCTACGTGGATGATTTTGTGGTCCGTGCCGAATCTGGCAAGCCCCAGTTGTCGATTGCGCTCAAGTATTACGCAGGACGCCCGGTCATTGACCGGATCGAGCGAATCAGCCGTCCTGGCCTGCGCATCTACAAGGGCAAGGAAGATATTCCCAAAGTCATGAATGGCCTCGGTGTGGCAATTCTGTCCACCTCCAAGGGCGTCATGACCGACCGCAAGGCACGCGCTACCGGTATCGGTGGCGAAGTGTTGTGCGTGGTCGCGTAAAGGAGGCAAAGCATGTCTCGCGTAGGCAAGAATCCAATCGCGGTCCCCAAGGGCGTCGAGGTATCGATCGCTGCAGACCAGATTACCGTCAAGGGCCCGTTGGGCTCCCTGACCCAGGCTGTCAATGCCAAGGTGGCGGTCGTCCGTGAAGGTGAGGAGTTGAAGGTCAAGCCGGCCAATGACTCCCGCGATGCAGATGCCATGTCCGGTACCTTTCGGGCGCTGGTGAACAATATGGTTCAGGGCGTAACCAAAGGCTTCGAGAAGAAGTTGTCTCTGGTGGGCGTCGGCTATCGTGCGCAAGCCCAGGGTGACAAGCTCAACCTGTCCCTGGGTTTTTCCCACCCGGTGGTGCACTCGATGCCCAAAGGGGTGAAAGTCGAAACCCCGCAACAGACCGAGATCGTCATCAAGGGGATTGACAAGCAACTGGTAGGGCAGGTTGCCGCAGAAGTGCGCGCCTACCGTCCGCCAGAGCCCTACAAGGGCAAGGGCGTGCGCTATGTGGACGAGCGCGTGGTCATCAAAGAGACCAAGAAGAAGTAAGGGGTAAGCATGGACAAGAAAGCATCACGTCTGCGCCGTTCGCGTCAGACCCGCCTCAAAATCGCCGAGTTGAAGGTCAACAGGCTGGCCGTGCATCGTACCAACGGGCACATTTATGCGCAGATCCTCCTTGGCGACAAGGTGCTTGCAAGCGCTTCGACCAACGAAGCGGAAGTTCGCAAGGACCTGCCGAATGGCGGCAATACCAAGGCGGCTGCCGTGGTTGGCAAGCGCATTGCCGAGAAGGCAAAGGCTGCAGGCGTCAGCGTTGTCGCTTTCGACCGATCCGGTTTTGCGTATCACGGCCGTGTGAAAGCACTGGCTGAAGCGGCTCGCGAAGCCGGACTCAAGTTTTAAGGCGCACACCATGGCGAAAATGCAGAAAGTACAGGCTGGTGCGGAAGCCCGCGATGACGGCCTGAAAGAGAAAATGATCGCGGTGAACCGCGTCACCAAAGTGGTCAAGGGCGGCCGGATTCTGGGTTTCGCCGCGCTGACTGTCGTGGGTGATGGCGATGGCCGCATTGGCATGGGCAAGGGCAAATCGCGCGAAGTGCCTGTCGCTGTTCAAAAGGCGATGGAAGAAGCGCGTCGCAAGATGGTCAAGATCCCGCTCAAGAACGGCACCTTGCAGCATGCCGTCATGGGTCGCCACGGCGCCGCCAAGGTGTTCATGCAGCCTGCGACAGAGGGTACCGGCATCATTGCCGGCGGCCCGATGCGTGCCGTATTCGAGGTGCTGGGCGTGACCAACGTGCTGGCCAAGTGCCACGGCTCGACCAACCCCTATAACGTGGTGCGGGCAACGCTGAACGGTCTGACCGAAATGACCACGCCTGCCGAGATTGCCGCCAAGCGTGGCAAATCGGTCGAAGAAGTGCTGGCAGCGTAAGGAGCAATCATGGCTGACAAGAAAATGTTCAAAGTCACCCTCGTCAAGAGCCCGGCAGGTACCAACGCCGAGCAAAAGGCGACTGTACGCGGTCTCGGCTTGCGCCGCCTGAACTCTTCCCGCGTTCTGGAAGATACCCCGGCCGTGCGTGGCATGGTCAACAAGGTTTATTTCCTGGTCAAGGCTGAAGCGGCCTGACTTGGAATCGAGGAAGAGAGAACATGGAACTGAACAACCTGAAACCGGCGGCCGGCAGCAAGAAGGCCCGTCGTCGCGTTGGCCGCGGTATTGGTTCGGGCTTGGGCAAGACAGCGGGTCGTGGTCACAAGGGCCAGAAGTCCCGTTCGGGCGGATTTCACAAGGTAGGCTTCGAGGGTGGCCAGATGCCGCTGCAGCGCCGTCTGCCGAAGCGTGGATTTGCATCCCGCACCCGTGAGTTCGTGGCCGAAGTCAATCTGTACGATCTCGACAAGCTTGCCGAAACCGAGATTTCCCTTGATACGCTCAAGGCAGCGGGCGTGGTTTCCGGCATGTCGCTGCGCGCCAAAGTGATTCTTTCCGGCAAGCTGACGCGCAAGGTGCAGTTGACCGGCATTGCTGCCACCAAAGGCGCAAAAGCGGCCATTGAAGCGGCTGGCGGCAGTGTTGCCTGAACGGCACTAGCAACAGGAATCCAGGAGAACAGATCCGGTGGCTACCGATGCAATGACGATTGCCAAGACGGGCAAATTCGGCGATTTGAAGCGCCGCTTGCTCTTTTTGGTCATGGCGATCATCGTCTACCGGATCGGGGCCCACATCCCTGTGCCCGGTATCGACCCGGTGCAGCTGGCGGAATTGTTCAAGCAGGCAAAGGGCGGCATCCTGGACATGTTCAACATGTTCTCGGGTGGAGCGCTGTCCCGTTTCACAATTTTTGCCCTCGGCATCATGCCGTACATTTCGGCTTCAATCATCATGCAGTTGATGACAGTGGTGTACCCGCCGCTGGAAGCGCTGAAGAAAGAGGGCGAAGCCGGTCGCCGCAAGATTACCCAGTACACCCGTTACGCCACCGTGTTTCTCGCGCTGTTCCAGGCTGTTGGCATCTCGATCGCCCTGGAATCTCAGCCAGGGTTGGTGCTTGATCCCGGCCTGACGTTTCGTTTCGTGACCGTGGCGACGCTGGTCACCGGCACCATGTTCCTGATGTGGCTGGGAGAACAAATCACCGAGCGCGGATTGGGCAACGGTATCTCGATGATCATCTTCGCCGGTATCGCGGCAGGGTTGCCCAGTGCAATTGGCGGGCTGCTCGAACTGGTCCGGACCCAAGCCATGAACGCGTTGACGGCAATCTTCATCGTTGCCCTGGTGTTTGCCGTGACCTATTTTGTGGTGTACGTCGAGCGTGGTCAGCGCAAGATCCTGGTCAACTACGCCAAGCGCCAGGTGGGTAACCGCATTTACGCTGGCCAGTCGTCGCACCTGCCGCTCAAGTTGAACATGTCGGGCGTGATCCCGCCGATCTTCGCGTCGTCCATCATTTTGTTTCCGGCAACCATTACCAGCTGGTTTTCGTCGGGAGACCAGATGCGTTGGCTGAAGGATATTGCAGGCACATTGACGCCGGGGCAGCCAATTTACGTCATGCTGTACGCCGCAGCCATCATCTTCTTTTGCTTTTTCTATACCGCGCTCGTTTTCAACAGCAAGGAAACGGCGGACAACCTGAAGAAGAGCGGTGCTTTTGTGCCAGGGATTCGGCCGGGTGAGCAAACCGCAAAATACATTGACAAAATCCTGATGCGCCTGACCCTGGTTGGTGCCATCTACGTCACGCTGGTTTGCCTCTTGCCCGAGTTCCTGATCCTGAAGTGGAACGTGCCGTTCTACTTTGGCGGCACCTCGCTTCTGATCATCGTTGTGGTGACGATGGATTTCATGGCGCAAGTGCAGGCGTACATCATGTCGCACCAATATGAATCCCTGTTGAAGAAGGCCAATTTCAAAGGAGCGGGCGGGTTCCCCGGATGACTGCCGCGAAGGCGTGGCGGTTGCATTGAAACCAGATGATTCAACCCGGGCAGGCAACGTGGTCCGGGCCAAGCAAGCAGATAAACCAACGTAACAAAGCGAATAGTCGAGGGCATCATGAAAGTACTGGCATCGGTAAAGAAGATCTGCCGCAACTGCAAGGTCATCAAGCGCAAGGGCGTCGTGCGTGTCATCTGCACCGACCCGCGCCACAAGCAGCGTCAAGGCTAATCGCGTATTCCCGGAAAACTTAAGGACACGACATGGCTCGTATCGCAGGAATCAACATCCCGAATCATCAACACGCTGAAATCGCGCTGACCTCGATTTACGGCATCGGACGCTCTCGCGCGAAAGAAATCTGCGCAGCCGCAGGCGTGGCCGTCAATGCAAAGATCAAGGACTTGAGCGATGCACAGGTGGACAAGCTCCGCCTTGAAGTCGGCAAGTTTGCGGTCGAGGGCGACCTGCGCCGCGAAGTGTCAATGAGCATCAAGCGTCTGATGGATCTGGGTTGCTATCGTGGCACCCGCCACAAGCGCGGTCTGCCGGTGCGCGGTCAGCGCACCCGCACCAATGCACGGACCCGCAAGGGCCCGCGCAAGGCTCGCAACGCCATCGCCGGCAAGTGATCCGCATCGACCGACCGCACATTAGGAAATAGACATGGCCACCAAATCGCAACAAACCCAGTCCGCAGCCAACCGGGTGCGCAAGAAGGTCAAGAAGAACGTTGCCGAGGGCATCGCCCACATTCACGCTTCGTTCAACAACACCATCATTACCATCACCGATCGTCAGGGCAATGCCCTGTCATGGGCTACCTCGGGCGGTGCCGGCTTCAAGGGCTCGCGCAAGTCGACCCCGTTTGCCGCGCAGGTGGCAGCCGAAGCAGCGGGCAAGGTGGCGGTGGAGTGTGGTGTAAAGAATCTCGAAGTGCGTATCAAGGGTCCCGGCCCCGGCCGTGAGTCCTCGGTGCGCGCCTTGAATGCGCTGGGGATCAAGATCGCCAGCATTACCGACGTGACGCCGGTTCCACACAACGGGTGCCGGCCACCCAAGCGTCGCCGCATCTAGGCGGCGTTGGCGTCGAATATCCCAAACTGTTGTGACCTACGGGGATTGAACATACATGGCTCGTTATACCGGCCCGAAGTGCAAGCTCTCGCGACGCGAGGGCACTGATTTATTTCTGAAAAGTGCGCGCAAGGCATTTGCGGACAAGTGCAAGAGCGAGGTAGCGCCCGGACAGCACGGCCTCAAGTCGGGTCAACGCCTGTCGGACTACGGCAAGCAGCTGCGTGAAAAGCAGAAGGTGCGCCGTACCTACGGCATCCTGGAGCGGCAGTTCCGCCGCTATTACGCCGAAGCGGTACGTCGCAAAGGCAATACCGGCGAGAACCTCCTGCATCTGCTCGAGACCAGGCTTGACAACGTCGTCTATCGCATGGGTTTTGGTTCGACCCGCGCGGAAGCGCGTCAGATCGTTGGCCACAAGTCGATCGAGGTCAATGGCAAGCCCGTCAACATCCCCTCGCTGCAGATCAAGCCGGGCGACATCATCGGTGTGCGTGAAAAGTCGCGCGGCCAGCTGCGCATCAAGGATGCGCTGTCGTTGGCGGAGCAGGCCGGCTTTCCGTCCTGGGTGTCGGTTGACCCCGCCAAGATGAGCGGTACCTTCAAGGCGCTGCCCGATCGCACCGAGATCGCTCAGGATATCAACGAGAGCCTGGTCGTCGAACTGTACTCGCGCTAATTCTTTTTTGTGCACCGCCTTCGGGCGGCGCACTGCAATTCTTTTCGGAAGGATCATATGGCTAATACGGGTTTCTTGAAGCCGAAGATCGTCAATGTCGAGGCGGTCGGCGCCTCGCACGCCAAAGTGACGATGGAGCCGTTCGAGCGTGGATACGGGCATACGCTCGGTAATGCGTTGCGCCGCGTGCTCCTGTCGTCGATGGCAGGGTATGCGCCCACTGAAGTGAGCATCGCGGGTGTGGTGCACGAGTATTCGACCATCGAAGGCGTGCAGGAAGATGTGGTCGACATCCTGCTGAACCTCAAGGGCGTCGTGCTCAAGTTGCACAATCGCGACGAAGTAACCCTTACGCTGAAAAAGTCTGGCTTGGGCGCGGTGACCGCCAAGGACATCGAGGCTTCGCACGATGTGGAAGTCATCAACCCCGACCACGTCATTGCCAATCTGGCGGCCAATGGCAAGCTGGACATGCAGATCAAGGTCGAGAAGGGCCGCGGCTACGTGCCCGGCAACGTGCGCGTTGTCGGCGACGAAGAAAGCAAGGCGATCGGCAAGATCGTTCTCGATGCGTCCTACAGCCCGGTGCGCCGCGTCTCCTACGCGGTTGAATCGGCCCGCGTCGAGCAGCGTA
>CAYUEG010000107.1:9832-13543 GCA_964443245.1 uncultured Burkholderiales bacterium | reverse complement strand
ATTGAGCGCCTGAGGTATCACGATCCAGCGCGCTCAATTATTGAGCGCCTGGATGGGCGCCGGAATGCGGCCCCCGCGTGCGATGAATGCCGTGCTGCCATGCGGATTGACCGGCATTACCGGCGCGCGGCCCAGGAGCCCGCCGAACTCGACCCAGTCGCCCACCTTGGTGCCAGGCGCCGGTATCAGACGCACCGCCGTGGTCTTGCGGTTGATCATGCCGATGGCGGCTTCGTCGGCAATCATCGCGGCAATCGTTTCTGCCGGGGTATCGCCGGGAATGGCAATCATGTCCAGGCCCACCGAGCACACGGCCGTCATCGCTTCGAGCTTGTCGAAACTGATCGCTCCCATCGCCGCGGCTTCGATCATCCCGATGTCTTCCGAAACCGGTATGAAGGCACCGGAGAGGCCGCCCACATGGCTCGACGCCATCGCCCCGCCCTTCTTCACCGCATCGTTGAGCAGCGCCAGTGCCGCAGTCGAGCCGTGCGTGCCCACCCGCTGCAGCCCCATCGCTTCGAGGATACGCGCCACCGAATCGCCCTGCGCCGGCGTCGGCGCCAGCGACAGATCGACAATACCGAACGGCACGCCGAGGCGCTCGGAAGCCGCGCGCCCGACCAGTTCGCCCATGCGGGTGATCTTGAACGCGGTGCGCTTGATGATCGACGCAATCTCGCCGAAATCGGCATCGGGCGCCGCCTCCACGGCGCGCAGCACCACGCCCGGGCCGGAAACACCGACGTTGATCACGCAATCCGGTTCACCGACCCCGTGGAACGCACCCGCCATGAAGGGGTTGTCTTCCACTGCATTGCAGAACACCACCAGCTTGGCGGCACCGAGCCCGAAGGTGGAGGCAGTCGCTTCGGCTGAAGCCTTGATCACCCGGCCCATCTCGCCGACCGCATCCATGTTGATGCCGGCCTTGGTGGAGCCGATATTGACCGAGGAACAGACCCGTTCGGTCGTCGCCAGCGCCTGCGGAATCGACGCCATCAACGCCGCATCGCCGGGCGTCGCGCCCTTGTGCACCAGCGCCGAGAAGCCGCCGAGGAAATTCACGCCCATGGTGCGTGCGGCGCGGTCCAGGGTGGCGGCAATGGCGACAAAATCATCCGGGGTTTTGGCGACACCCTCGGCCACGATCGCCAGCGGTGTCACCGAAATGCGCTTGTTGATGATCGGCATGCCGTATTCGCGCTCGATCTCTTCGCCGGTCCGCGTCAGGTGCTCGGCCTTGCGGCAAATCTTGTCATAGACCTGGCGCTGGAAATCGGCCAATGAACCCGACGCGCAATCGCGCAGGCTGATACCCATGGTGATGGTGCGGATGTCGAGTTTTTCCATCTGCACCATGCGGATGGTCTCGATGATCTCCTGCGGAGAAATGGCCGAGAAAGACATCGCCTGGTCAGACCCGATGCATCAGCTTGAACACATCCTCGCGCTGGATGTCGATCTTGAGCTGCATGTCCATCCCCTTGCGGTTCAGGCGCGCCTTGAGTTCGTCAAAGGGGATGTTGAGACCGGCCAGATCCGTCATCATGATCATGACAAAGAATTCCTGCATGATCGATTGGGTGATGTCGAGGATGTTGGCGTTGGCGTCTGCCAGGATCACCGCCACGGCGGCAATGATGCCCACCTTGTCTTCACCAATCACGGTGACCACGGCACGGGTGCCGGCCGGAGAATGAGGTTTCATGCGCTTCTTCGAAGGAAAAGTGCCAGGAGGCGCCCTGGGAGCGCTTCCTGGGCCGGTTGGGTTGAAAGATCAGCCAGCCTTGGCCAGATCCGCTTCCGTGGTAAAGCTGTCGGCGAAGAACTCTTCTTCAGGCAGCTTGCATTGCGCCACAAACTCCTTGCGCGCCGAATCGACCACGATCGGCGCACCGCAGGCATACACCTGGTAAGCGCCCATGTCCGGGAAGTCCTCCACGACAGCGCGATGGACAAAGCCGGTACGGCCACTCCAGTTGTCTTCGGGCAACGCATCGGACACCACCGGCACGAACTTGACGTGCGGATGGGCTTCCGCCCAACGGCGGCAAAGCGCCATCATGTAGATGTCCTTCGGCCGGCGGCCGCCCCAGTACAGCGTGATCGGCCGCTTGAATTCGCGGTACAGCGAATGCTCGATGATCGCCTTGATCGGTGCAAAACCGGTGCCGGAGGCGAGCATGATGATCGGCTTGTCCGAATCCTCGCGCAGGAAAAAACTCCCCAGCGGGCCCTCGAAGCGCAGGATGTCGCGCTCCTTCATCTTGCCGAACACATGGTCGGTGAAGTGGCCGCCGGGCATGTGGCGAATATGCAGTTGCACAAACGCGTCATCGTGCGGGGCGTTGGCCATGGAATAGCTGCGGCGCTTGCCTTCCTTGAGCAGGAATTCGACGTACTGGCCGGCCAGGAACTGCAGCCGCTCGTTGGCCGGCAGCTTCAGCGACAGCACCACCACATCATCGGCCACGCGCTCCATGCTCTGCACGCGCGAGGGCAGGATCTTGATCTGCTGGTCCTTGATGGAGCCGACTTCACGCGCCTCGATGGTCAGCGCGCTGAGCGGCTTGGCGCAGCAAAACAGCGCCTTGCCTTCGGCCTTTTCCGCATCGGAGAGGGCCGACTGCGCGTAGTTGCCGTAGTCCACCGTGCCGGAGACGATCTTCCCCTTGCACGACCCGCAGGCGCCATTGCGGCAGCCATAAGGCAAGCCGATGCCGTTGTTGAGGGCGGCTTGCAGGACGGTTTCGCCTTCCTTGGCTTCAAAAGAATGGCCGGACGGCTGGATCGATACAGGGTGGCTCATGGCAAAATCGGCAGGATGAAAAATGGGTTGTTGATGGTAGGGGCGGGCGATATCGGCAGGCGGGTCCTGGCGCAACTGCCGCGCAGGGAGCAGGCAGCCGCAACGACATCCTCCCCGCGCCATCGCGGTGCGCTGCGCAGCTTGCGTGCCCGTCCGGTGCTCGCCAACCTGGACAAACCGCACTCGTTGGCACGCCTGCCGCAAGACTGGCGGGCCTTGATTCACACCGCGCCGCCACCAACCCGCATCTTAACCGACGCGGCCCGCGATCCGCGCACGCGCAACCTGTTGCGCGCACCCGCCCTGCGCCGACGTCAGGGCGGCCGGGTGCTGGTCTATCTCTCCACCAGCGGCGTATACGGGGATTGCGGCGGCGCGCGCATCAGCGAATCCCGGCCTGTCAACCCCCAGAGCGCGCGGGCACGGCGCCGGGTCGATGCCGAACGCGCGCTGTCACGCGCCGCGCGGCGCGGGCTGTTCCGGCTGGTAATCCTGCGCGTTCCGGGCATTTATGCCGCAGACCGCCTGCCGCTTGCGCGCCTTGCAGCCGGCACGCCCGCACTACTGCCGGAACAGGACGTCTATACCAACCACATCCACGCGGCCGACCTGGCGCGCATTACCCTGGCGGCCCTGCACCGCGCACGCCAGCGCGTCCGGCCCGCGGTGCGCATCTATCACGCATCGGACGATGGCGAGATGAAGATGGGCGAGTACTTTGATCTGGTCGCCGACACATTCGGTCTGGCCCGCCCGCCCAGGCTGCCGCGCAGCGAACTTGCCGGTGCCGTCTCGCCGATGCTGCTCTCGTTCATGCGCGAATCCCGTCGCCTTGACAACCGCCGCATGAAGCGCGAGCTGCGCGTAAGGCTTCAGTTTCCGACTGCCGCAGAAGGCGT
>CAYUEG010000107.1:0-9732 GCA_964443245.1 uncultured Burkholderiales bacterium | reverse complement strand
GGTATTGCGCGATGCATCCTCCACCCACCTGGGCGGAAACGAAAGATCACGGGTCATCACATCGCGCATCACAATCGCTTCGGCCGGATCACGGCCATCCGGCTTGCCGCTGGATACCAGAATCGGCAGCTTGTTGAGCTTCGCCAGCCGGATGCCCTCTAGAACGCGCTCGGAGGTCGAGGGTCCAAGCCCGGCGCCGATCACCCGCCCTGCATCATCGAACTGCAGCGTGCGTCCTCCCGCCAGCACCACAATCGCCTGCGGACGCAGGCCCTCGGCTGCCTTGCGGTGATCCGCCACCAGGTACATCAGGGACCCTGCCACCAGCGGCGTCGCACTCAGGTAAGCCAGCAGCAGGCCGGCGCCAATCGCGCCGCGCGCCGCGCGCGGGCGGCGTTTGAACATGATCAGGCCGAACAGCAACAGCCAGCCCCACAGAAGCGGCGGCAGCAGCACGGTTTTGGCAATGGTGCCGATTTCCCAGATCACGATGAACCCTTAAGAGGCGCTCCCACCAACGGTTTCCGCCATCCGTACCGTGGGTGGATCAGGTGGGGTGGATGCCGGCCGGATGCGCAACACCAGAAAGATCGCCAGCACCGTCAGCGCAGCCGCGCAGTCCCCGACGATGTCAAAGCGCGTCATCTCGCCACCCGGCCCCTGGCCGATCACCGCGCCGGCCAGCACCGTCGCCACCCCCGAAGCCAGATTCTGCACGGCGCTGGACAGGCTCATGAAACGGCCGCGCATCGGCGCATGCACCCACATCGTCGTCAGGGCCATGAAGGGAATGAAACGCCCGGACACCAGCACCATGAAGAGCGTGCTGGTGACCAGCAGCAGCCAGAGTGGCACCACGGAAAGATGGGTGGTGACCAGAATCGGTACACACGAGGCCACCGCGAGCACGATGAAGGTACGGCGCTTGCCGTACTGGTCGGCAATCCGGCCGATCAGGCGCGAGGTAAAGATGGTTGCCAGCCCGCCAAAGAAGAACACATATGTCAGATCGGCTTCCGAGATGCCGACATTGGCCACGTTGTAGGCACTGATGTAGGGAAACACCGAATAGCCGGACATGGTGAAGATGAACATCACCAGCAAGGCCTGGCGGTGCACCTTGCGCCGGAACAGCGCGGCAAAGTCGTGCCACAGGTGCGTACCCGAGCCCGCGCCATCCGTGCCCTCCCCGGCCACCACATGCGCATTGACACGCGGCACGATCACCAGAATCGCCCCCCAGAGCACCACCGCGACTGCGGCAAGCACGAAAAACGGCATCTGCCAGCCCCACTGCGTGCCCAGCCAGAGGCCGAACGGAATGCCCGCCACCGCCACCAGCGGAAAGGCAGACATCACCAGGCCCATTGCCCGCCCGCGCCGTTCCACCGGAACCAGGTCGCCCACCAGCGCCATCACGATCGAGCCGATCACGCCACCGAACACCCCTGCCAGCCCGCGGGCCACGAGGAACGTGCCGTAGCCGGGCGCCAGCGCGCAGGCCAGCGTGGACAGCGTAAACCCGGCGTAGGCCGCCAGCAGCACGCTGCGCCGGTCAAAGCGGTCGATCACGAAGGAGGCCGCAATCCCGGCCAGCGCTGCCGCCACCGCGTAGACGGCGACCAGCACCCCGAATTGCCCGGCCGTGAGCTGCCACAGGCGCATGAACTGCGGCCCCAGCGGCGAGATCATCATCAGATCGAAAAGGTGGGTGAACTGCAGGGCCGCCAGCAGCCAGAGCAGGCGTCGCTCTTCACGCAGCGCGCGGCTGGCCATGACCATGTGCCCCTGGTGCTCCCCTACACGGAAATCCACAGAAATCAAAAAGGGGCGATGTGATCGCCCCTTTGGTATGGTGCTGCAGAGAGGAATCGAACCTCCGACCTACTGATTACGAATCAGTTGCTCTACCAACTGAGCTACTGCAGCAAACGGGCCGAATTATACCGCAGCGCTCTCGTGCACCCGACGGCCACCGTCGCGCGCAGCGCTCAGGCCGCCAGCATTTCCCGCGCCGCCTTTTTGGTGGTGGCGGTGATTTCACTGCCGCCCAGCATGCGGGCAATCTCGTCAATGCGGCCCTGCTTGTCCAGCACCGTCAGGGTCGAGCGCGTCACCTCCTTTTCGGTCGCCTTGCCCACCCGCCAGTGCTGCCCGCCCTGCGACGCCACCTGCGGCAGGTGCGTCACGCACAACACCTGGCGCTGGCGTCCGAGTTCCCTGAGCAGGCGCCCGACCACTTCGGCCACAGCGCCGCCGATACCGGCGTCCACTTCGTCGAAGATCAGCGTCGGCACCCTGGCCGCCTTGCTGGTGATCACCTGAATCGCCAGGCTGATGCGCGACAGCTCCCCGCCGGAGGCCACCTTGCCCATCGGCCGTGGATCCACCCCGGCATGGCCGGCCACCAGAAACTCGATGCGCTCCAGCCCGTAGGCACCGCCCTCTTCGAGCGGCTGCAGCGCAATCTCGAACTTGCCGCCAGCCAGCGCCAGGGTCTGCATCGAGGCCGTCACCTCGGCAGAAAGCTTCTTCGCCGCACGCTGGCGCTTGCCGGACAACTCCTTGCCCAATTTGCGATAGGCCTCTTCGGCCGTCGCCAGTTCGCGTGCCAGCGCTTCCATGTCGGTGGACAGCTTCAGTTCGTCCAGGCGTGCCAGCGCGCGCGCCAGGGTTGCCGGCAGTTCGGCCGGCAGCACGCGAAACTTGCGCGCCGCACCGTGCAGCGCTTCGACCCGCTGCTCCACTTCCGCAAGCTTCTCCGGGTCAAGCTCGGCACGGCGCAGGTATTGCGCCAAATCGCGTGAGGCTTCCTGCACCTGAATCCTGGCCGCCTGTACGCCTTCGATCACGCTTTTGAGCGATGGGTCGTAATCAGTGAGGGCATCGAGCGAAGCAGCGACGCTGCTGAGTGCGCCCAGCACGGCATCGTCCGATTCGGTCAGCGCCGCTACCGCGCCCTGCACGCCTTCCAGCAGGCTGGCCGCATGCGCCAGGCGCGTGTGCTCGCGCTGCACCTCGTCCCATTCGCCTTCACGCGGCGCCAGCTTCGACAGTTCCTCCACGGTCCAGGCCAGGCGGTCACGTTCGGCTTCCAGTTCCTTGGCGCCGCTCTGTGCCAGCTTGAGGTTGTCACGCAACTGCTTCAAGCGTCGCCAGGCTGCCGTCACCTCGCGCACCTCGGGCCCCAGGCCGGCATGCTCGTCCAGCAACGCGCGCTGCGCCTCGGCCTTCACCAGCGACTGGTGGGCATGCTGTCCATGAATGTCGACCAGGAACTCGCCCGCCTCGCGCAACTGCGCCAGCGTGGCGCTGCGGCCGTTGATGAAACCGCGCGAGCGGCCGGTGGCATCGATCACGCGGCGCAACATGCAGCCGCCTTCGTCCGATGTCAGTTCGTGTTCGGCGAGCCAGGCATCAAGCGCCTTGTCGGTGCCAAACTCGGCACAGATCTCGGCCTGCTTCGCGCCCTTGCGCACCACGTCGGCATCGCCGCGCTCGCCCAGGGTGAACGCCAGCGCATCGATCAGGATCGATTTGCCGGCACCGGTCTCGCCGGTCAGTACCGTAAAGCCGTTCTCGAACTCCAGTTCGAGCCGCTCGACAATCACAAAATCACGAATGCTTAGAAACCGCAGCATGGTCTACCCTGAACTCAGCAGCCCTACTTGATGGTGGCCGGCGGCAGGGCCGACCAGTGCAGTTTCTCGCGCAGCATGCGGAAATAGTCATAGCCCTTCGGGTGCAGGAAGCGAATCCGGTGCTCGGAGCGCCGCACCGTCACGCAATCGCCTTCGATCAGCGTGAAATGCGCCTGACCGTCAAAGTGCGCGCCGGCATCGCGCCCGCGCGTCAGCGTCATCTCGACCGTGCAGTTGTCGGACAGTGCAATCGGCCGGTTGCTCAGCGCGTGCGGGGAAATCGGCACCAGCGCGATCGAGGCCAGGTTCGGATGCATGATCGGGCCGTTGGCCGACAGCGAATAGGCGGTCGAGCCGGTCGGCGTCGAGACGATCAGGCCGTCGGAGCGCTGGTTGTAGACAAAGCGGCCGTCGATGTTGACCGTCAGTTCGATCATGCCGCCGATGCTGCCGCGGCTGACCACAACGTCATTGAGCGCCAGCGTATCGAGCTCCACCTTGCCGGCCCGCTCCACCGTGCCCTGCAGGATGTTGCGCTCTTCGGCCTCATATTCGCCGCCGAGAATGGCACGCAGCGCGGCGATCTTGTCTTCCAGCGCAATGTCGGTCATGAAGCCCAGGCGCCCCTGGTTGATGCCGATCAGCGGCACGTGGTGCGGCGCGAGGATGCGCGCAATCGAGAGCATGGTGCCGTCGCCCCCCACCACAATGGCGCAATCCACCTGCTTGCCCAGCTCCTCCACCGGCGCCGCCGCGTATCCGGTGATGCCGGTATTCACGGCGGTGTCCTTCTCGATCACCACGCCGAGGCCGGATGCCTTGAGAAAGGCGGCAATCTCGGCCAGCGGCTCGCCGATACCCTGGCTCTGGTATTTGCCGATGATCGCGATCTTGGTGAACGGAGACTGCATGCGGCGAATTAGACCATATCCCCAACACGCCGACGCCACGCTCGCAAGGAGCGTGGCGTTACGGTGTCGCCCGGTGCGGCATGCACTGCCGCTGCCAGCTGCTTACTGCTTGGCGCCCTCACCCAGGCGGCGGCCCAGGCCCACCACGTAGGGGGCTGCACGCGCTGCCAGCATCGGATCGGCCGAGGGTTCCACGCCCTTCGGCAACACCATCGGGTTGTAGGTAATCGCCACGCAATCGCCGGTGGCATCGGGCGACACCGACTTGATCGTCAGGCGGCCCAGTGTCACTTTCTTGCGCCCGGCCGGCAGCGGCGTGACCGCACTATCCACCTTGTCACCCGGCTGCGCCAGTTCCAGATTGAAATCGAACGCCACGGAACCCGACGCAGCACGCTGACGCAGATCGGCAAACAGGAAGCTCGGGCCCTTGGCCTTGGCTTCGTCATCGGTCAGGGTCTGCACGCCGCCCACGGGTTCAAAAATCCACTTGCCGAACTGCTTCTCGCCCTTGCCATTGACAAAAGCGAAGGCATTGACACCCCAGTAGTTCACCGCACCAAAGCTCGCCGGTACCGGCTGGCTGGCGAAGTAACGGCCTTGCAGCAGCACTTCCGGGTTGGCATCGGCAAAGGCCTTTACCTTGGCCGGGTCCGGCGCCTTGGTCGCCGGGTCCGGTTGCAGCGAGGCCAGGCGCCCCATGAATTGCTCCGGCGTGGCGGCCCCGAACATGGGTGCGGAAATGTTGCCCATCTGCCAGGTTTCGCCCCCGGGCAGATTGAACTGCAATGCCATGTTGCGCTGGGAGCGTGCGTTGTCCGGCGCATTCGGGTTGGCGCCCCCCACCGAGAACCGCGCGATCACCGGCACCGGCCTGCCGCTGAAGGCGGATGCCGTGGAGAGCGCCCGGCCATCGGCACTGCCGACGAATTCGCCGACCGCGCACACGCCCTTGGCGCCGGAGCGGCGAAAGCCCTCAAACTTGCCGAAGGTGGCTTCGAACTGGTCGATCACCTTGGTCGGATCGAGCTGGGCGGCAGCCGGCAGGCTGACGAGGGATGCGGCAACCGCCAGGGTGGACGCGGCAAGCTTTGCAGGAAACGTGTTCGTCATCGGGACTCCAGAAAATGAGGTGATGGGGGACAACCGAGGCGATATACGTCGGCGCCCCGCGATCCGGATGCGGCCGCCAGCGTGCGTAAAAATACCTACGTGGCCGCGGGTGCCCGTTCAATCCGAGAGCGGGACGTCAGCTTCGTCCGCCGGGCGCTTCCGGCGCGCCCGGTTTTCGCGCGCCTGCAGGATGGCCGAGGCCAGGCCCGACACCGCCACCACACCCATGCCGATGAAGGACCAGCGGTCCGGGGTGGTGCCCAGCACCACCATGCCCAGAATGATGGCAAACACCAGGTGGGTGTAGGTCATCGGCGCCAGGATCGACGCATCGGCGCGCTGGAACGCCAGGATCAGCATCCAGTGCCCACCCGCGCCAATCAAGCCTAGCGCGATCAGCCAGAACCAATCCCCTGGCGCCGGCGCCACCCAGTAAAACGGCACAAAGGTGGAGACCGCCAGCGCTCCCACCAGACCGGAGAAAAACAGCGTCGTGAGCGGATCATCTTCACCGGCAAAGTGCCGTGTCAGCACCTGGAAGATGGCGTACACCACCGCCATGGCCAGCGGAATCAGCGCGGCCCAGCCAAAAATGCCACTGCCCGGACGAATGATGATCAGCACGCCAATAAAACCGGCAATCACCGCCACCCAGCGCGCGCGGCTCACGGTCTCGCCCAGAAAGCGCGCGGCCACGGCGGTCACGATCAGCGGCGCCACAAAGCCGATGGCGGTGAACTCGGCCAGCGGCAGGTAATGCAGGCCGGTAAAAGAGAGCAAGGTGCACCCCAGCAGCAGCAAGCCGCGGCCGAACTGCCAGCGCCAGTTGCGTGCCGCAAACAGGCGCATGCGCAGAAATGGCAGCGCCAGCAGCAGCATGGCGATCACGTGGAAGGTGTAGCGAAACCACACCATTTGCGGCGTGCCGTAGCGCGCCGAGAGGTGCTTGGCCAGGCCGTCCAATGCCGCGAAGGAGAAGGCCGCGGCCAGAATCAGGGCGATGCCGGCGCGGGTATTGTTGTTCTGTTGAGGCATGGGCGGGACGGATTTTCTCACACGGCCTCTGCTGCCCGCTGCGCCGCACCGCGCCCCACCTATAATTTCCCGCATTCGGCACACTGCGCACCGCGCTTGACCCGCTCTTGAACTTCGGGCCGCACAGTGCGCCCGCCCACCCGCCAGAAAGGCACCCATGATTCGACGCACCCTCACAAGAATGGCTCTGGGAGCCATTCTTGGCCTGTTTTCTCTCTGCGGCATGGCGGCAGAATTGCGCATCGGCATCTCCGCCGACATTACCTCGCTGGACCCGCACCACACCAACATTGCGCCCAACAACAATGCGCTCTGGCATATCTACGATGCGCTGACCCTCGTCGATGCGGATACCCGTCTCAAACCTGGCCTGGCCGAATCGTGGCGCGCAGTAGATGCCACCACCTGGGAATTCAAGCTGCGGCGCGGCATCAAGTTCCACGACGGCACCGACTTTTCCGCCGCCGATGTCGTCGCCTCGATCGACCGCGCCCGCCGCCTCGAAGCTTCGGGCGGCCAGTACGCCGGCTTTGTGAAGGCGATCAAGGAAGTGCGGGTCGTGGATGCCGCCACCCTGCGCATGAGCACCGAGAAGCCCTACGCCATGCTGCCCTACGACCTCAACTCGGTGTTCATCATCAGCGCCAAGCACGCCGGCGCGCAGACGGAAGATTTCAACCAGGGCCGCGCCACCAACGGCACCGGCGCCTTTCGCCTGGCGTCGTTCAAGCGCGGCGACCGGGTCGAGCTGACCCGCAATGATGCCTACTGGGGCGGCAAGGGCCCGTGGGAGAAAGTCACCCTGCGCATCCTGCCGGCCGATCCGGCGCGCGTGGCGGCCCTGCTGTCGGGCGAGCTGGACATGATCGACAACATCCCCACGGCGGATGCCGCGCGCCTGAAAGCCAACAGCAAGTTTCGCCTGGCGCAAAAAGTCTCGTGGCGCACCATCTTCTTTCACATGGACCAGAGCCGTGACAACCCGCCCGGCATCACCGGCCCTGACGGCAAGCCGCTTGCCCGTAACCCCCTGAAAGATTTGCGCGTGCGCCAGGCCATTTCCAAAGCGATCAACCGCCAGGCGCTGGTGGAGCGCGTGATGGAAGGCTTCGCCCTGCCCGCATCCAACCTGGTTTCGCCACCGGTGTTCGGCCATGTCAAAGCCATCACGCCGGATGCGTTTGATCCGGAAGGTGCCCGCAAGCTCCTGGCCGAAGCCGGCTTCAAGGACGGCTTTACCCTCACCGTGGCCGCGCCCAACAACCGCTATGTGAATGACGACCAGATCGCCCAGGCCGTGGCGCAGATGCTGGCGCGCGTCGGCATCCAGACCAAGGTGGAAACCCACCCGGCCGCGACCTACTTCACCAAGGCGCGCAATGGCGACTTCGCCTTCGCCATGCTGGGCTGGGGTTCCTTCTCCGGCGATCTGGCGCTGCGCTCCCTGTTGGCGACACCGAATGCCGAGAAGGGCTACGGCACCTGGAACTGGGGCAAACACTCCCTGCCTGCGGTCGATGCTTTGCTGGACCAGGGCTTTTCCAGCACGGATGACAAGAAGCGTGAGGGCATTGCGATTGAAGCGGCCACGCTGGCCCTGAGGAACTATGGCGCGATCCCCCTGCACCACCAGATTGCCTCATGGGCGATGCGCGCCAACCTCAACTACGCGGCACGTACCGACGAATACACCTTCGCCCACCACGTGCTGCCGCAGTAAGCGTCAGACTGGCACAAAGCGCAGGGTGGCCTGACATGCGCCCTGTGGCACGAGGGTAGCGGACCTACACGAGGCTGACTTTCCTTGACCCCGCAGAAGGTATGTCATAACATACAAACATTCTGAAAAAACGTGCGCATAGCAAGGATGCGTTCGTGCTCGAAGGAGAAAACCATGACCGTTCACACGTATTCCAGCCGAAGTTTCACGCGCGATGTGAGCGCGGCCAAGCGCGCTGCGGCCAAGGGACCGGTGTTTATCACCGACCGCGGGCGGCCAGCCTATGCGCTACTCAAGATCGAGGACTACTACCAGTTGGCAGGAAGAGAAGGTGCCTCTCTGCTCGACGTCATGGACGCGATTCCTGGCGGCACGGACATCACTTTCAATCCGCAACCACTGCAGGTCAAACTTCCAGCTGCAAAGTTTGGCTAGGCACCACATTCATCGGATGCAGTAAAGCGCCCGCGCGATGTTCGTTCTCGATACCAACGTCATCTCCGAACTACGGCAGGGCAAGCCGAAACAATCGGCCAAGGTGCGCGCCTGGGCGGCAGGCACCCCGGTCAATCAGCTTTTTCTCTCAGCGATCAGCATTCTCGAATTGGAGAAAGGCGTGCTGGCGCTGGAACGCAAGACACCGCCGCATGGCAGCGCGCTGCGCGTCTGGCTGGCTGGTGTGCGGGCCTCATTTGCCGGCCGCATTCTTCCCTTTACCGATCACACCGCGGTTCTGTGCGCAGCATTGCATACCCCGAATCCGCGCCCGGACCGTGACGCGATGATCGCCGCCACGGCGCTTGAGCACAGCATGACCATCGTGACCCGAAACGCCACCGACTTCGCCGGTACCGGCGTACGGATACTCAATCCCTTCACTTGAGTTCGCGCGCACCGCGCGTCAACTCGCTATCAGCGCTTACTGCCGGTCACGCGCCAGATACGCCGCATCCAGCCTGCGGCGGGCCGCTTCCACCGCATTGCGCAAGGCGCGCTGGCGCTCCCAGTAGGCTTCGCTCAGGCGCGATCTGCCCTTCTGGACAGTCCCCAGGCGTTCCCCCTCCAGCGGCTCCAGGCCCGCCTCAGCAGCCGCTTGCGCCGCTGCCAGCGCCTTGGTGGCAAGCTTGATCTCGGTATCGATCGCTTCCAGCGTGCTGAGCCGCTTCGCGACGGCCTCTTCAAGCGCTTCCCTTTCCCGTTCCAGCTTAGCGCGCCGCTCCGCCTCGATCACCTTCGGCCTCGGGGCGGGCTCGGGCAACACTTCCAGCAACTTGCCCGTGGTGGAAACCTCGCTGGTATAGAGAATCCGGCC
>CAYUEG010000106.1:10215-13590 GCA_964443245.1 uncultured Burkholderiales bacterium | reverse complement strand
CGCCAAGCGTTCGCCGCTGTTTCCGGATATCCCGACCTTCGCCGAAGGCGGCCTGCAGGGCATCAGCGCGGTCAACTGGTGGGGCGTGTTCCTGCCGGCCGGCGTGCCGCAAGCCATCGTCAATCAATACAACGCCGCTCTGGTCAAGGTGATGGCCGATCCGGATCTGAAAGAGAAGTTCGCCGGTCTCGGCGTCGAGGCCCATGCCTCCACGCAAGACGAGTTCCGCGCGTTCCTCGCTTCCGAGCGGGCGATGTATACCAAGCTGATCGCCGACAACAACATCAAGGCCGACTAAGCCGCCCACACGGACACTGACACCATGACCCAACCCTTGCCCAGCCAGCGCGTTCCTTTTTCCGCCATCGTCGACCGTCCCAAACTGACGGTGCCCGATGGCGGGCGCATGCTGGTCTGGGTCATTGTCAATGTCGAGCATTGGGGCCAGGAACGGCCGATGCCGCGCATGGTGTTGAGTCCGCCGATGGGCCAGCCCCTGCAGCCGGATCTGCCCAACTGGGCCTGGCACGAATACGGCATGCGCGTCGGCTTCTGGCGCATCTACGATGCCTTGCGGGCGCGCAAGATCATCCCGACGCTGGCGATCAACGGCATCGTCTGCGAGAGCTACCCGCCGGTGGCGCAGGCCGCGCACGATGCCGGCTGGGAGTTCATGGGGCATGGCTATGTGCAGGGCCCCATGCATGCGGTGGCCGACCAGCGCAAGGCGATTGCCGACACCGTCGCAGCGATTCGCAAGTTCACCGGCAAGGCCCCGCGCGGCTGGGAAAGCCCGGGCCTTACCGAAACCTACGACACGCTTGACTACCTTTCGGAAGCGGGCATCGATTACGTGGCCGACTGGGTGCTCGATGACCAGCCGGTCTGGATTCCGGCCAAGCCCAAACCCGTGCTCTCGGTGCCCTACAGCGTCGAGATCAACGACATTCCGATGATGCTGCTGCAAAGCCATACCGGCGCCGAAATGTATGAACGCGGCGTCGCGCAACTGGATCGGCTGTGGCAGGACAGTGCCACCATTCCGCGCGTCATGGCCATCAGCGTGCATCCCTACATTACCGGCGCGCCGCACCGCATTGCCCAGTTTGAAAAGCTGCTCGATTACGTGCAGGCCAAACCCGGCGTCATCGTCCGCACCGGCGAAGGCATTGCCGACTGGTATCGCGGCCAGGTAGCGCCACCGGCCTGACCTTCCATCACAGCCGGGGTCACGCCCGGCTGCACGGCCGGCGCGGGCAACCCGGTGACTTCCGCGCCAGCGGCTTTTCAGGCACACTGCGCCTCCGATGGCTACCAAAACAACCCGCACTGCCAAGGCCGCCCGCAAGGCCAAACCTGCCACCCGGCCACCGGCCAAGAGCCGGCTTTCTCCGGCCGAGCGCGAGCGCCAGATCATCGACGGCGCCATTGCCTACTTTGCCGAAGCCGGCATCTCCGGCCAGACGCGCGAGCTCTCCAAGCGCCTGGGGATTACCCAGCCGCTGCTGTATCGCTACTTTCCCTCCAAGCAGGCGCTGCTCGACCGCGTCTACAGCACCGTGTTCGAAGGGCGCTGGAACCCGGCCTGGGCCTCGCTGATCCGCGACCGCTCGATTCCCTTGCGCGACCGCCTGATCGAGTTCTACCGCCAGTATTCCGAAGCCACCTACCGGCCGGACTGGCTGCGCATCTACCTGCACGCCGGCCTGTCCGATCCGGCCTTCAACCAGCGTTACATACGTCTGATCCAGCGCGAGCTGCTGCCGGCCTACGCGCGCGAGGTGCGGCATTACTGCGGCCTGGAATCAGCCGATCTGCCGGTGTCCAACGAGGAGATCGAGTTCGTCTGGAGCCTGCACGGCGGCATGTTCTATTACGCCGTGCGCCAGCACATCTACCAGTTGCAGATGCAGGTGCCGTTCATGGAAAAGGTGGTGCCGGCGGTGGACAACTTCCTGGCGGGCGCCCGCACCACGTATCCGGCGCTGCTGGCGGCCGTCTCCGGCAGGACTAAGCGCCCGGCGCACAAAAAGAGCGCATCGCCCGGTCGATAGCACCCACCGGCAGCCGCGCCTCCGTCACCGCGCCTCCGTCACCGCGCTTTCCTGCCTGGCGTTTTCCGGTTTGCGGGGCGTTTCGCTGCCGCGTTGCCCGCGCTGGCCTTCTTGCCGCCGGCCTGGCCCACCATGTGCTCCAGCACCGCATACACCGCGCCGGTATCGTCGGCGCCGTGGCCCAGCGCCATCGCGGCGTTGTAGATCGGAATGCAGGCCGCAAACAGCGGGGCCGGCGTATCGGTGGCCACCAGTTCCTCGCCGATCAGGCGCATGTCTTTCTGCCAGGTCGAGACCTTCATCGTCGCCTCGCCCCAGGAGCGGTCCACCATCATCGGCCCGCGCACCTGGAACATGCGCGAACCGCCGGCGCCATCGGCCACCACCTTGACCACCTGCGCCGCATCCAGCCCCGAACGCACGCCCATCATGATCGCTTCGGCGGTCGAAATGTTGTGGATCGCCACCAACAGGTTGGCCACCAGCTTCATGCGCACGCCGTTGCCGAAGCGGCCGACGTCGTAGCGCACCCGCGCAAAGCCCTCGAACACCGGGCCGAACGCCTTGATCGCCCTGGCGTCGCCACTGGCGTACACCGCCAGATCGCGCTTGACGGCCTGCGCACCGGTGCCCGAGAGCGGGCAGTCCAGCAGGATGATGCCGGCCTTGGCCAGCACCTTGAACGCACGTTCCTTCGCGCTCACCGGCAGGGTGCTGGTTTCCGCGGCGATCAGCCCGCGGCGGCCGCTTTTGGCCAGTTCGGCGCACACCGTGTCGAGTGCCGCCTCCGAGGGCAGCGAGAGCACCACAAAGTCGGCACGTTTGGCCACCGCGGTCACATTGGCGCAGGCAGTGCCGCCGGCTTTGGTCAGGCGCGCACGCGCTGCCGGCACCGGGTCGTATCCGGATACCTGAAAGCCG
Source organism: uncultured Burkholderiales bacterium (assembly GCA_964443245.1). Classification (GTDB taxonomy): domain Bacteria; phylum Pseudomonadota; class Gammaproteobacteria; order Burkholderiales; family JAEUOS01; genus CANJDH01. The sequence goes on along the minus strand of CAYUEG010000106.1, from coordinate 10,615 downwards.
GCCTTGACCAGGTTGGCCGACATGGCCGAGCCCATGATGCCCAGGCCGATCATGCCAACGCGGCGGCTGGCAGCAGCGGAAGGGGCGGTCGGTTTGGAAGAGGCGGTAGAAGCAGATTTGGTGCGGGTAGCCATGAGAGTGGGGGACAGAAGTCTTATTGAGCTAGTGATAAATAAAGATTACCATACTGCGCTTTCGGCCCGCCGCCGGTGGTGCAGCACACCATGCGCGGACAACAAGACGGCCGATCCATCAGGAGGGGGTAGGGCATGACGAACAGGACAAAGGTCGCCGTGATCGGCTTTGGCTGGTGGGGCAAGACCATCGTGCGCACGCTGTCGGAAAGTGCCGGTGTGCAGGTGGTGATGGTGGTGGAGCCGGATGCCGCCGTGCGCAAGCT
>CAYUEG010000106.1:3693-10115 GCA_964443245.1 uncultured Burkholderiales bacterium | reverse complement strand
GTGCCGGTGTGCAGGTGGTGATGGTGGTGGAGCCGGATGCCGCCGTGCGCAAGCTGGCCCAGGAGGAGTCCGCCAGGGGCGGCTTTGCCGTCTCTGACCATTTCGAGGCAGCGATCGCCGATGCCGCCGTGCAAGCGGTGGTGCTGTGCACGCCGCACAAGGCGCATGCGGCGCAGATCCAGGCGGCGGCGGCGGCCGGCAAGCATGTGTTCTGCGAAAAGCCCCTGTGCCTCTCCTACGCCGATGCACGCGCCTCGGTGGCGGCCTGCGAGAAGGCCGGTGTGGTGCTGGGCATCGGCCACGAGCGCCGCTTCGAACCTGCGGTGATGGCCCTGCGCCAGCGCTTTGCCAGCGGCGAGCTGGGCACCATCCTGCAGGTGGAAGCCAACTTCGTGCAGGACAAGTTTCTCGCCCTGCCGCCGGACAACTGGCGCCTCTCCAACGAGCATGCACCGGTAGGGCCGCTTTCGGCCACCGGCATTCACCTGGTGGATCTGTCGATTGCCCTGCTCGGCCCGGCCGAAGCGGTCTGGGCGCGCCTGGCCACGCGTGGCAGCAACTTCGCCAACGGCGATACGCTGGGCATCATGATGGCCTTTCCGGGTGGCGCCAACACGCTGCTTTCCGCCGTGCTGGCGACGCCGTTTGATGGCCGCCTGGCCGTCTACGGCTCACGCGGCTGGATCGAGATTCGTGATCGCAGCCATCCGGAAAACTCGACCGGCTGGGATGTCACCACGGTGCTCAAGGGCGGGGCGCGCGAAACCGTGTTCATGCCGGCCCACCCCAGCGTGCGTGCCAACCTGGAAGCGTTTGCCGCCGCGATCCGGGGGGAAGCGGCCTATCCGGTCACGCACAAGGAAATGCTCGCCAACGTGGCGGCACTGGAGGCGATCATGCGTTCCACCGGCACTGGCAAGGTGGAGGCGGTCGAACAACCTGCCTGACGGCAGAGCGCGCTGTTCGCACTTTGCCAAGACGAAAAAAAGTCCCGCATGAAGCGGGACTTTTTTTGGCTTGAACCTGGTGGGTTCGAACGGATCAGGCTCGAACGAATCGGGCTCGAACTTAAGCGCCGTTTGCTTTCAGGAACGCATCAACCGCCTGGTTGAACACCTCGGTCTGCTCCACATTGGAAATGTGCGAGGCATTGGCGATCACCTGCATTTTGGCGCCCGGCAGGTTGTCGCGGATCTGCTCCGACATCGCCACCGGCGTGCCGTGGTCCTGCTCGCCCACCAGCACCAGCACCGGGCACTTGATTTCCTTCAGGCGGTCGGTAAAGTCGATTTGCGCAATCGCCGCGCAGCAGCCGGCATAGCCTGCGGCCGGGGTGTTGCGGATCACCTTGCCGATTTTGGCCATCACGTCCGGGTGGGCCGGGCGGTAGGCATCGGTGAACCAGCGTGCCAGCGTCGGCTCGACCAGCGCTTCCATGCCCTTGGTGCGCGCAATCTGCATGCGCTCGCCCCACATTGCCGCCGCATTCGGCGGGCGCCGGCTGGTGGTATCGGCCAGCACCATGCTGGCAAACACGCCCGGGTGCTTCAGCGCATAGGCCTGGCCGATCATGCCGCCCATCGACAAGCCCATCCAGTGCGTTTTGGTGATACCCAGGCCGGTGAGCAGGCCGTGCACGTCATCGGCCATCTGGTCAAGCGTGTAGTCGCCCGCCGGCGCATCGGATTGGCCGTGGCCGCGCGTATCGAAACGCAGCACCTTGAAGCGCTTGGTGAGCAGGGCCATCTGCGGATCCCACATCGAGGAATCGCAGGCCAGCGAGTGCGAGAGCGTCATCCACGGGCCTTCGCCCTCCACCGTGTAGTGGAGTTCGATGCCGTTGGTCTTCATTTTCATGTTCTGTCCTTGAGAGGGAAAATCATTCAACCTTGATGTTGGCGGCGCGCGCCATGCGCGTGTAGGTGGCCACCTCGTCGGCGATCAGTTTATCGAGTTCTTCCGGCGTGCTGGGCGCCGCCTCGGTGCCGAGCGGCTGCAGGCGCTGGCCCGTCTCCGGCAATTTGAGGATGCGCACCACTTCGCGGTTGAGCTGCTCGATCACCGGCCGTGGCGTCTTCGCCGCGACCAGCAGGGCGGACCAGATCGCCCACTTGTAGCCGGGGGCACCCGATTCGCTCACCGTCGGAATGTTGGGCGTCTCGCTCATGCGCGCCGGGCTGGTGACGGCAATCGCGCGCACGCGGCCTTCCTTGACCAGGTTGATCGCCGTGGCGAACGGGGCCATGAAGAACTGCACGCGCCCGGCCATCACTTCGCCGATGGCCTCGGGGATGCCCTTCATCGGCACATGCACCACGTCGATCCCGGTTTGGGCCTTGAAGGCCTCGGCGGCAAAGTGGGTGCCGCTGCCGATGCCGGCGGAAGAAAAGTTGAGCGAACCCGGTTTGGCACGCGCCAGCGCGATCAGTTCGGCGACGGTCTTGGCGGGCAGGTCGGGCGCAACGATCAGCAGGCACGGGCCGGTGCCTGTCATCGTCACGCCGGCAAAATCCTTCAGCGTATCGAAAGGCAGCTTGGGGTAGATCGCCGGGGCAATCGTGTGCGCCGAGGTGATCGAGAGCAGGGTGTAGCCGTCCGCCGGTGCAGCGGCCACCGCCTGCGCCGCGATGTTGCCGCCGGCACCGGGGCGGTTTTCCACCGTGACCGATTGTTTCCAGCTCTCGCCCAGGCGCTGGGCGATCAGGCGCGCGGTAATGTCCGGCAGGCCGCCGGGAGTGAAGCCGACCAGAATCTTGATCGGCTTGCCCGGGTAAGCCTGCGCATGGGCGAAGCCCGCCAGGCCGGGCAGGTTGCCCAGACCGGCTGAAGCCAGCGCACCCTGCAGCAGGTGCCGCCGCGTGGTCATGCGCGTCGCCCTCATTTGATCTTCAACAGACGCGCAGCATTGCCACCGCGCACCAGGTCCGCATCGGCACGCGTAAGGCGCGCGGCCTGGATCGTGCCCAGCGGATCATAGTCACCCATGTCGTAGGGATAGTCCGTGCCCAGCACCACATGATCGGCACCGAAACGCTCGACCAGGCGCTTCAACATCAGCGGGTCGTGGGTGATGGTGTCGAAGGTGAATTTTTCGAGGTAGGTCGAGGGCGGCCGCTTGATCACCGTGCGCGTATCGGGCCGGGCATGCCAGGCGTGGTCCATGCGCGCCCAGTAGTGGGCGACATAGGCGCCGCCATGCGCGACCACGAACTTGAGCTTGGGGTGGCGCGCCAGCACGCCGTCGAAAATCAGGTGCGCGACCGCCACGGTGGATTCAAGCGGGTTGCCGATCACGTTGTTGAAGTAGTGGTGCGTCAGGCGATCAGCCGGCGACCAGCCCAGCGGATGCATGAAGATCACCACGCCCAGCTCGGCCGCGCGCGCGAAGAACTTCTCCAGCTTGAGCGAAGGGTCGGTCAGGTTCTTGCCGTTGACGCTGGTGCAGATCTCGATGCCGCGAAAGCCCAGGGTCTTGACGCAGTATTCGAGTTCCTTCACCGCCAGCTCGACATTCTGCAGCGGCACCGAGCCCATGCCGACAAAGCGGTCCGGGTGGTCGGCTGCCAGCTTGGCAATGCCGTGGTTGACTTCGCGCGTCAGTTCCGCACCGTGGCCCGGTTCCATCCAGTACAGAAAGTGATAGGGCGCCGGGCACACGGCCTGGATGTCGATGCCCATGTTGTCCATGTCTTTCAGGCGCACTTCAACGCCGGTGAGGCGCGGCGCGCGGTCGCGCATCTGCGCCACATTGGTCTGGCGCGTGATGTCATCGGCGTAGACCGTGGTCGGGTCGTACTGGCCGGGGTTCAGGTGTGCAATCTTGGAACTGACCGAAGGGTTGAGGTAGTGGCAGTGCATGTCCACCACCTTGGCACCACCGCGAATGCGCCGGGCGATCGGCCGGGTGGGCAGGGCGCCTGCGCGCGGCAGCGGCGAGGGGCGTGCTGCCGTGCGCGTCAGGCGGGCGGCGGGCTTCTTGGTGGCCGCAGCGCGTGTCGCTGCAGGAGCGTGCTGGTGGGTCGGGTCGGTGCAGCCAGGGGTACAGGTATAGAACACGACTTCTCTCCTCAATGCTTGCTATTTTGTTTATCTGTTGATAACTTACCGCCCGCATTACACTGGGGATTATCGCCCCTGTCAATCAACAGTTTGCGCGCCGCGCGGCCAGCCCGCCCGGGCGCTTTTTCAAGGAACACGAGATGAAAATCGGCATCGCCGGCACCGGCAAAATGGGCACCGCCATGGTCAAACGCCTGATCGGCCTGGGGCACCAGGTGGTGGTGTGGAACCGCACCCCCGCCGGCGCGGCCGCTGCCGTCGCGGCCGGCGCCACGCAGGTGGCCAAGGCGGGCGAGTTGCCCGGCGCGGTGGAGGTGGTCATCAGCATCGTGCTCGATGCCGTGGCGCTGGAAGCCGTGTACAGCAGGGAAACCGGGCTGATTTCCGGCAACGTGGCCGGCAAGCTCTTCATTGACATGAGCACCGTGCGCCCCGAAGTGCAGCGCGCCATCGGCGCGCGCGTCGCCGCGGCCGGTGCGGCCTATATTGATAGCCCGGTGGGCGGCTCGGTCGGCCCGGCGGCGGAAGGCAAATTGATCGGCTTTGTCGGCGGTGCCGATGCCGATGTCGCGCGCGCCCGGCCGGTGCTGGAACTGTTGTGCCGGCGCGTCGAGCACCTGGGGCCGGTGGGTGCCGGTGCGGCGATGAAGCTCGCGATCAACCTGCCGCTGATGGTGTACTGGCAGGCCTTCAGCGAAGCCTGCTCGCTGATCGACGATCTGAAGATCGACCCGGCGCGGGTGGTGGACATCTTTGCCGATACTTCCGGCGGGCCCAACATGCTCAAGAACCGCGGCCCGGCGATCGCCAAGGCGCTGGCCGCCGGTGCCGGCGGCCCGGTGAGTGTGGATGTGGCCACCATGCGCAAGGATTTGCGCACCATGCTGGCCGAAGCGGCTTCCCTCAAGCGCGATTTGCCCTTGACCGCGCAAGCCCTGGCCTGCTTTGACCGCGCCGCCGCCAGCGGGGCCGATGCCGCCGATTGCACCCACTTGCCGGTGTGGTGGCTGCGCGAGGGCGGGCGCCGGACCTGAACTTCGGGCCTGAACCTGCGGCCGGCCCGGCCGGCCGTGATGCGGCACAATTCAGGCTGGCGCTGCACTGGCTTGCCGAATTCCCCCAGGTTCCGCGCCCTTCCTTCCAACCCGTTCGACAAAGTTTTCCATGTCCATCAAAGAAGTGCTGCTCGACGGCACGCACGATCCGCGCGAGCTGCGCAATGCGCTTGGCCGCTTTCCCACCGGCGTCACGGTGATCACCACCCGCACGCCCAGCGGCAAGCGCGAGGGGCTGACCGCCAACTCGTTTTCCGCGTTGTCACTCGATCCGCCGCTGATCCTGTGGAGCCTGAGCCGCAAGGCCGCTTCGCTCAAGGGCTTTGTCGATTCGGGCTACTTTGCGATCAACGTGCTCAACGCCGGCCAGGCCGATGTGTCGCACCGCTTTGCCACCCCGCACGAAGACAAGTTCGAAGGCGTGCCGGTACACGAAGGCTACGGCGGCTCACCGGTGCTGCAGGGCGCGCTGGCCACCTTTGAATGCAAGACCGAATCGACCATCGAGGGGGGCGACCACCTCCTGTTCGTCGGCCGCGTGCACAAGATCAGCTATGCCAGCGGCGAACCCTTGATCTTCAACGCCGGCAAATACAGCACCGCCGTGCCGCTGCGCGACCGCTTCGCCAAGTCCGACCTGGACGGTATCTGGGACGGACTGGGCTGAAGCTTTTCCCGAACCGGGCTTACGGGTTGCCCAGGTAATCGCGCTTGCCGATTTCCACGCCGTTGTGGCGCAGGATGGCGTACGCCGTGGTGATGTGGAAATACACGTTCGGCACCGCGTGGCCGAGCAGGAACTGCATGCCCTTGTAGTGGGTTTCCTTGTCGCCGCGTTTGGTGACGATGGCCTTGTCTTCGGTGCCGTCGATCTTCTCGGCCGGAATGCTCTGCATGAAGGCAATGGTCTTGGCAATGCGCGCCTTCAGGTCGGCGAACGAGGCTTCATTGTTCTCATGCACCGGAATCTCCACCCCGGCCAGACGCGCGACCAGCCCGTTGGCCGTATCGCAGGCAATCTGCACCTGGCGGGTAAAGGGGAACATGTCCGGGTAGAGGCGAAAGTTCAGCAGCGCGGTGGCATCGAGCTTCTTCGCATCCACATGGGCCTGGGCCTTATCGAGAATGTTGGAGAGGTTGCCGAGCACATTGCAAAAGCGTGGCACGCTGGCCTGATACATGGAAATGGTCATGGAAATCCTGTCGGTTGGGTGAAGGTAGAGCGCGCGGATGTTACAGGAGTTGAGACCGCCCTGGCTCTGCAGAGGAGAAAACGGCTGAGAATGGCTCCAGGAGCCGCTCCTGGCG
>CAYUEG010000106.1:0-3593 GCA_964443245.1 uncultured Burkholderiales bacterium | reverse complement strand
AAGCCGCGCTCGGCAATGCCGAGCGAGATGGCCCGCTCGTATTCGGCATCGAACATCGAATCGATCGCCGGGTTGACGCCGCGCGCCTTGTCCACCACCGCCTTGGCCCAGGCGAAATAGCGCCGCTTGCGCTCCGGCGGCCAGGGGGGCGGGCTGTGCAAAATCGATTTCAGGTTGGCCGTTTTGTCGGCAATCTTGAGCACGCGCGCGCGGTGTGAGATCTGCCCGGCGTGGTCCACCTGGGCCTGCTTGCGCAGGGCCTTGTCGATCGATTTGTCGTCGGTGACCGCCATCACCAGATTGGCGACATCTTCCCCGAACAGCGCGGCGATCTCGTGCGCCTTCACGCCCTGGTCTTCCACGCAATCATGGAGCAGGGCGGCGATGACGAGGTTCGCATCCTCGCCGCCGGTGGCCTCGGCCACCAGGTGCGCCACCTCGGCCAGGTGGTTGACGTAAGGCTCCTGGTGCGTGCCCTTGCGGCGCTGGTGGGTGTGCTTGCGGGCGGCAAAGTCGAGGGCGTGGGTAATGCGGACAAGTTCGGCGGCGGAGGGCATGGGCGCTTCCTGAAGGTTTTTCTGGGGTGAATACCCGATTTTCGCGCCAAAGCGGTGCGGCACCTGCGCCGGCCGGTGACGCCGCTCCCCGACGCTTGAAATCGGCACCGGCAGCAACGATGTTGGGCCCAACACGGCCCCCAACACGCCTCCATTTCCCGCGGGAGAACCGCCATGCACCCTTCGAGCCTCTTTTCCTTTCGCCTGCCACGCGGTGTGGCCACCGTGATTGCGCTGGCCGTGACCCTCGCCATCGGCTGGCAGTTTGGTGCCCTGGTCGGCAACGGCAACAGCGCCGAACGCGGCGCCCCGCGCAAGGTCACGCCGCGCGGCGAGCTGAACGCCGAGGAACGGAACAACATTGCCATCTTCGAGCGCACCAAGGGCTCGGTGGTCTACATCTCCACCAGCCAGCAGGTTACCGATTTCTGGACGCGCAACGCCTTTTCGGTGCCGCGCGGCAGCGGCTCCGGCTTCGTCTGGGATGAGGACGGCCACGTCATCACCAACTACCACGTGATCCGCGGCGCCACCGAGGCGCGCGTCAAGCTCTCCGACGGGCGCGACTACAAGGCCACCCTGGTGGGCGCCAGCCCCAACCACGACATTGCCGTGCTGCGCATCGGCGTGGCCATCAAGCGCCCGCCGGCGGTGCCGATCGGCGAAAGCCACGACCTCAAGACCGGCCAGAAAGTCTTCGCCATCGGCAACCCCTTCGGCCTGGACTGGACGCTCACCACCGGCATCATCTCCGCGCTGGACCGCTCGCTCCCCGGCGACGAAGGCAACTCCATCGAACACCTGATCCAGACCGACGCCGCCATCAACCCCGGCAATTCCGGCGGCCCGCTGCTCGATTCCACCGGCCGGCTGATCGGCATCAACACCGCCATTTACAGCCCGAGCGGCGCCAGTGCCGGCATCGGCTTTGCGGTGCCGGTCGATACGGTGAACCGCGTGGTGCCGCAGCTCATCCGCCACGGCAAATACGTGCGCCCGGCGCTGGGCATCGGCGTGGACGAAGACATCAACCAGCGCCTGAAGGAAGCCTTCAGTGCCGAAGGCGTGTTCGTGCTGCGCGTGCCGCGTGGCGCGGGCGAGCGCGGCCTGCGCGCGGCGCGGCTGATGCCCGATGGCACCGTGGTGCCCGGCGACATCATCGTGGCCGTGGAAGGCAAGCCGGTGGCCACCGTGGGGCAACTCCTGGCGCGCCTGGACGATTACAAGGTGGGGGATACCGTGAAGATCGGCGTGATCCGCGGCAAGGCGCGGGCCGAGGTACCGATGGTGCTGCAGCCGGGTTCGTAGACGCAACCCCGGCGGCAAATTTAGCGGGACAAGCTGCCGAAAGGGCGGCCGGAGAGGCGCTCCAGGAGCCGTTCTTTGGCTTCGTTCTGCCAGAAGCCTTGTGTACCAAGGCTCTCCGGCATGCCGGCCTCACGGATCTGGACCCCCGAACTGGTTGCCATCATCCGCCGGCAATTCACGCTCGATTGGCGCGGCATACACGAGGCTGGGCGCTTATGTCGTTCGGCGCGACTTGTCGGCATAACGTGTCGCAAAAACGCAAAAATTGCGACATATTTGATTGACGTGTCGTTTCCAGCGACATACACTGAGAACGTGTCGCAAAAATTGAAAAATTAACCCATGTCGGCTTGGCGACCAGACGTTCCCTACAACGATCTCCCACCGCTGCCTCCGGCGGTGGAGTTGGAAACGCGCGCCGTCCTCAAGCAGTGCATTACGGCGCGTGCCGCGCTGGCGGAGCTCAAGCAGGCGGCGGAGTTGATCCCTAACCAGAGCGTGCTGATCAATACGCTGCCGCTGCTGGAGGCGCAGGCGAGTTCTGAAATCGAGAACATTGTCACCACCACCGACAGGCTGTTTCAGTTTCAGAACACGGACGAGAAGGCCGACCCGGCCACGCGGGAGGCGTTGCGCCATCGCAGCGCTTTGCTGGAGGGTTTTCGTGCGCTTGAAGGCCGGCCGCTCAATACGCGTACTGCCGAGCAGGTATGCACGCGCATCAAGGGCGTGGAGATGCAGGTGCGCCGCGTGCCGGGCACGGCTTTGGCGGGCGACAAAACCAACGAGGTGATTTACACCCCGCCGGTGGGCGAGGATGTGTTGCGGTCCAAACTGGCCAACTGGGAGCGTTATCTGCACGAGGCAAGAGAGATAGACCCGCTCGTGCGCATGGCAGTGGGGCATTACCAGTTTGAGGCAATCCATCCCTTTACCGATGGCAACGGCCGCACCGGGCGTGTGCTCAACAGCCTGTTCCTCATCGAAGAAGATTTGTTGACATTACCGATTCTTTACCTGAGCCGATACATCATTGCGCACAAGGCTGACTACTACCGCTTGCTGCTCGATGTAACGCGCGCACAGGCATGGGAGGCCTGGTTGCTCTATGTGCTCAAAGGCGTGGAGGAAACGGCGCAATGGACTACCGCAAAGATCGGCGCCATTCGCAAGCTCCAGGCAGCCACGGTCGAGCATGTAAAGCAGGCCGCGCCCAAAATCTACAGCCATGAATTGGTTGATCTGATTTTCGATTTGCCCTATTGCCGCATCCAGAATGTCACCGACAAAGGGCTTGCCGGACGGCAGGCAGCATCACGCTATCTGAAACAATTGACCAGTATTGGCGTGTTGCGTGAAATTGCCGTGGGTAGGGAAAAGCTTTTTCTTCACCCAAAGCTGCTGCAGTTACTCACCCGCGACAGCAATACATTCACGGACTACCCGTAGCGGTGATCGACTGGATGGCCGAAACCGCACAAACCCTCTGGACCCCCGAGCTGGTTGCCATCATCCGCCGGCAATTCACGCTCGATTGGCGCGGCATACACGGGGCGGGGCACTGGTCACGCGTGCGCACCATCGGCCTGCGCCTCGCGGCCAGCACCGGGGCCAATGCGGCGGTGGTCGAATACTTCTCCCTGCTGCACGACAGCCGGCGCCAGAATGACGGCTACGACCACGGCCACGGCCTGCGCGCTGCGGAATACGCCGCCGAACTGCGTGGCA
>CAYUEG010000105.1:0-13750 GCA_964443245.1 uncultured Burkholderiales bacterium | reverse complement strand
CCGACCATGCCGGTGCCGACCGAATCGTCGCCCTTTTCAAACGAACCGACGTTGCGCGGGTTCTCGTAATGATCCAGTACTTTTTCGCTATATGCCATCTTGTTGCTCCGGTTGTTCCGTTGTGACTGATGTGTTCCGTTGTGCCTAATGTGCTGCCCATTGGACAGTATTCAAGTCAACGCCGTCCTTGTACATCTCCCATAACGGAGACAGGTCGCGCAACTTGCCGATCTTGGCCGACAGCAGCTTGATCGCGTAATCGACTTCTTCCTCGGTGGTGAAGCGGCCAAGCGTGAAGCGGATCGAGGAATGCGCCAGTTCGTCGCTGCGCCCCAAGGCGCGCAACACGTAAGACGGCTCCAGGCTCGCCGAGGTACAGGCTGACCCGCTCGACACGGCGATCTCCTTGATCGCCATGATCAGCGACTCCCCTTCCACGAAATTGAAGCTCATGTTGAGGTTGTGCGGCACCCGGTGGTCCATGTCACCATTGATATAGACCTCTTCCATTTGCGCGAGGCCCTGCATCAGACGGTCACGCAGCATGCGGATGCGTTCGTTCTCCGCGGCCATTTCCTCGCGGGCATAGCGGAATGCCTCGCCCATACCGACGATCTGGTGCGTCGCCAGCGTGCCGGAACGAAAACCGCGCTCGTGGCCGCCACCATGCATCTGCGCTTCAAGGCGCACACGCGGCTTGCGGCGGATATACAGTGCGCCGATGCCCTTCGGACCATAGGTCTTGTGGGCACACAGGGACATCAGATCCACCTTGAGCACGTTCAGGTCAATGGCGACCTTGCCGGTGGCTTGCGCCGCGTCGACGTGAAAGATGATGCCCTTGCTGCGGCACAGTTCGCCAATCGCCGGAATGTCCTGGATCACGCCGATCTCGTTGTTGACGTACATGATCGACACCAGGATCGTGTCCGGGCGGATCGCCGCCTTCAGCTTTTCCAGATCCAGGAGGCCATTCGGCTCCGGATCCAGGTAAGTCACCTCAAAGCCCTGGCGCTCCAGTTCACGGCAGGTGTCGAGCACGGCCTTGTGCTCGATCGACATGGTGATGAGGTGCTTGCCCTTGGACTGGTAGAAGTGCGCCGCTCCCTTGATCGCCAGATTGTTCGATTCGGTGGCACCGGAAGTCCAGACGATTTCCTTGGCATCGGCGCCGATCAGCCTGGCGACATTCTCGCGTGCCTCTTCCACTGCTTCTTCGGCTTTCCAGCCGTACATGTGCGAACGCGAGGCCGGGTTGCCGAAATCTTCGACGATGTACTGCATCATCGATTTGGCCACGCGCGGATCCACCGGCGTGGTCGCAGAGTAATCGAGGTAAATCGGGAATTTCATGATGTTGATGTCCGGCTAATGGGGTTTCAGTAATCAGGCCAGAACCGGTGTGCGACCGGCGGGCTTGCTGCGATTGACGATCACGGCCTGCGGCTGGCCGTTGGCGGCGTTGCCGCTGTCGCGCTCCTTCTGCTTGCGCACGAGGTCGCCGAGCGATACGGAACGCAGGTACTCATGCATCTTGACATTCAGGGTGGCCCACAGCTCATGGGTCATGCATTGGCCCTGCTGGCGCGTATCGCTCAAACCGCCCCCGACGCGTCCGCGCTCATGGCAGTCCTTCTCGCCGCCACACATGGTGGCGTCCAGCGGTTCATCCACCGCCGCAATGATGTCGGCAACCGTCACGCTGTCGAGGGTTTTGGCCATGCTGTAGCCCCCTCCCGGCCCGCGCACCGATTCGACGATCTGGTGGCGGCGCAATTTGCCGAACAACTGCTCAAGGTAGGAGAGGGAAATGCCCTGACGTTCGCTGATCGCAGCGAGGGTGACAGGGCCGTTGGTGTCACGCAGCGCCAGATCAATCATGGCGGTCACCGCAAAGCGGCCTTTGGTAGTCAGTCTCATGGGGTGGAAACCTTTCGGGTCGGGATCATGACGCTTTTCCTTGCCACCCCCTCCAAGAAAGGCAATTCCGAGCGATTAAGTCAAGTATAGCAATACCCGAATGTTTTGGTCAAGTATGCTTGATCGCTTTTCCCGGGTTTGCGGCCCGTGCGTGGCCCCATCCCTGACGCGCCTGCGGGGCGTCAGGGATGCGCCTACTCCCCTTTCAAGCCCTTCTCCTTGACCACTTTGCCCCAGCGCTCCTGGTCGCGCCGCATCATCGCGGTCAACTGCGGGCCGGGCAGAAAGTTGATCGTAAGCCCTTGTTTTTCCAGGGTAGAGATGACGTCGGGCTGTTTGACGATCTCGCCCAGCGTGGCCGTCAGCCGCGCCACGATGGCCGGCGGTGTCTTGGCCGGCGCAAAGAAGGAATACCACACTGCCGCATCCATCGGCGGGCCGCCGGCCTGGTCCATGGTCGGCACATCCGGCGCCGCCGCGACGCGCTTGGGCGTCGCCACGGCGAGCACCTTGAGCCGGCCCTGCGCCGCCTGTGGCAGGGCCGAATGCACCGGCATGAACATGGCTTCGACATCCCCGCCAATCAGGCCGGTAATGGCGCCGGCCGAGCCACGGTAAGGCACATGCAGCATGAAGGTATTGGTGGAGAACTTCAGCATTTCGCCGGAAAAATGCTGCGGCGTACCCACGCCGGGAGACGAGTACGAGAGTTTCCCCGGACGCGCCTTGAGCAACGCAATGAACTCCTTGACGTTGTTGGCCGGTACGTTGTTGTTCAACACCAGCGCCAGATAGCCGTCACACACATTGGCGATGGGCACAAAATCCCGGTAAGGATCCCAGGAAAGATCCTTGTAGAGCAGCGTGTTGAGCACGATCGGGCTGGCGGTCAACAGCAGCGTATAGCCATCAGCGGGCGATTTGGCCACCATCTCGGTGCCGATATTGCCCGCCGCCCCGGGGCGGTTTTCGATGACGATCGACTGGCCCAGTTTCTCGGTCAGCTTGGGTGCCAGGGTACGGGCAATCGTATCCTGCCCGGTTCCCGGCGTATACGGCACGATGATCTTGATCGGCCGGTTCGGCCACTCCTGTGCCAGCGCCGGCGCCATCACCAACGACGCCGCCAAGACACCCAGGACGCTTCTGCGCTTCATGCTCATTCCCTATCTCGATTAATGAAATTCCATCAGGCTGCCGAAGCCCGCCTTGCGATCCATGATACCGACAGCACGCAGGGCGTGCCAGTAGGTGGCGGTATTGATCGCGATCACCGGCTTGCCGAGAAACAGTTCGGCTGCCGCAGCCAGGCGCATCATCGACAGGTTGGTACCCACCTGGACAATCGCATCCACATCGTCGCCGTCAAGTTCCTTGATGGCGTCGCGGCACATCTGGTCGGTTGCGTGGGCGATCAGTACCGGGCTGGGGCGCCGCAGGCAGACATCTCGCACCACGGTAAAACCGCAATCCTGATAAAAGCGACGCACCTGATCATTGGCCACCGGGAAATAGGGCGAGAGGAAGGCAATGCGCCTTGCCTTGAGCGTGTTCAGTGCCGCCTCGGTGGCAAATGAGCCGCAGGAGACCCCGACACCGGCCCTGTCGCGCATCATCGCGAGATACTTTTCCGCACCGGCACGCCCGTCCCAGAAGGTGGCAGCGGACATGCCCATCACCAGATAATCCATTTCACAACTCTTGAGCACATCCACCGCCTCCAGCGTGGCGGCATTGATGTTCGCCACCAGCGCAAGGAATCCGGCATCGTCCGTCACCGGGTTGTTGGGGATGATGATGCGGCTGTAATGGTTGGTCACGCCGATCGGGCGCAGGTCGTCGAAGTCCGGTTGCACGATCGTGTTGGTTGACGGCCCGAGCGCGCCAAATTTCTTGCGGTATCCGAGATGGTCAGGCATGGCGGTCTCCCTTTGGCCGAACTGGATTGAAACGCATTATTCAATCGCCGCCGCATCGCGCAGGCTGGCGATCATCGAGTTCCTGAGCAGAAACTCCCGGGTGGCAACGGGGTCAGCGAGCAGGTTGCGCATCGCATCGAGTCGCGCACGACGCGCCCCCTCGCTCTTTTCTTCCATCTCGGCCTTGTTCCTGACCGATTGTGCCTGCACGTACTTGTAGCAGACCGTGCGCCGCTGGCGCTCATAGCGATCGAGCAGTGCTTCGTCTGCGCCGCCCATCACGGCCAGCAGTTTGTCGGACAGATTCAGCACGTCATGCAGCCCGCCGTTCATCCCCATTCCGCCCAGCGGGTTGTTGAGATGGGCCGCATCGCCGGCCAGAAACACGTTGCCCTGGCGATACTGCCTGGCCACCCGCTGGTGCACCCGATAAATGGTCCGATGGCGCACCGGATAGTCCTCTCCCCGGGGCACAATCCGCTGCAAGGTCTGCTGGGTAAAGCTGTCAGACGTGATCTCTCCGTCCGGCACGGCATCGGAGACCGGGATGAGCACACGCCACAGCTCCGGCACACGCAGAAGGACGAACCACTGGTCAGGGTCCGCCACGTAATTGACGTTCGAGAGCTGGTCAAAGTGTTGCTCGAACGCGAACGGTGTGGTCACGCAGTAAAACTTTTCCGGGTAGGTGAGGCCTTCAAATTCGATCCCCAGCCATTTGCGAATCACCGAATTGGCACCGTCGCAGGCGATCAGGTAGCGCCCTTCATGACGATGGATCGCAATCGGCCCTTCGGTCGCCAGCCGCACGCCTTGTGCATCCTGCTCCACATGCAGGACCCGCTCGCCGAAACGCAGCTCCACGTTCGGCATCGCTTCGAGCAGGCCGCGCACATGGCGCATCATTTTCCACTGCTCGCATTGCAGGCGAAACGGGTGGCGCACCTCGCCGGCCAACAACCCCAGGTCGAAGGAAAACACCTCGCCGGTCGGGCGGTCGCGATGCTGGAATACCGGCGATTTGAGGCCCTGCGGCAACATCCACTCCAGCAACCCCAGATCATCGAGCATGTCCAGCGTGGGGGGGTGAAACGTGGATGCGCGCAAATCCTCGGCAGGCTGCGCCAGCGCTTCGATCACCGTCACCGGCACACCGCGCCGCGCCAGATAGAGCGCGCCAATCAGACCGACCGGCCCCGCCCCCGCAATCAGTACCCGTTCTGTCATGCTGTCATTTCGCTTCATGCCACCTTGCGATTACACTCTGACACCGATGGCTTCATCCAGTCCATCCAGTGTCTTCCCTCACCCCGGCAAGCAGTCGTTGCGCCGCGTTCATTGCCAGCACACATCACGCGCACACCAGGCAAACTGCAAGCAGAATCCAGGCCAGCATCTTAGACGTTTTCCCATGCCATGACGAACCAGACCAAAGCCAACTTGAATCAGGATTATCAGGAAGCCGGCTTTGGCCGCTCGCTCGCCTTTGGTGCACGCCCTGCCCTCTTGATCGTCGATTTCGTGCGTGCTTACATCGAGCCAGGCTCGCCGCTTTATGCCGGCGTGGAGAGCGCGTTCGAATCGACCAAGCGCATCACGACCGCGGCGCGCGCGGCGGGCATCCCGGTGATTTTCACCGGGGTGGAGTACGAGCCGGGCGGCATCAATGGTGGCATTTTTTACCGCAAGGTGGGCGCACTCAAGGTGTTTGACAAAGGATCGCGCCTGGCCGAATACTGCAACGGCCTTGAACCGGCGTCAGGGGAACTGCTGATACTCAAACAGTATGCCAGCGCCTTCTTCGGTACCTCCCTGGCCGCCACACTCACCGCGCAAGGCATTGACACGGTGCTCATCACCGGCGTTTCCACCAGCGGCTGCGTGCGCGCCACCGCCCTGGATGCCTGCCAGTACGGCTTCATTCCCATGGTGGTGCGCGACGCCGTGGGCGATCGCGATCCGCGCCCGCACGAAGCGAATCTGTTTGACCTGCAGGCCAAGTATGCCGAAGTGATTTCCGAAACCGAAGCCCTGACTCAGATCGCCCGCTGCGCCCGGACATGACGCTCCTGCTGCGCAGCGCGGACATCCGCGCCATCGAACAACGCGAGCTCGCCCAGGGCGCGCGGCTGATGGAACGTGCCGGATGGGCCGCGGCCAATCTGGCCAGGGCGATGCTGATCGATGGTGGCAATCATCCGGCACGGGTGCTGGTGCTGGCCGGCCCAGGCAACAACGGCGGTGACGGCTTTGAGGCCGCCGCCCATCTGGCGCGCTGGGGGGTGGATGTCACGGTCCTGTTTGCGGCTGCGGCAGACAAGCTTCCCGCCGATGCACGCGCGGCCCATGCAACGTGGCGGCAGGTCAGCACACCGCACCAGAGCATCACCGAGCTGCCAGCGCTGGCGCCTGGTGCGTTCGATCTGATCATCGATGCCCTCTTCGGTATCGGCCTTGCCCGTCCGCCCGGTGCCCCCTACGCCGCATGGATCGACGCCGCCAACCGCAGCGCCATACCGATCCTGTCCCTGGACGTCCCCTCCGGCCTGAATGCCGATACCGGTGTTGCCGCGGAGCGAACCGTGCGCGCCACCCGGACCCTGACCTTCATCGCCGACAAGCCCGGCTTGCACACCCTGGATGGTGCGGATCATGCCGGCGACATCACGCTCGCCGACCTCGAGCTGCGCGCGGCAGCTCCCGTCGGGGCGGGGCACCTGATCAGCGCGAGCGACTGCGCCCCCCTGCTGAAGCCACGCCTACGCAACAGCCACAAGGGCACCTACGGGGCCGTGGGCCTGTTCGGCGGAAGCGCGGGCATGACTGGCGCAGCGCTCCTGGCGGCGCGGGCGGCCCTGCTGATGGGGGCCGGAAAGGTGTTCGTCGGCTTGATCGATCCAGACGCCTTGTCGGTCGACGCGCTCCACCCCGAACTGATGTTCCGCGCGCCGGACGCGCTGTGCGCAGCGCCGCTGTCCGCCGCCGTCGCCGGACCGGGCATGGGCACGGCGCCGGAGGCGGCAGCGTTGCTCGGCAAGCTGCTGGCGTGCCCGATGCCGCTGGTGCTGGACGCCGATGCACTGAATCTGCTTGCCTCCAGGTCCGACCTGCAAAGCGCGGTGGCACAACGTCAAGGCTCGACCCTGCTGACACCGCACCCGCTGGAGGCCGCGCGCCTGCTCGCCTGCCCGGTCGCCGACGTGCAGGCCGACCGCATTCAGGCGGCACGGGAACTGGCGCGGCGCTACTGCGCCCACGTGGTCCTCAAAGGTGCCGGCAGCATCCTCGCCAGCCCGGATGGCGCATGGTGGATCAACCCGACCGGTAATCCCGGCATGGCCAGTGGGGGCATGGGCGATGTGCTGGCCGGTATTGCCGGAGCCCTGCTGGCCCAGCACGTACCAGATAAACACGCGGAAACCGTTGTGGCACAAGGCTCTCCGGCCGATGCACTGGAATCGCACTGCGCCGCCATCCTGCGCGCGGCGGTGTACCTGCACGGTGCCGCAGCCGATGCGCTGGTGGAGCGCGGCATCGGGCCGACGGGCCTGACCGCGAGCGAGGTGGCCGTCGAGGCGCGCCGATTGTGGAACGCCTGGCAGCGCTCCCGGCCGCCTGGTCCAACAGGGCCAGCAGCGCCAACCGGCAGCGCGGAAGATGGCCCGCGCGGCAACCGCGCAACCTAGCGCGGCTTGGTCATCCCCAGTGCCCGCATCTGCCGCGCGATCATCTCGTCATCGCGGGCGATCAGCTGACCGAATTCATCCGCCGGCATGAAGGCCGGGAGAAAGCCGAACTTCTGCCCAGCGCCGATGAACTCCGGCCGGTTCAACGAGGCCTCGATGGCTTTTTCCAGACGGGCAATCACCGGTTTGGGCGTTCCCTTGGGAACGGTGATGCCACGCCAGAGGTCCATCGGCGTCATCCGCACGCCGACCTCATTGGCCGTTGGCGCATCCGGAAACACCGGATCGCGCTTCGAACCGAGTACACCCAACACACGCAGGGCACCACTGCGTACATGGGGCACCACGGCACCAGGCAACTGCACCAGCGCATCCACGTGGCCACCCAAGAGGCTCGGCACGACTTGTGTCGCGCTGAAAGGCACGTCCAGTACCTTGGCCCCGGCCGCCTCGAACAGCGCCGCCACCGCCATGTGGGTATGGCTGCCCGTGCCGGAATTGCCGACCTTGAGCACGCCGGGATTGGCGCGCGCATAGTCGAGCAGCTCCGGCAAGGTTTTCCAGGGTGAGGAAGCCTGCACCACTACGGCCGGAATTTCGATCGTCACCCGCGCCACCGGTTCAAACGCCTTGAAATCGATGTCCATCGCACCACTGTGATAGGTGGTGGAAACCGAGTTCGAATTCCACACCATGGTGCGGCCATCCGGCTTGGCGGATGCCACGTAGCGGTAGCCAATTGCCCCGCCACCGCCCGGTTTGTTGCTCACCGGCACGGCCTGCTCAAGATGCTTGGCCATGCCGTCAGCGAGGATGCGCGCGCTGACATCGGCCGACGAGCCGGCCGGGAAAATCACCACGAATTCAAGCGGCGCACCACCGGCAATCGGCGATTGGGCGGTCGCAAAACAGCTTGCCAGGGCCATCCAGGATGCTGCGAGCCAGTGTTTCGACTTCAAGTACGCCATGCACGACCTCCGATCGAATGGGTTGTGGATACCATGTGCCCTCAGGCGTTGGGGTCCGCCAGCACTTCCGCCAGTTGTACCCGCCGGCCTTCGCGCGCCGAAATGATGCCGGCGCGGATCACGCCCAGCGAGCGCGTCGCGTACTCGCCGCCGGTCTCAGGCACGCCCTGCCCGCGCACTGCCGCCGCAAACTCGTCGAGTTCGTCAACGAAGGTGTCGTTCTTGGTGAAGGGCACGGCCTCGGCCTTTTCGGTGCCGCGCTTGACGAAACGCAGGCCGCCATGCAGGTCGTAATAGGCGCTGGCTTCCTTGCCGTAGATGTTCATCACGTAATTCTCGGAGGCGGAGGCATAGCTGGCGTTGACCGTGCTGAGGGCCCCGTTCTCATGCTGCAGCAACAGCGTAGCAACATCGGGGTTATCGCCCGGCAGCACCAGTTGCGCCAGCTGACCGCTCACCGCCGTGATCGGGCCCATCAGGTATTCGAGCACATCAACGTAATGCACGCCGATCTGCAGCATCACGCCGCCCGGCATCCCGGCCGCCTGATACCGCCAGGAGCTCAGATCAATCTTGCCGAGTCGGTCCCGGCTGATGTTGGCTTCGGCATTGACCAGCTTGCCGAACACCCCGGCGTCGATCTGCTTTTTGATCCAGCGAAACTGGCTTTCGCGCCGACGCTGGTAACCCAGCGCCAGAACCACGCCGGCCTTGCGGCACGCTTCGGTAATCGCCCGCCCTTCGGCCAGCGTATTGGCGATCGGCTTGTCGAGAAACACGTGCTTGCCGGCCTCGGCGGCCTGGCGCGTCGTCTCCAGGTGCACGTTGTTCGGTGTGGTGTTGATGATGGCGTCGATCGACTTGTCGGCCAGGATCGATTCATAACTGCTGGCTGCGGTGCAACCGTATTTCTTGGCAAACGCACTGCGCTTGTCTTCGGAGCGCGTATAGCAGGAACGAATGACGAACTTGTCCGAACGCTTCATGGCGTCGGCGAGCACATCGGACCACCAGCCCATTCCGAGGCAGGCAACGTTGATCGGGGCAAACGACATCAGGGTCTTCTCCGGTTGAGGATGGGATTTCGAATCAGATGCGGATCGAGGCGCCGATCGCCTCCACACCGGCCTGCGCCAGCGCAGAGTCGTGGCTCCAGTTGCCGCCGGAGACACCAATGCCGCCGATACACTCGCCGTCCACGATCACCGGCATGCCGCCCTCCATCGCGGTCCAGCGGTCTGCCCCCGCCGCCATGGCCAGGCCAATCGCGTGCGTGGTATCGAGGTCCTGGCCGACCGCCCCCTTGGAGGTGGTCGGACGCTTGTTCGATGCCGCCGTCACCGCCTTGGTGGTGGAAGAGTGGATCGTGTGGAAACGCCCGCCATCCATGCGCTTGGCGAGGATCACGTTGCCACCACTGTCGGCCACCACCACGCTGATGGCGAGGCCCTCCTTCTGTGCACCGGCAATCACGGTTTCCACCATTTTTTCGGCACCCGCCAGGGTCAGCCGCTTTGCGTTTGCTACGTACATTGTTCGGGTTCTCCGTTGAAGGCGTTCAGGACTGTTTGACAAAGGTGGCTGCGTTCACCTCGGGCGTATGGCCCACCGCCTCGGCCGCATCAAAATTGAGTTCGACCTTGATGCCGTTTGGATCGAACATGAAGAGCTGATACAGCGCCTGACCATTGGCGCGACGCTCCTTGAAGTCGATGTTGTGCCGCTTCAGGTGCGCCATCATGTCCGTGAGGCCCGTGGCCCGGAACGCGATGTGGTCCAGCGCGCCGGTACCGGAGCCGGTGTTCTGGGAGGTGCGCCCCAGGTAAGTCTTCTGGTTTTCGGTGGCGTTCTTGGCACTCTGGCTGATATGCACGACGTCCTTGCCGTCCAGATACAGCCAGTACACCGGAAAATTGAATTCCGGATGCCAGCCTTCGGTCATGCCGAGGACGGAGCAGTACCAGTCCTTGGTGGCCTCCATGTCATCGGCAGCGATCAGATAGTGCTCGATGTGAGCGAGTGGCATGCTTTCCCCCTGATCAAGGCACGATGATGGTGGAACCGGTGGTGCGCCCACCTTCGAGGTCGGCGTGCGCCCTGGCAATGTCGGCAAGCGGATAGCGCTGGTTGATCGAGACCTTGATCACGCCCTTCTTGAACAGGTCGAACACCGCCGCTGCCGAGGCACGCAACTCCTCGTTCTTCGCGGTGTAGGTGACCAGGGTCGGCCGGGTGAAATACAGCGAACCCATTTTCTGCAAGGTGCCGGCCTGAATCGGCGGAGGTGCACCTGTGGTGGTGCCGAATGAAACAAAAAAGCCGCGCGGTGCCAGGCTGTTCAGCGACTGGTCAAACGACGCCTTGCCCACCGAGTCGTACACCACCGGCACACCGGCACCGCCGGTGATTTCCTTGACCCGCGCTGCCACGTCTTCCGTATTGCGGTCAATGCAGTACGCGTAACCGTTGGCCAGTGCCAGCTTGACCTTGTCCGGGCCGCCGGCGACCCCGATCATCTTTGCGCCCAGGTGCTTGCCCCATTGCCCGGCAATCAGGCCCACGCCCCCCGCCGCCGCATGCATGAGGACGAACTCTCCCGCCTTGACCGGGTAGCAGCGCTGCATCAGGTACTCGACCGTCATGCCCTTGAGCAGCATGGCAGCCGCCTGTTCGTCAGAAATGCCTTCCGGCGTCTTGAGGAGCCGATCGGCCGAAAAATTGCGGTGGCTGGCGCAGGCACCCAGTGCCGGGCCGCTGGCATAGCACACCCGATCCCCAGCCTTGAAATCGGTGACCCCGGGGCCGACCTTTTCCACGATGCCTGCCGCTTCCGTTCCCAGGCCGGTCGGCATCGGCGCGGGGTAGAAACCCGAACGCGTGTAGACATCCTGAAAATTGAAGCCGATCGCCGTGTGCCGGATCTGCACCTCTCCGGCGCCGGGTTCAGGCAGCTCCAGTGATTCGATTTTGACGACTTCAGGGCCGCCGGGGGCATGGACGCGTGCTGCTAGGGATTGCATGAAAACACCTCAGGTTGCGGCAGTCAGGGAACGACCGCCAGATTGGAAAGGGAATCGAGCAGGCGGTCGCGCGCATCGTCAAGGTGAGAGCGCGCCACCGCCAGGGCGGCACGCTTGTCGCGTGCCTGCAGGGCGTCGATCAGTTCACCATGTTCGCTCACCAGTTCGGAAAGCGCGCTGATCTCGAAGCGCACGATGCTCATGTAGGTCAGGCGATCAAACTCTTCAATGATGTCGCGCGCCGCACGTGCCAGGCGCGCATTGCCTGCGGCATCGACCACGGCAACGTGAAACGCCTTGTTGTAGGCAATCCAGGAAGGCAGGTCGGGCGTCTTGCCGCTTTTGCGAAACGGATTCAACGCCTGCAAGGTCTCGTCGGAAGCCTGCTCGATCGCGCGGGTAATGCAGGCACGCTCCAGGATGCCGCGCATTTCATACATCTCGGCGGCATCGGCCACGGAAATCGGCTTGATGCGGTAGCCCTTGCGCGGCAGCACCTCCACCAGCCCCTGTTCCTGCAGGCGCAGAAACGCATCGCGTACCGGCGATTTGCTGACCGCGTAGCGCAGCGCCAGGTCATTCTCCTGCACCAGCGACCCGGGCTTGAGCACGCAGGCGAGGATCTCCCGGCGAATCCGCTCGTACACGTCGTCACGGATCAGCCCGGCAGGTGCGACCACTTGCAAGGCAGGCATGGCACGGTTTGTCATGGCAGTAGTCTAACCGTGAAATATCAGGTTGGCAATTTGGATGGACAACGCGCCGACATTCCCTCATCCTGCCCCGGCGTCGTGCCACTAGCGATCCACCGCTCTTTACGCTAACATCCCTCCGCCTGATATTTCTGTACTTTGCTGCATTGCGGTATTTTGAAATATCTGGGGAGCACCATAACAACACCCTTTCCAGGAGACAAGCATGTTCAAGCCAATCCGAAACGTTCTCGCCACATTGCTTTTGGGTGCTGCGGTCGCACCCGTGTTTGCCGAAGACATCAAGCTGCGCATCGCATCGGGTCATCCGACGGCCAACACGTACGTCAACCTGATGCAGAACTTCTTTGTTCCGGAGGTCACCAAGCGGGTGGCCGCCAGAACTTCCCACAAGGTCGAGTTCATCGAGGGCTATGGCGGCTCCATGGTCAAGGTGGCCGATACGCTGGAAGGCGTGCAGTCCGGCATCATCGATATCGGCGGCTACTGCTTTTGCTTCGAGCCTTCCAACCTGCCGCTGCACGCCTTTCAGGTGATGCTGCCGTTTGGCACCATGAGCCCTGACATGAGCGTCAAGATGGCACGCAATGTTTACAACAAGGTGCCCTACCTGTCCAAGGTATTCGAGGACAAGTTCAACCAGCAGCTGCTGGCCCTGATCGCCGACAACGGCTACAACCTGGGCACCAACTTTGACTGGAACACCGTCAACGACCTGAAAGGCAAGAAGCTGGCTGGCGCCGGCCTGAACCTGAAGTGGCTGGAGTACGCCGGTGCGGTGCCGGTGCAGTCATCCCTGCCCGAGGCCTATACCTCGATGCAGACCGGGGTGTACAACGGCTGGATCATGTTCCCCTCCGCCTGGGTCAACTTCAAGCTGCACGAAGTGGGCAAGTATTACACCGAGGTCGGCTTTGGTGCCATCACGTGGCACGGCCTGACGATCAACAAGGCCCGCTTTGCCCGCCTGCCCAAGGATGTGCAGAACATCATCGTCGAAGTGGCGAAAGAGTTTGAAGCCCGCACCGGCACCGTCAACGAGGAAAACTATCCCAAGCAGCTCGAGCAGCTCAAATCGGTCGGCACGATCGTCAAGAAAGTGCCCGATTCGGTCAAGCTCGACTGGGCCAATTCGCTCAGGAACTGGCCGCAGGAACGCGCAGCCGAGCTGGACAAGCAGGGCCTGCCAGCCAGCCAGGTGCTCAAGCTGGCACTTGAAGAAGCAGAGAAACTGGGCCACAAGTGGCCGGTACGCTACGCCGTCAAGTAAGCGCTTCGAAGCCTGACCGGAATCCTTCCCCCGAATCCTTTCCTTCGGGGGAGGGATTTTTTCTTTCCCACTGCGATCTTGCCCATGCTGAAAAAACTCAATGACTGGGTCACCCAGGCCCTTTTGATCATCGCCGCGATACTGGCCTTTCTCCTCTGTTTCCTGGTCGTTGCAGATGTCATCGGGAGGGTCGTCTTCAACAGCCCGGTCAAGGGCACGCCCGAGATCGTCTCCAGCTCGATCGTGGTGATCTG
>CAYUEG010000104.1:0-13835 GCA_964443245.1 uncultured Burkholderiales bacterium | reverse complement strand
ACCGTTGGTGGGAGCGGTTCTTGCCACTATCTATAAATCCCGCCAGGAGACGAACATGAAACGCAACATTGCACGAGGCGTGCTGGCGGCTGTGTTGGCTGCAGTCACTATCGGCGGGCTGCTTGCTGCCACTGCCACCCAGGTGCTGGCGCAGCCTTATCCCAATAAGCCGATCCGCTTCATCGTGCCTTACCCGGCCGGTGGCGGCACCGACATCATTGCGCGCCTGGTGGGCACCAAACTTGGCGAAGCCTGGGGGCAGCAAGTGGTGGTCGAGAACCGGGCCGGCGCGAGTGGCATTCTGGGTAACGACCTGGTTGCCAAGGCGCCCGCCGACGGCTACACGGTGCTGATCGGCATCACCACCCTGGTGCAGATGCCGCACCTCAATTCCAAGCTCCCGTACGACGTGTTCAAGGATTTCACACCGGTCGCCCAACTGGCCCTGTCGTCAAACCTGTTTGCGGTGCCGGCCAACTCGCCGGCCAAAACGCTCAAGGAGTTCATCGCGCTGGCCAAGGCGGATCCGGCCAAGTTCAGCTACGGCAGCTTTGGTGCCGGCACGACCTCGCATTTGCACGGCGAGCTGTTCAACCTCCAGGCGGGAACGAAGATGGCGCACATTCCCTACAAAGGCGGCGCGCCATTGGCGACGGACCTGATGGGCGGGCAGGTACCGGCAGGCTTGATCGACCTGACGTCGGCGCGCGCCCATATCAGCTCAGGAAGGATGCGTTTTCTCGCGATTTCCGGCACCCGCCGCTATGCGGCACTGCCCGATGTGCCGACCTTCGCCGAGCAAGGCCTGAAGGATTTCGAAGCTTCCGGCTGGTTCGGCATGCTGCTCCCTGGCAATGCACCGAAGGACATCACCGCCAAGCTGGGCACGGAAGTCGCGCGCATTCTCAAATTGCCGGACGTGCAGGCACGCATCAACGACATCGGCCTGCAATCGGTTGATACCAGCCCCGATCTGTTCGCGGCCGCCATGAAGCGCGATTTTGAAGTGTGGGGCCGGGTGGTGCGCGAGGCGCAGATCAAGCTGGAGCAGTAGGCGCAGATCCGAGAGGGAGCGGGCGAGGCCGCTCCCGTCGGCTTCCAGGGAGTTTCTCAGGCCGCAGCGCGGCGCAGCGACAGTTCGCCACTGATGATGCGGCGCAAGCCGGCTTCTGTGTCGAACAACAGCGCGCCGTCCACATCAACGCCGCGGGCAATTCCTGAAAGTGATGCTGATGCTTCGCCGGACAACACCAGCGGTTGATCCTGCCAGGCATGGCGCTGGTTCCAGTCTTCCACATGGGGTGCAAAGCCGCTGCTGCCGAATTCCCGCAGCATCGGCAGCAATTGCGCCAGGCAGGCAGCCAGCAGGCGATTGCGCGAGGCACGCATGCCGAGGCTGGTGAAGTCGGTTGCCGCCTGGTCAATGCTGCGAATCGCATCACCCAGCGCGACATTCAGGCCGATGCCGATGACTGCGTGGCAACCAGCGTGACCCGGGGCTGGGGTGGCAAGTTCGACCAGAATGCCGCCTGCCTTGGCCCACGCACCTCCCGTTTCGGTTCCGCTGGTATCGAGCCCGGCGGCGTGGCGTGACGCAGGTCCGCCGCCCTCGGTGCCAGTCTGTGCACGCCACGCGATCAAGTCATTGGGCCACTTCAGTTTCAATCCGGTTGCCCCGCACGCATCGGCGGCCCGCGCGATGCCCAGACCGACCGCCAGACTCAAGCCTGCCAGTGCCGCCGGTGGCAGGTCAAACTTCCACAACAGCGAAAACGCCAGGCTGCCCCCTGGAGGGGCAACCCACGCCCGGCCACGGCGGCCACGTCCGGCCGTCTGGTGCTCTGCCACCAGCACGGAACCGGAGGGCAGGGTGCCCGCGCCGGCCAAGAGGTCACTGTTGGTGGAGGCGGTGGCATCGACCACCCGGAGATCAAAGGCGTGGCGCACCGCATCAGGCAGCAGCAGCCCGATGGTGTCCGCTTCCAGCCGGTCATCTGCACGATGGGCGGCGGGATCGGCGACGTGGTTGAGGTGGCGCATCGGCCGATTGTAGGCAAAGGTTTGTGGGCGACGGTTTGTTACACTCGGGCCGTGTGCGACACCATCCCCAAGCGTTTGCCATAGAGGGCGGGTCGTGCAGTCGGCTGTTTTGGCACCCTGGTGCCAGGGCACCGGAATCACCACAACCAGCGGCATCATGCTGCAGCGGCTTTCAGGGATGAATACCAGCCAGATCACGTTCCGTGCCACCGGCCATTCCCATGCTCCGCAGCTCGAGCTGGTGCGGGAAGCCAGGGGCACCGTTGTCAGGGCAAGCGGCCGCTGGAATGTGCACACCCTCTCGCAGGATATGGCGCGCCACGAGCTGCGCGCCCTGCGGGAAAGGCTGGCCGAACATGCACGCCTGCCCGGCGTGACGTGGGATCTGTCCGCGATCGAAACCATGGACCATGTCGGTGCGTTGATGTTCTGGCGCGCCTGCGGTGGGCGCCGACCGGAACGGCTCACGCTCACGCACGAGCATGAGGCGTTCTTCGCCAACCTGGCACGCGCCGAAAAGCCGCCCGCCGGGGACGGGCCCGTCAGCCTGCGCGGGGTACTCGAAAGGATTGGCGAGCGCGCATTCCTCTTCGCTGATCACCTGCGTGGCTTCATCGGGCTTCTGGGGCAGATCGTGCTTGACGCCGGGCGCTTTGCCCGCGCACCGCTGCGCGGGCCCTGGCGCGAGATTTCGGCCAATGTTTTTCGCAGTGGCACGCAGGCACTCGGCATTACCGCCCTGGTGGGCTTTCTGATCGGCATCGTGCTTTCGTACCTGTCATCCAAGCAGTTGAAGCAGTTCGGTGCCGATGTGTTCATTGTTGATTTGCTGGGTGTGGCGATCGTCCGCGAACTCGGCCCGGTGCTGGCGGCCATTCTTGTGGCCGGCCGCTCGGGCTCGGCGATGACAGCCGCCCTGGGCGTGATGCGCGTCACCGAAGAGCTCGATGCCTTGACGGTGATGGGCATCCCGCATGGCTTCCGTCTGATCCTGCCCAAGGTGGTGGCGCTTGCCGTGGCCATGCCGCTGCTGATTCTGTGGACGGATGCGATTTCCCTGCTGGGTGGCATGGTGGCGGCAAAGATCCAGCTCGACTTGTCGATGTCCTATTTCTTCAATGCCTTGCCCGGTGCCGTGAAGATCGCCAACCTGTGGCTGGGCCTTGGCAAGGGCGTAGTGTTCGGCATCCTGATTGCGCTGGTGTCCTGCCACTTCGGCTTGCGGATTGAACCGAACACCGAAAGCCTGGGGCAGGGTACGACCAGCTCGGTGGTGACGTCGATCACGGTGGTGATCATCGCCGATGCGATTTTCGCGGTGGCCTTTTCCAACGTGGGCATATGAGCCGGACATCTTCCCCATCGGCCCAAGGCATTCCGGTCGCCCACAGCGTGAGCGATTGGGATGGCGTCAACATCATCGAGATCGAAGGGCTGTGGACCAAGTTCGGTGAGCACGTCGTCCACCGGGATGTCAACCTGACGGTCAAGCGCGGCGACATTCTCTCCCTGGTGGGCGGGTCGGGTGCCGGCAAGACCACCATGTTGCGCCAGATGCTGGGCCTGGAAATCCCGCACCAGGGCACGGTGAAGGTGTTTGGCCAGCGCCTCGATTCGAAGGACAAGAAAGCGCTGCAGGCCATGCGCAACCGCTGGGGCGTGCTGTTTCAGCAGGGCGCGCTGTATTCGGCGCTGCCGGTGTTCGACAACATTGCCCTGCCTCTGCGCGAGTTGAAGTGCTTTGAAGAAGACATCATCCGTGACGCCGTGATGCTCAAGCTGCAGATGGTGGGCATCGAGGGCAGGCACGCCTACAAGATGCCCTCGGACCTGTCCGGCGGCATGATCAAGCGGATTGCCCTGGCGCGTGCGCTGGCGCTCGAACCCGAGCTGGTGTTTCTGGACGAACCGACTGCCGGCCTTGATCCGGACCGCTCCGATTCGTTCGTTGCCCTGATCCGCGACCTGCACCGTGAACTGGGTCTGACGGTGGTCATGGTGACCCACGACCTGGATACCCTGTTCGAAATCTCGACCACGGTGGCTGTGCTGGCCGACCAGAAGGTGCTGATCAACGCGCCGGTGCGCGAGGTGATCGCCGTGCCGCACCCGTTCATCAAGAAGTTTTTCCTCGGTGACAGGGCACAGCGCGCCATCGAGGTGATTCGCGAGTATCCTTTCGTGGTTTGAAACTGTCTGTTCGTCAAGATGGAATGAGTGCATGGAAAACAAGTCACACGCCCTGATTGCCGGCATCTTCACCGTGATCTTCACCATCGCCACCGTGGCGGCAGTGATGTGGTTGAACCGCGATACCCAGGAACGCACGCCTTACGTGCTGACCACCAGCGGCTCGATCGCCGGCCTGAACGTGCAGTCGGCAGTGAAGTATCGCGGCATGGAAGTAGGCAAGGTGGAAGCCATCGAGTTTGATCAGAACAAGCCTGGCCAGATTCTCGTCAAGGTGGGCATCCTGCCGAGCACACCGGTGACCAACGCCACCTATGCCGAACTGGGCATGCAGGGCTTGACTGGCCTGGCCTTCGTCCAGCTCGATGCGGACGAGAAGGTCAAGGACGTCAGGCGCATCGAATCGAGCCCTGATGCCCCCGCGCGGATTGCGATCCGCCCCTCGATGTTTGACCGCTTCTCGATCTCGGGCGAAGACATGCTGGTCAAGGCTTCCACCGCGATGACACAGCTCAACAAGCTGCTCGATGACGACAAGCAGAAGATCATTACCCAGACCATGGTCAACCTGCAGGAGGCCACCCGGAAGATCGGCCAGCTGACCGATGAGGTGCAGCCGGCGGCCAAGGGCCTGGTGGCCCTGTCGGGAGACAGCCGTCGCACCTTGGGCAAGGCGGACGAGATGATGGGCAGCATCGGCAAGCTGGCAGCGGACATCAACCAGAAGCTGGGAGCCATCGATCGTGTAGCCGCCAGCGCGGAACAGATCGGCCGCAGTGCGGAGCAAGCCGGCCGCAGCGCGGAGCAGATCGGTCATGCCGTCAATGCGCTGGAGGTGCGGACGCTGCCGCGGATCAACACGCTGGTCGATGACGCATCGCGCAGCCTGCGCACGCTGGACAAGGTCACCGAGAAAATCGGCGATGAACCGGCCAGCGTACTGTTCGGCGCCCCGGCGCCGGCGCCGGGGCCGGGGGAAGCCGGATTTAGCGCACCGGCGTCCAGATGATTCTTGGGGAGAAGGGAATGAAGATGCGCAAAAGCGTCGCTTGCGTGCTGGCAGTGCTGGTCCTGGGAACCGCGGGTTGCGGAGTCGGGCCGAAGCCGCGTGATGCGGTGACGGCGTACGACTTCGGGCTGCCGGCCGCAAGCCGGCCAGTGCTGCTCGGTGGCCAGAACCGGGCCCTGGCGCAGGTGCTGGTGACTGCGCCGAACTGGATGGATACCACCCAGCTGCACTACCGGCTGGCCTATGCGAATGCGGCACGGCCCGCAGCCTACGCGCAGACGCGCTGGGTATCGACACCTTCCAACCTGATCGAGGCGCGACTGAAGGAACGGGCCGTTGCCGGCGGCGTGTTGCTGGGCGGGTCCGGCTCTGCCCTGCGCGTGGAACTGGACGAGTTCTCGCAGGTGTTCGATGCAGAAAAGACCAGCCGGGCAGTCCTGCGCGCCCGCGCCTCGCTCGCGTCCGGCCGTGACGTGACCGCCCAGAAGGCTTTCCTGATCGAGGTGCCGGCAGCCACTCCCGACGGACCGGGCGGTGCGCTGGCACTGGGTGCAGCGGCCAACCGGCTGGTCGATGACGTGCTGGCCTGGGCTGGCGGTGCCGCCCGCTAGCACGGCAAGCGGCCGACGATGAGGCGCGCTTCGACGCTGGCACGCGATGCCGCGTTCGTCTATGCGCTGCTGATCGTCTACGCCACGCTGCATCCGCTCACCGGATGGCGTGATCAGGGGCTCTCGCCCGTGGCATGGGTGGGCACCTGGCCCAAGTCGATCATCGCCAACGACTTCATCTTCAACGTGGTGGCTTATGTGCCGCTGGGCTGGATGCTGGTGTGGGCGATGGTGCCGCGTTTTCACCGGGCCGTGGCCTGGATCCTGGCAATCGTGCTGGCGGCGGCCTTGTCGTTCGTGCTGGAGACCTTGCAGACCTACCTGCCCAGCCGGGTGCCGGCCTCTTCCGACTTGCTGGCCAACAGCCTGGGCGCGCTGGCGGGCGCCACGGTGGCCGCCTTGCTCGCGCCACAATTGCTCGAGCGTGGCCTGCTCAGGGCGCTCAACGAGCGCTGGCTGGGCCCGCGCGCGCCGCGCAGCCTGATCCTGGCGGGGCTGTGGTTGTTTGCCGCACTGTATCCGCAGGGCATGCTGTTCGGTTACGGCAGCCTGGCGACGATTCTGGGGCCGATCTCGGGCTACCCGTTCACACCCGTCGAGTTTGCGCGGGTCGAGGCCGCCGTCACCGGTACCAGCCTGTTCGCTGCCGGCAGCCTGGTGATTCTCGGCCTG
This sequence comes from uncultured Burkholderiales bacterium, assembly GCA_964443245.1. GTDB lineage: Bacteria > Pseudomonadota > Gammaproteobacteria > Burkholderiales > JAEUOS01 > CANJDH01. The sequence continues at coordinate 7,313 of CAYUEG010000104.1, read as the reverse complement.
ACGCCGCAGGCGCCACGTCTGTTTGTGCTGCTGCTGTTTGTCTTGGCAGCCTGCGCCGTGCGCGCGTTCTCGCACACCATCCTGTTTTCGCCTGTTCTGTTTTCGTCTGATGTGGCGCTGGCCTGGCTGACGCCGGGGGCCCAGCAGGGCCTGATCGCGGGCAGTGCGGCGCTGCTGGTGGCCTTGTTGCTGCCGCGGGCCATGCTGCTCGCGCTGGTGCTGATCGCCCTGACGTTCGCCACGGTGGTGGTGAATCTCGCGCCGGCCAATCCTTACTACGCGGCAATCGTGCAGGCGCTCAACCCGGGTCGCTTCCTCAATTTCAACGGCGTCACGCAGACGGTGGCCGCGCTGTGGCCCTTTCTGGCCGCCCTGTATGTGCTGTTCGCCCTGCCCGGCCGAGCCGCTGATCAGTCACCGTAGCCGCCGCCCTTATACTGCGCGCTGCTGCGCGGGCGGCGCCTCCACACCTGCACGCCCTGCACCTCCCCATTCCGCGGAAACTCCTCATGAGCTACTACGAACACCACGTCTTTTTCTGCACCAACGTGCGCGAACCGGATGCTGCCGGCAAGGTGCGTCCCTGCTGTGGCGGCAAGAACGCCCAGGCGCTGCGCGATTACGCCAAGAAAAAGGTGAAATCGATGGGCCTGGCAGGGGCCGGCAAGGTGCGCATCAACAACGCCGGCTGTCTTGATCGCTGCGAGGAAGGGCCTTGCGTCGTGGTGTATCCGGAGGAGACCTGGTACACCTTTGTGGATGAGCATGACATCGACGAGATCGTCGAATCCCACCTGGCGGGTGGCAAACCGGTCGAGCGCCTGAAAATCTGATGCCCGCTTCGGAACGTATCCTGATTGAAGGCCCCGCTGGCGCGATCGAGGCGGTGTTCGATTACCCGGCCGGCGACGATGTGGCGCAGGCACGCGGTCTGGCCCTGGTGGCGCATCCTCACCCCCTCTACGGTGGCACGCTGGACAACAAGGTGGCGCAGATTCTGGCCAAAACCTTTGTCGAACTGGGCTATGTGGCGGTACGCCCCAATTTTCGCGGCGTCGGCAAGAGCGAAGGCGTGCACGACGAAGGCAATGGCGAGACCGATGATCTGATTGCCGTGGTGCACTTTGCGCGCCGCAAGCTTGCGCTGGCCTCGCCGGCACTGGTCCTGGCCGGATTTTCGTTCGGCTCCCTGGTGCAATCGCGCGTCGCCAAGCGCCTTGCCGCGGAGCGGCTGGTGTTTGTCGGCACCGCGGTGACGCGCGGCAAGGTCGAAGACGTGCCGCCCGATACCATCATCATCCACGGCGAGCGGGACGAAACCGTGCCCCTTGACACCGTGCTGCGCTGGGCCGAACCGATGGATCTGCCAGTGGTGGTGGTGGCCGGAGCCGACCATTTTTTCCACCGGCGTCTGGGCGTCATCAAGGGCATCATCGAGCGCGCCTGGAACCGGTAACGCTGCGCGCTTGCCGGTGGCGCCGCCGGCGGATTCTGCTGACCGCCCGGAGAGTGGCTCCCACCAACGGTTTTGATGGTTTGGTCGAGAGGGAAAGGGCTGGCGCCGGGCTGGTTTGCTATAATCAAGGTCTTGATTCAACAGGCCTTTTACGTGTTGCTTTCCTCCGTTTTGCGCTTGCCGCCCGCCTTTTTGGTGCTGTACTCCGCTGGTTTTCGAAGGTCTTTGCGCTGCCCCGCCGGTTCCATGCGCGCGCCCCTGCGCAGGTTGGGTCGTTGGACAGTTGCGGTGCTCTTCGCCTCTTTTTCTGCCGCCGCGCTGGCGCAGAATCCGCCGGCCCCGGTGATCAATGCCAAGGCCTGGCTGCTTCTGGACGTATCGAGCGGTCAGGTGCTGGCGACGCAGGCATCGGCCGAACGCGTGGAGCCGGCCTCGCTGACCAAGCTGATGACGGCCTACCTGACCTTTGCGGCGCTCAAGGCCAGGACGATCACCCTTGATCAGGTGGTGCCGGTGTCGGAGAAGGCCTGGAAGATGGGCGGCTCGCGCATGTTCATCGAACCGAAAAAGCCGGTGACCGTGGCCGAGCTGTTGCGCGGGATGATCGTGCAGTCCGGCAACGATGCCTGCGTGGCCTTGGCGGAACTGATCTCCGGTTCGGAGGAGGCCTTTGCCGCCGCGATGACGCGCGAGGGCAAGCGTTTGGGCCTGAAGAACACGCAGTTCCGCAATTCCACCGGCTGGCCCGATCCGGAGCACTACACCACGGCTGATGACCTGGCGATCCTCGCCACCGCGATCATCCGCGATTTTCCCGACCACTATGCCTTGTACTCGATCAAGGAATACGCCTACAACAACATCACCCAAGCCAACCGCAACAAGCTGTTGTGGGTGGATCCGCACGTGGACGGCATGAAGACCGGCTTTACCGAGTCGGCAGGCTATTGCCTGATTTCATCGGCCAAGCGCGGGCCGCGGCGCCTGCTTTCCGTGGTGCTCGGGGCAGGGAGCGAGAACGCCCGGGCCACCGAGTCGCAGAAGCTGCTCAATTTCGGCTTCCTCAATTACGACGGCCTGAAGTTGTACGACAAGGGGCAGGGCGTGTCGAGCCTGGAAGTGTGGAAGGGCGGTGCGCGCGAGGTGCAGATCGGCTTTGACCGCGATGTGCTGGTCACGGTGCCGAAGGGCCAGACCGACAAGGTCAAGGCCACGCTGGTGGCGCAGAAGCCGTTGATGGCGCCAGTCAATGTCGGGCAAGTGGTTGGCACGATGAAGGTGACGGTCGAGGGCCGCCCGCTGGCGGAAGTGCCGGTGCGCGCCCTCGCTGCCGTCCCGGCGGCAGGCGTGTTCGGGCGTGCGATGGACACCGTGCGTCTGTGGTTTGTCAAATCCTAGACTGGCGATCTTTTTTCGAAAGGGCGGGACATGATTTATCTGAATGGCGAGTGGATGCCGATCGAGGAAGCCAGGGTGCCCGTGCTTGATCGCGGTTTCATCTTTGGCGACGGCATCTACGAATTCATCCCGGTCTACCGGCGCCGGCCGTTTCGCGCCGGGCCGCACTTCGCGCGGCTTGCACGCAGCCTGGATGCGGTCGGCATCGCCAACCCGCACACTGACGCCGAGTGGCATGCGATTCTCGCCGAGATCATCGCGCGCCAGTCGTTCGAGGATCAGGGCGTGTATTTCCAGGTGACGCGCGGCGTGGCCAAACGTGACCATGCCTTTCCGAAGGCGGCCCGCCCCACGGTGTTCATGATGTCCAATCCGCTGGTGACCCCGTCAGCCGCGCAGTTTGCCGAGGGAGTGGCCTGCGTTACTGCCGTGGACAACCGCTGGCATCGTTGCGACATCAAGTCGATTTCGCTTCTGGGCAACGTGCTGATGCGCCAACTGGCCGCCGAGCACGATGCGGTCGAGTCGGTGATGTTCCGCGACGGTTACCTCTCCGAGGCTTCCGCATCGAACGTGTTTGCGGTGCGCAACGGCGTGATCCTCGCGCCGAACAAGGACCACCTGATGCTCCACGGCATTACGCTGGACGCGGTAATCGATCTGGCGCGCGACATCGGCATTCCGGTCAAGCTTGGGCCGATCACCGAATCGGAAGTCTGGACAGCGGACGAACTGTGGTTGTCCTCGTCCAGCAAGGAAGTGCTGGCAATCACGAAACTGGACGGCCGGAGCGTTGGCGCCCCTGCCCACGCCGGCAAGCCAGGCCCGCTGTTTGCCAAAATTCGCGCGGCCTACGATGCGGCCAAGGCGGCACTTTGATGCACGAGCCCGATTCGCCTTCCCAGGCCCCGCAGGTCGAGTCGCTGATCGAGTATCCGACCGATTTCCCGATCAAGGTGATGGGCCGCACCCAGCCCGGCTTCGCCCAGGCGATTCTGGCGCTGGTCAAGCGCCATGCGCCGGATTTTGACGAAACCACCGTCGGCATGCGCCCTTCACGCGAGGGCAAATATCTCTCGCTGACGTTTGTGATTCGCGCCACCTCGCGCGAGCAACTTGATGCCCTCTATGGCGAGCTGTCGGAACATCCGATGGTGAGCATGGCGCTCTAGTTCCGGCCGCGCCTGCGATTTGGGTTGCGCCGTGAAAACCGTTGTGGCACAAGGCTTTCCGGGGCATCTACCGCCTGCCGGAGTCGTGGTCAAGGACTTGGGCGTAACCGGATACGACGAGATGCTGGCGGCGATGCGTGGGTTCACCGCCGCGCGCAGCGCCGCGACTGCAGACGAAATATGGCTCACGGAACACCTTCCGGTGTACACCTTGGGGCTGGCCGGCAAACCTGAACACATCCTCAATTCGGCCGGCATTCCGGTGGTGCAATCCGATCGCGGTGGGCAGGTCACCTACCACGGTCCCGGGCAACTGGTGGCCTACCTGCTGCTGGACCTGCGTCGCCGCAACCTCACCGTGCGTGCGCTGGTGAGCCGAATCGAGGAGGCTGTCATCGACACCTTGCGCGGCGCCGGCATTGATGCGCAGCGGCGCGCCGGCATGCCCGGCGTGTATGTCGGGCAGGCGAAAATCGCTGCGCTTGGCCTGAAGGTCAAAGGGGGCTGCAGTTACCACGGCGTCAGCCTGAACGTCGACATGGACCTGACACCCTTTGCCGGCATCAACCCCTGTGGCTATGCCGGCATGGCCGTCACCAGCCTGGTCAAGTGTGGTGTGCGTTGGTCCGTTGCCCAGGTCAAGCCGCAGCTGGCCGCCGCGCTCGAAGACAGTCTCTCCGGGCGCGCCATGCGGCGTGTGCTGCCTGCCGCGGATCGGGTGGCATGACGCCCGCGATGTCCTCCCCTCCGGCGAGCCTGCGGCCGGCCTGCCACATCGTCAACCTGCAGCCCGCCCTCGGCGGCGCCGAGGTGTATACGATGTTTTTTGCGCGCGCGATGGCGCAAACCGGCTGCGCCACCTCGCTCTATGTGCGACGTGGTGTACGACTCTGGGATCATTTGGCGCAGCACCAGATTCGCCTGGTCGAGGTGGATCGGGATGTCGATATTCCGATCCATCTTGAAGGGCGCTCGTGGCTGGTGACCCACGCCCCTGTCACGGAGGCGTTTGTCGCCGCGGTGCGCGGCAAACATTGGCTCACCGGGTTTTGCCACATGCCGCTGGCCGGCCGCAGGGCGGGAGTGCTGGCGCATTACGATCTGGTGTACGGGGTGTCGCGCTATGTTCTGTCGACGCTGGGGCCAGCCGGGATCAAGGCGATTTACCCCGAGCCGCTGTACGGAGTGGCCGAGTTCGAGCGTGGCGAGGGCGCGGCTGAGGGGGTACCCCTGATGCGTACCAGCTGCTATTCATGGGATCGACGCAAGTGGCGAGACCGCTTTCTTGCAAGGCTGGAGCCCATGTTCGAGCGGCTGCGCCCGGCGCAGACCTTTTCGAGATTGCCTGGCGTCACGCTGGGAATAGTTTCGAACATCGGTCCGATCAAGCAGTTTGATCTTCTGTTCGACCTGATTGCGCAACAACTTTCCCGGCACACCGAAGTTCGCCTGGAGATTTTTGGTCGCGGCGGTTACCGCTCCGTGGCCGATCTGAAGCACGGTCTGGGTCCGATGCGGTCGCGGACGCGATTTTGGGGCCATCAGGTTGCCCCCCATCGCATTTACCCGGAGCTGGATTTCTTGATGACCGGATTGCCCGAAAAGGAGGCACTGGGTCTGAATGTGATCGAGGCACAAGTTTCAGGCACCCCGGTACTGGCGGTCAATGCCCCGCCCTTTACGGAAACGGTGGTCGATGGTGTGACCGGGTACCTGTATCGTGATCCCCGAACCGACGGTGCGGCCGATTTTGCGGCGATGCTGGAGCGTGCCTTGCACGCCTCAAGGCTGCATCCTGCTGCCGCCGTCGGGCACCTGCACCGGTTTTCCAAGGAGGCATTTCTGGACCGCGCCAAAGCCTTGGTAGACTCTGCCGAGGTTGGACTGCTGAGTCACGCCGAACCCTTGGTTTCCGGTAGAGGAGCGCCCTGATGGCCCAGAAGGTGTGGTTGCGGTGCAAGGAACTCATCGACCGCGGTATCGAAGCCTCGGCTGTGCGCGTGGTGTTTGACGTCGGCGCCCGTGACTGCGCCGAGAGTGCAGACTTCGCACGAGCCTTCCCGCAGGCTACTGTGTTTTCCTTCGAGTGCAATGCGGCGACACTGCCGCAGTGCCGGGCTGTCGCTGCTGCCGAGCCAAGGATCGTGCTCACCGAGAAAGCGGCATCCGACACGACCGGACGGCTATCGTTTTACCCCACCAATCCGGAGCGCACCCTGACCGGCATCGTCGGCGGCAATCCGGGCGCCTCTTCCCTGTTTCAGGCCTCCGGGGCCTACCCTGAGGAGACCTACGCACAGGATCGTGTGGAAGTCGATGCCATCCGGCTGGACGAGTTTTGTGCGCTGCGTGGTATTGAACAGATTGATGTGCTCTGGATGGATGTGCAGGGCGCCGAGCAAATGGTGTTGAGGGGTCTCGGTGCCATGCTGCAACGGGTGAGGTACATTCACCTGGAAGCGGAGTTTTTCGAGATCTACCGGGGTCAGGCACTTTTTCCGGGAATCCACGCCCAATTGGCCGCAGCCGGCTTTGAACTGGTGGGGTTCACCTCCTACTCGCAGTACGCGGCGGACGCGTTCTATGCCGCCGCTCACGCAGGATTTGATGCGCGCGCCGCGCGCCGTGCGTTACCTTACCTGGGTCGCAATCTCGCAAAGTACCGGCGCCACCGTTTCAGGCGTGCGCTCCGGCGATGGTTCGGCCTGGCCGAATGGCCAGACACAGCAGCTTCGAAAGGCAACTCATAACATGGCATTGATTCAGGGCGAAAAGCTCAAAGGCGGCTCCAAGGTCCGCAGTATTCCGATCAAGGTGATCGGCAACGAACCACTGAAGAAGCCCGACTGGATTCGCGTCAAGGCCGGGTCGCCTTCGACCCGCTTTGGCGAGATCAAGGAAATCCTGCGCGAGCACAAGCTGCACACCGTGTGTGAGGAAGCTTCGTGCCCGAACATCGGCGAATGCTTCGGCAAGGGCACGGCGACCTTCATGATCATGGGCGACATCTGCACGCGGCGCTGCCCGTTTTGCGATGTCGGCCATGGCCGCCCCAATCCGCTGGATGCCGACGAGCCGCTCAATCTGGCGCGCACGATTGCGGCGTTGAAGCTCAAGTATGTGGTGATCACCTCGGTGGACCGGGACGACCTCAAAGACGGCGGCGCCCAGCATTTCGTCGATTGCATTCGCGCGGTGCGCGAGCACTCGCCCGCCACGCGCATCGAGATCCTGACGCCGGATTTTCGCGGCCGCGCGGATCGTGCGCTCAGCATTCTCAAGAACGC
>CAYUEG010000103.1:0-13946 GCA_964443245.1 uncultured Burkholderiales bacterium | reverse complement strand
TGGACCGTTGGCATCACCGCCGAGAACCTCGTCGGCGATCAGTGCAAGTCGGTCATCGGGCTTGGCGGGCAAACCGCCGAATGGTTTACCGGCAAGCACATGAAGGGGGTCTGGTACGCGACCATTGAAGATACCGCGAAGCACCAGGCAGCGATGCACGTGGTGCCCACAGGCAAGTATCAGGCTCTGGCCATCTCACCTTTGGCCAGCGGGCGCCTCAATCCACCGGACATTGCACTCTTCTACGCGACACCGGGTGCCATGATGTACTTCATCAACGGCCTGCAATGGAGTGGTTACCAACGATTTGACTGGAGCGTGGTCGGCGAGTCAGCGTGCGCCGATTCATGGGGGCGTGCCTTGTCCCGGCGTGAACCGTCTTTATCCATTCCATGCTTTGCCGAACGCCGCTACGGCGGTGTGCTCGATGACGAGATGCTGATGGCACTGCCGCCTGAACTGCTGCCGAAGGCGCTGGAGGGCATGGCCGCACTGTCGAAGAACGGGCTGCGCTACCCGTTTCCCCAGTACGGCATCCAGAACGACGTGCGCGACGGCATGGCGGCGAGTTATCCGGAGCGGGCGCGCTAAGGGGCGTATTGGTCTACTTGCCGATTGGAGAACACGCGCTCAGGCGGTAAGCATGATCGGCTCCAGGGCGTCGCCCTGGGGCAGGATCCGGCCGATCGCTGCGGTGTGGGGATAGCCGGCCGCCCGTAGCGCGGCGATGCACGCATTAGCCTTGTCTTCAGGCACGCTGGCGAGAAGGCCTCCTGCTGTTTGCGGATCAAAGATCAGACGGTAGCGCGGGTGGTTCACCATCTCGGCCTGATTGCGCACGGCCCGGCGCAGACGCACGTTGGCCGGTTGCAGTGAACTCAGGATGCCGGCGGCGGCGGTCTCCTCGGCACCCTCCAGAACGGGCAGCGCAGCCAGGTTCAACTGCGCGTCCACGCCGGAGGGCCGGGTCATTTCGACCAGATGGCCAAGCAGACCGAAGCCGGTGAGGTCGGTTGAGGCGGTGGCACCGAATTGCGTGAGCACCTTTGCGCCGGCTGCATTCGAGACCACCATTGAATCGAGCGCGGCGTCAATCCAGCGACCACGCACCTTGAGCAGGGGCAAGGCGGCGAACAGCGTGCCGGTGCCGATCGGTTTGGTAAGAATCAGCACATCGCCGGGCCGCATACCGCCCTTGCGTGTGACCGCATGCAGGTCTTCATCAATCAGGCCGTTGATGGCGAAGCCCAAGGCCAATTCCCGGCCTTCGCCGGTGTGGCCGCCGACCAGCGCGCAGCCGGCGGCATTGAGCACTTCGACGGCCCCCGACATCATCTGGAACAAGGTGTCTTCCACCTTTGCCTCCAGCCCGGGCGGTACGGTAACGACCGATGTCGCCGACTGCGGCTCACCGCCCATGGCAAAAATGTCGCCCAGTGCATGATTGGCCGCTACCTTGCCGAAAAGATAGGGATCGTCGATGAAGGCCCGGAAGAAATCGACCGAATGCACCATCGCCTTGCCGGGTGGTACCCGCACCACGGCGGCGTCATCTGGCGCATTCAGTCCGATCAGCACATCCGGGCGGGCCACCGGGTGCAGTGCGCCAAGGGCGCGGGACAGGACGGTGGAGCCGACCTTGGCGCCGCAGCCGCCGCACCGCATCGCAATCGCCGAAATCGCCTGCGCCGCTTCCTCCTGATCGAGTTTCACCGGCGAGGCGGTCTGGGCTGCCGGCGGGGTGGAGGCTGACATCGCCGGCAGGTCACCAAACCTGGTCATGAAGCGCTGGTCGATCCAGTCCTTCCAGCGCCAGACCCATGCGCCCTTGAACCCCAGCCAGCCGCGCGAGGCAACCGCGTTCTTGTCCCCGGTGCTGATCAGGGCCAGCCAGCGCCGCTGAGGGCGATAGGGGACAAGGGGACGGCTTTCCACCGCGCGGCGCAGGTTCTCGGCCAGCGGCGGGCCCATGCGTACGGCGAACACGCCCGCCTTCTCCAGCGAATGGTTGACCATGCTGGCAATATCGCCAGCTGCAAACACCTTGGGATCGGTGACTGTCTGCAACGTGTCCGTGACCTCGATGAAGCCTTCCCCGTCCAGCGCCAGGCCGGTATCGCGCAGCCACGGCGCGCCGCCAGCCCGCGTCACCCATACCACCTCGTCCATGGCGAACGATTCGCCGCGCGCCGTCAACAATGTTCCGGGGCCGACTTCGGTTACCGCTGCGCCGCCATGCACGACCACCCCTCGAGCTGTCAAGACGCGCTCGAACGCGGTGCGTACCCATGCATTGTGGGTGGGAAGGATCTCGGGGCCGCTGTTGAACAAGTGAAATTCGAGCGCGTCCGGGTTGCGCCCCAGTGCCTGCAACTCGTTGCGCAGGCGGAATTGCATGGCCAATGTCAGTTCCACCCCTCCGGCGCCAGCACCGACCACGGCAATGCGCAGCCTGGCCGTGCCGGAGTCCGAGAAGCGGTGGGTGCGAACCCGTTCGAGCAAGGCAAGCCAGCGCTGGTTGAACTGGAAAATCGGCTTGACGGGAACGGCATGCTCCATCGCGCCCGGCACTTCGCGTACCTGTGGCGTCGAGCCGATGTTGATTGACAACAGATCGTAGGGTACTGGCGGGCGGTTCCGGCACAGGACCTTGCCTGTTGTACGGTCCAGGCCCACGACTTCGTCCCCGAAAAAACGTGCTCCGGCAAACTGGGCCAGCCGCCGCAAGTCAATATGCACATCGTCGTAGCTGTAGTGCCCCGCGATGTAACCGGGCAACATGCCGGAGTACGGCGTATGGGTATCCCGGCAGATCACGGTCAGGCGTACGCCGGGGACCGGTTTCATGCCAAAGCGCTTGATGACGCCAACGTGACTGTGGCCACCGCCGACAAGGACAATGTCGCGCAATACGGGTTGGTCAGATGCTTGCAAGGGAACCGGCTTTTCAGAATGACGCCGCGGGCGCCGAACGGATTTCCCTGCGGTCGAGGAGGATGCTTCACCGCTATCCTTGCACGGCCACCATGGAATCGGTTACAAGTGTAGCGCTCCCTCATGCCGGCAGGCCAGGCAGCGGGCGGGACGCGCTTGCGGAACCACCTTGTTGCAGCAGGCACTTCGGCGGACAATACCAAGGGTCGGCTCAAGTTGGCCGGAGCGGTGCCGTTACTCCATTACTGGCGTGCAGTTGACGTGAAAGGCCGCGGGATATGGCTGAAATGAGAGGCCCACAAGAGGGCGTCTCCCATGGCTCCGAGATGCGGAGCCCGGACCGTCTTGCCGGCAGATACTTGCTCACGCTGTCGCTCGCCCTTGTCGCCTTGATCTGGGCTGCAGCACTTTGGGACGGGTGGAAGGCGTTTGCGGGAGCGTCGCTGGTTGCGGCCCTGGCCATGACGTTGGTGGTATTCGGTGCTGCCGCCTGGATTGCCCGTGCCGGGAGGCGACAGATGCGCGCGGGTGATCGTCTGGTCGAGGCTGAGCACCTCGCCGGGCTGATCTCACTGGAGTGGCTTTCCGAGGGCGATTTGGTTACCTGGTCACGCTCACCGGAATTTCTGCTCGGCCCGCGACCGGCCGGCGGCTATCCCGTTTTCCGGGAGATGACGCATCCTGACGACCGCCAGACATGGTTGGAAGTCCGTCAGGGCGAGCTCGCGTCCATGCAGGGTTGTCTCTATCCGGATTTCCGCATTGTTCGAACCGATGGGGAATTGCGCTGGATCAGTTGCTCGCAGCGGACGTTCAGGGACGCGGTGAGCGGCGTCAAGCGCACGATGGTGACCATGCTCGACATTACCGGGCGAAAGGCTTCGGAGTTCGCTTTGGCTCAGAGTGAGCTCAAGCTGCGCGAACTGGCTGCCAGCCTGGAGGCACAAGTATCCGAACGCACCAGTGAAGCGCTGGCGCGCACGGAGCAATTGCGTGTGGTCATGGATAACGTGCCGTTGAACATCTGCTTTTACGACGCCGAAGGCGTCTTGCGGTTCGCCAACCAGCGTTACGTGGCATCTGTCGGGGCAACCGATCTGGACGCCATCCTGAATCGTTCGGTGCAGGAGATCTTGCCACCCGAACGCCGGCAACTGCACCAGGGCCATTTTGACGCCGCGCTGGCTGGAGAGACGCGGCGCTATCAGGTGGCGACCAGACTGGATCCGTCTCGATGGAACGAGTTTCTGATGATCCCGCAGCACGACGCCTCGGGGCGTGTCAAAGGCGTGTTCTCGGTGGCGATCGACTGCACGGATCGCAAGCGTGCAGAAGATGATCTGAAGACGGCCATTTCGCAGATTGAAGCCACCGTGGAAGCGACGGCGGATGGCATTGTCGTTGTGGGGTTGGACCGGAGGATCACACGCGTCAATCAGCGCTACCTGGATATGTGGGACATTCCGCGCGATCTTGTGGATCGTGGCGACTATTGGGCCATGTTCGCGCGCGTGCGCGCACAGGTTTCCGATCCGGAAGGATTCACGGTCATCTCGGAACGCGTGTATGCCGACCCGAGGGCCGAGTTGTCGGACAAGATCGGTTTCAAGGATGGCCGTACCTTCGAGCGCTATTCCAGGCCACAAGTGGTGGATGGGCGGCCGGTGGGGCGTGTCTGGAGTATCCGCGACGTCACAGAGAAGTTGCGCGCCGAGTCTGCCTTGCGGGTGGTCGACGAGCGCTATCGCATGGTGGTCTCCAACATGGTCGAGGGCGTGATTGTGCGCAACCAGACTGGCGAAATCATTGACTGCAACCCGAGTGCGGAACGGATTACGGGCCGCCGCCGTGAGGAAATGCTCGGGACGATGTCGGTGGCGGCGCCCGATTGGGAGGTGGTCAATGAGGCCGGCGTGCCGATTCCCTGGGATCAGCGCTCCGCGCTGACCGCACTGCGCACCGGGCACCTGCAGTCTGCCGTGGTGATGGGCTACCGCAAACCGGATGGCACGGTCCTCTGGCTGTCGTCCACTTCGCAGCCACTGTATCGCGAGGGCGCGCAGGAGCCCTCCGGCGTATTCACGACCTTCGTCAACGTCACTACGCAAAAGCTTGCCGAACATGCGCGCGATGCGCTGGAGGCCCAACTGCGCGAGTCGCAGAAAATGGAGGCCATGGGCACTCTGGCCGGTGGGATTGCGCACGATTTCAACAACATTCTGGCCGCCATTCTTGGCAACGTCGCTCTGGCTCGTGACGATATTGGCAACGATCATCCGGCTGCCGTCAGTCTGGACGAAATCGGCAAGGCGGGGGAGCGGGCCAAGCTCCTGGTGCAGCAGATTCTGGCATTCAGCCGCAAGCAACCCCGGAATTTTCTGGATCAACCGCTACAACCCATTGTCGAAGACACGATTCGGCTGCTGCGGGCCACCTTGCCTGCCGGCATCGAGATCGAGACGCGCTTCGAAGGGCCGCAGACGAACGTCAATGCCGACGGCACGCAGATCGGGCAGGTATTGATGAATTTGTGCACCAACGCGTGGCATGCCATGGCGAAACCGGGTGCGCAGAGGGTTGCAGGTGCCAACGCGCGCATGAGCGTGCGGTTGGACACCCTCCGGCTGGATGCTTCCTCGGCGCCCCGCTTTGGCCTCGCGCCGGGCGGGGTGTTCGCCCGTCTGACCGTAACGGATACCGGCGAAGGCATGGATGCCGCCACGTTGGCGCGCATTTTCGAGCCGTTCTATACGACCAAGCCGGTCGGGCAGGGAACCGGGCTGGGTCTGGCGGTTGTGCACGGCATCGTCAAGGCGCACGGAGGCGCGATTGCCGTGACGACCGCGCCCGGCCAGGGATCAACCTTCGAAGTCCTGCTCCCGTCCAGCGGCGTGGCGGTGGCGTCGCATGCGTCCTCCACGAATGCGATGTCGGCGGTATCGGGGCAGGGCAAGCATGTGATGTACATCGATGACGAAGCGCCGATGGTGTTTCTGGTCAAGCGCATGCTGCAGAAGCGGGGCTATACCGTGAGTGGTTACGAACGTCCGGAAGAGGCATTGGCCGCCCTGCGCGCGGCGCCAGAGGGCTATGACGTAGTGGTGTCGGATTTCAACATGCCCCAGCTTTCAGGGCTGGATGTTGCCCGGGAAGTCCGTGACCTGAATCCGGCGCTGCCGATGGTGGTGACCTCCGGCTATCTGACAGAGGAATTGCGTGCCAGGTCCGGAGCGCTGGGCGTTCGGCATTTGATCTATAAGCCCAACACGGTGGAGGAACTGTGCGAGGCGATTGCACAGGTGCTGGCGTCCCCGGTGTCCTGAATCCGTGCATTCGGATCGGGAGCAACCGGCAGTTGTGGCAACATCGCGCCTTTGCAATAGCGAGAAAGCTTCCTTGAACGATTGCCTAACATCCCGTGTGTGGGCCAAGGCTCGAACCAGCACCGCATTATCGGCTCTGGTTCTGCTTGCCGGCTGCAGCAGCGTGAGCCTGCCGACCCTGCCCAGTCTGTGGCCTTTTGGTGATAGTGTCCAGGGCCGGGACCCCGCACCCCCCGCCAACGCCACGCCGTATCGCTGCGATGGCAATCGCGGCTTTTTTGTCCGCACCCTGCCCAGTGGTTCAGTCTGGGTGATCCTGCCCGAGCGGGAGTTTCGCCTGGACAAGGCGGCCGGTGAGAGTGCCGCTTCCGGCCGGTACACCAATGGCATCGCCGTGCTGGAAATCAAGGGCGATGAAGCCTTGCTCAATGATGGCCCCGGCCAGGCCTACATCGGCTGTCGTGAGCCGAAAGCAGCACCGGCCAAGGACTGAACGCGCCGCTGTCGGGGGGCGGGCTGAAGCGCCGCTCGATTAGTTGCGCGCTCCCAGCGCTCGTGCATCGGCGGCTTGCCGGCCCAGTGCCTCTTGGGTGGCTGGTGGACGCTGCATGGCCGTCAGGTAGGGTTGCACCATGTCCACCAGTGTGTGGATCCAGTCATCCCGCTCATTCAGGCAGGGCAGGTAGTTGTACTCGCCACCGCCGGCGTGCTGGAAGGTTTCCCGCCCTTCCATGGCGATCTCCTCCAGGGTTTCCAGACAATCGGCGGGAAAACCCGGGCAGACGATATCCACCCGACTGGTCCCGGCCTTGCCCAGTTCGGACAGTACCTCGCTGGTATAGGGCTTGAGCCACTCGGCCTTGCCGAAGCGTGACTGAAAGGTGACCCGCCAGGCTTCCTTCGGCAGCTGCAGTGCCTCGGCGAGGAGACGCCCGGTCTTGAGGCACTCGCAGTGATAGGGGTCCCCCTTGTCGAGCGAGAAGCGCGGCAGGCCATGAAAGCTCATGACCAGTACATCCGGCTTGCCGAATCCTCTGGACCATTGCTCGCGAATGGAGTTGGCCAGCGCGGCGATGTAGCCTGGATGGTCGTGGAAGTTGCGGAAAAAGGTGAGGGCCGGCAGGTTGCGAATGGTCGCGGCCCAGGCGGCGACGGCATCAAAGGTGCTTGCGCTGGTGCTGGCGGCGTATTGGGGGTACAGCGGCAGGATCAGAATGCGGTCACAGCCTTGCTCCTTGAGTCTGGACAGCCCGGCGGCGATCGAGGGATGGCCATACCGCATCCCCAGTTCGACCGGGATATGCATGCCCTTCGCATGCAGGAATCCCTGCAGTTTCAATGCTTGCCGGGCGCTGTGTACCTTCAGGGGCGAACCCTCGCTGGTCCAGATGGTGGCGTATTTGGCCGCTGATTTCTTCGGCCGCACGTTGAGGATGATGCCATTCAAGATCAGCCACCAGACGGCCCGAGGGATTTCGACCACCCGCGGATCGGACAGAAACTGTTTCAGGTAACGGCGCACCGCGGGTGCGGTGGGTTCGTCCGGCGTGCCCAGATTGGTCAGGAGGATGCCGGTCTTGGCGGCAGTGCCGTGGGCGTACGGCGGTTCAGGGGCGAAGCGCGGCATGGTTGGATTGGGCAGGCTGAAAAAAGGGAATCTGGCTTGACGCACGTAGTCAGCGATGCATGCACGGGATCACGGCGCTGCCCGCAGCATGCAGCACCGGGACCGCCCACGCGCTCATCAATTGTTGTGCGACAGGGCGTTCGACAAGAGCTTGGCGGTAATGTCGACGATCGGGATGACGCGCTCGTAGGCCATGCGTGTGGGCCCGATCACGCCCAGGGTGCCGACGATCTTGCCATTGACCTCGTAGGGCGCGGTGACCACGCTCATTTCATCGAGCGGGACCAGGGTCGATTCACCACCGATGAAGATCTGCACCCCCTCGGCACGGCTGGACGTTTCAAGCAATTGCAGGATCGAGGTCTTGCGATCGAACATGTCGAACAGGCGCCGCAGATTGTCCATGTTCGAGGACAGATCGGACACGCCGAGCAGGTTTTTCTCGCCCGAGAGCACATAGCTTTCCTGGGTTTCCGTCAGCGCCTGTCCGCCTGCTTCGACCGCAGCCTGGGTCAAACGGACGATATCGGTCTGCAGGCTCTGGAGCTCAGTGTGGATACGGCTGCGAATCTGGTCAAACTCGACACCGGCATAGTGCTCGTTGATGAAATTTGCCGCTTCGACCAGTTGCGACGGCGTGTAGGGCTTCTCGGTGAGCAGGATGCGGTTCTGTACATCGCCATCCGGCGTGACGATGATGATCAGGATGCGCTTTTCGGACAGACTCAGAAATTCAATATGGCGGAAGGTGCTCTGGCGTTTGGGTGCCAGCACCACACCGGCAAACTGAGACAGCTCGGAAAGCATTTGGGCAGCCGCACTGATGACCCGCTGTGGCTGATCCGGAACCAGATGCTCGCGCATTTCATTGCGCGCCACATCGTCCAAGGACTGCACCGTCAGCAGGGAATCGACGAACAGCCGGTACCCACGCGGTGTCGGTACCCGGCCGGCAGACGTGTGGGGGCTGGAGATGAAGCCGAGTTCCTCCAGATCCGCCATCACATTGCGGATCGTCGCAGGCGAGAGGTCGAGCCCCGAAAACTTCGACAACGCACGCGAGCCAACCGGCTGGCCTTCGGCGATATAGCGTTCGACGAGAGTTTTGAGAAGAGTGCGGGCGCGCTGGTCAAGCATGGGGCGAATTCTAGCGATTTCGGTGGGGATGGTCGGTATCAGGCATCGAGCGCGACGGAAAGTTTCGTGTCCGACAGGATGATGCCGCCGCGGTCGCCCGGGGTCACGCCGCCGTAGCGCGGAGCAAACACCGCAGGCAGCGGCCGGCCCGAAGCAGGTGCCATCCACAGGCGCAGCAGGTGGCGGTGGCGCTCGGGTTCCGGCCAGTTTTCGAAATCGTTGCGTGAGTGCAGGATCTGGTGATTGTGGAGAAACTGCATGTCGCCCTGTTCGAATGCCATCTGCAGATGGATGGCAGGATCGTTGACCAGTTCGTCCACCAGATCCATGATCGCAATCTGCGCCGGAGTCAGCCGCGGGGCATCGGCAAACCGGCGCTGTGCTTCCTCGATGTAGTGACGCAGGTAGATCGCCGAGAGCTTGCCGGCGTGCCAATTGAAGATCGGGATGTCGAAGTAGGGCTTCATGCCCGGCGGCACCTCTCCGCGCCGGTCGGTCGAATAGGGCTCGAATGCCGCCGGCAGCAGGTCGGGGCGGCGCTTGAGAATCTCGTTGTAGACCGTCATGGAGCTGGCGATGAATGACTCGCCGCCGCTCCTGGCCGTCTGCAGGCAGAGCAGTCCCACAATATCGGCCGAGTCGGTGTGATATTCGAGGCGCCGGTTGGTCTGGTAGAAACGCGTGTTGCCGTCCTTGATGTCCGCCCCGACATCCTTGACATGCCCGAGCAGGTGCCCTTTGCCGTTGGAGGAGCGCAGGGTACCGAAGTGGCGGCCAATTCCCAGATAGGCAATGGCGGCCGCAGCACGGTCATAGCGTTGCACCGGAAAGCCGCGCACCATCACAAAGCCGCGGCCTTCAAGGATCTCGACCAGCGCGCGTTCGAGCTTCACTTTCAGGCGTGGCAGCGGAAAGGTCTCTGGCGTTATGGCTTCCATGGGGACGCCGGTGGCCTGAAAATGCCGGATCGCCGCATCGATCTCGGCGTTGTCTTCATCGGTCAGGTGCCACAGCCAGTCGGATTGCCGGGCAAGGTCCGGCCCGTACCAGGCAGAGGGCCCGGTGATGGGGCCAGCGGGCATGGCGGGAGACGACGGCGGATGGGGGTTGGCAGACATGGTTGGGGCTGGCTGAATGGAGAAAAGAGTCTCGAACCATCGTAATATAGTCTCTTCGGCAGACTGCAGACAACAAACCTAAAACAGGAGACAACATGAAGAGTGGATCGTTGTGCAATTTCCTCAAGCTGACCATCGCGATAGCCGTTGGTGCCGGCGCCCTGTCGACTGGAATTGCCCAAGCACAGGGATACCCGAATCGCGTTATCACGCTGATCGCCCCGTATGCGGCCGGCGGCGATAGCGACCTGGCCGGCCGTAACCTGGCCGCCACCGCCGCCAAGTTCATGGGGCAGCCGCTGGTCGTGCAGAATATCGTGGGTGCCTCCGGCACCATCGGTTCGATGCGGGTGCGAACGGCGAATCCGGATGGTTATACCCTCCTGATCGCGCGGGGCGGCTCGCAGGCCATCACCCCGGCGCTCGACAGCAAGACACCGTACAAGTGGAACGACTTCACCATGATCTCGCTGCTGGAGTTCAATCCGGTCGTGTGCGTGGTCAAGAGTGATTCGCCGTACAAGAGCACCAAGGAATTGATCGACGCCTTGCGGGCCAATCCCGGCAAGCTCAACTACGCCACCGCCGGCCCGGGTACGACGCAGCACATGGCAGTCGAAGTGATGCTCCAGTCGGTCAACTTGCCCTCGAACAGCGCCGAAGGGATCGGTTACAAGGGGGGCGGCGAGGCGACATCGGCCTTGCTCGGGGGTCAGGTGCAGTTCCTGTGCAACAACCTCTCGACGCTCGGCGGCCAGATCAAGGGCGGTACGGTTCGGGCACTGTTCGTCACCACGGCAGAGCGCCTGAAGGAATATCCGGACATTCCGACCGCACGTGAAATGGGCATGCCGAGAATGGAGCAGGTGATGGGTTGGAGCGGCTTGTACGGCCCGCCCGGATTGCCCGCCGAAGTGGTCAACAAGTGGGTCGATACGATGAAAAAGCTGGCACAGGATCCGGAATGGCTGAAGGGCAATGCCGGTTTTGGCGGCGTACCGGCGATCCGCTCACCGGCTGACACCGAGAAGTTTGCCCGCGAGCAGTACGAGACCTACGAAAAACTCGGCGTGGCGCTCGGTCTGCGTAAATAGGGCCGCGCAATTCATCGCCGGCGCCGGATCAGCGCGGCGCCTGCATCACGTGGGTGACTTTCAGACCCGGAGCAGCCGCCAGCGCTGCCTCGGGTTTCGCCTCGGCCGGATGGCCGATGACCAGTTCGGCATCGCCGTTCCAGCGCAGGGTGAGTGGCAGCGAGCGTTGGCCTACCGACATGGCCCCCAGTGCGCTGCCGGTCACGCTGCGAAAGGCCAGCGACTGGCTGTCGCTTTGGCCGGAGCGAACGGATACGGTGGTGACCAGCCGATCCGTGCTGCCACACGCTTCCTGCTCCTGCACGGCGCGCAAGGTGCCGGAAGGCGAGGAGACCGATTGCACCGGATAGCTTTGGCAATCCGGTTCGCGCCATTCGCCAAATGCGCCCATCACCATGGCTGCCGCCACCGCGCCGAAGGCCAGCGTGACGCCGAGAAACGCGGCATTGTTGGCATTGAAAAGTCGAATCTGCATGGGGCGCGATAGTGCCAGAAAAGTCGCCGCCGCATGGACGAAAATGCCACAATAGCGTCATGGCTACTCCCCAGGACATCGCACGCTTTCGTGACAACCTCAAGGACGAGGTGGACGGTTCCGCCCTCTATGCTGCCCTGGCGGCAGCAGAGCAGGATCCCGTGCGCAAGGACTTGTTTCTCCAGCTCTCGCAGGCGGAGGCCGATCATGCGCAGTTCTGGCGTGACAAGCTCACCGCCGCCGGCGTGTCGATCGAGGGCATCGTGCCCAGTTTCCGGACGCGCCTGTTGGCACGCATGGCGCGGCGCTTCGGTCCGCGTTTCGTGCTGCCCACCATTGCGGCGGCAGAGTCGGCCGGCCAGAACCGCTATGCCAAACAGGCCGATGCACAGGGCTTGGCAGCCGAAGAGCGCGGCCATGCCACGGTACTGCACGCAGCCACCGGCGCCACGACGGGTGCCGCCGCAGGGTCCATGCTCAACGCCACGACGGGGGCCGACATTGCGCGGGCCGAGCGCTGGCATCGCGGCGCCTCGGGCAATGATTTGCGTGCAGCGGTGCTCGGCGCCAATGACGGGCTGGTGTCCAACTTTTGCCTGATCATGGGCGTGGCAGGCGCGGGTGCTGCCAACAGCGTGATCCTGCTCACGGGGTTCGCCGGCCTGCTCGCCGGCGCCTGCTCGATGGCGCTCGGTGAATGGCTCTCGGTGACCAATTCGCGCGAACTGGCTGAATCGCAGATCGCGCGCGAGAAGGAGGAACTGGAGCAGACGCCAGAGGCAGAACAGAAGGAACTGGCCCTGATTTTTCAGGCCAAGGGCCTGGAGAAGGAAGAGGCGCAGCGCGTGGCGGCCCAGATCATGTCGAACAAGGAGACCGCACTGGATACGCTGGTGCGCGAGGAACTGGGCATCGATCCGGCCGAGATGGGCGGCAACCCCTGGAGCGCAGCCGGCATTTCGTTCCTCCTGTTTGCACTCGGCGCCATCGTCTCGCTGGTACCGTTCCTGTTCACCAGCGGCACACCGGCCATCATGCTCAGTGTCGGACTGAGCGCGCTGGCACTGTTTGCCATCGGCATCGTCACTTCCCTGTTCAACGGGCGCAATGCCTGGTTCTCCGCCGGGCGGCAGGTGGTCGTCGGTTGCGCCGCCGCCGCTGTCACCTATGGTGCCGGTGCCCTGCTGGGCGTCTCGATCGCCTGAAGCGTCAGGCCCATGTCGGGACGCTCCGAGGACATTCGCAGGCCTGGCTTGCAGACATAAAAAAGCCGGAAACCGTTGGGAGACAACGGTTTCCGGCCGATTGCCGAAGCGCGTGGGCGTTACAGGTCAGTCACCGCGCCCTTGGTGGCCGGTCCCACCAGCTTCATGTACTTGGCCATCAGGCCGCGCGTGTAGCGCGGCGCGGGGCGCTTCCAGGCCGCGCGGCGCTTGGCGATCACGTCCTCGGGCACATTGAGCTGCAGCAGCAGCTTGCGCGAGTCGATCGTGATCGAATCGCCTTCCTCGATCAGGGCAATCAGGCCGCCCTCATATGCCTCGGGTGACACGTGGCCGACTACCATGCCCCAGGTGCCGCCGGAGAAGCGGCCGTCGGTGATGAGGCCAACCGAGTCACCGAGTCCCTGGCCGATCAGCGCACCGGTGGGGGCCAGCATCTCCTGCATGCCGGGGCCGCCCTTGGGCCCTTCATAGCGAATTACCACCACGTCACCCGCCTTGATCTTGTTGGCGGTGATTGCCTCCATGGTTTCGTTTTCGGAATTGAAGACACGCGCCGGGCCGGTGATGGCCGGATTCTTCAGGCCGGTGATTTTGGCGACACAGCCTTCAGGCGCGAGGTTGCCCTTGAGGATGGCCAGGTGTCCCTGTTCGTACATCGGCTTGTCCCAGGGGCGGATCACTTCGCCGTCCGGGGTCTTGCGCCAGGCCTTCAGTTCTTCGCCGATGGTCTTGCCGGTGATGGTCATGCAGTCCGCATGCAGGCAGCCGTGGTCCAGCAGCATGTTGAGCACCACCGGCACGCCGCCGGCCTTGTGCAGGTCGGTCATCATGTATTTGCCCGAAGGCTTCAGATCACACAGCACCGGGGTCTTCTTGCGCACCATTTCGAAATCATCGATGGTCCAGTCGACCTCGGCGGCCGAGGCAATCGCCAGGAAATGCAGCACGGCATTGGTCGAGCCGCCGGTCGCCATGATCAGCGAGACGGCGTTCTCGATCGATTTGCGCGTGA
>CAYUEG010000102.1:0-14030 GCA_964443245.1 uncultured Burkholderiales bacterium | reverse complement strand
GGTTTCCCGGATTGACGCGGAGCCGCCATGGCCAGCATGACCCGCCGTGAAGTGATTCTTGCCGCCATCGTGCTGCTGGTGCTGGCCGCACAGCCGCTGTTGCCGCACCTGCCGCAGGCGCAGGATTACCACCACTTTGTCGATACGCGCACCTTGTGGGGTGTGCCCAACGCGCTCGACACGCTGTCGAACATTCCGTTCATCGTCGGTGGTGTGGTCGGTGCGGTACTGGTGTTCGCCGGGCGGCTGCCGGCGCCGACCAGCGCACTGGGCGCGATGGCGCTGCTCACGTTTGCCGGCCTCATTGCCACCGGCCTGGGCTCGGCCTGGTATCACGTGCAGGTGCCGCCCAACGACGCCGGGCTGGCGGTGGATCGCTACGGCATGGTGATTGCGTTTGCCGGCATCCTCGGTCTGGCGGCCGCGCACAAAGTCAGTGAGCGTGCCGGCTGGGCAATGGGCTGGCTGGTGCTGGTGGCGGGGCCGTTTTCGGTGTGGTGGTGGACGCAGGCGGGCACGATTGCGCCCTATGCCGTGCTGCAGTTCGGCGGCATGGCCTTGCTGGTGCTGATCCTGTTCTGGCGCACGCCAGAAGGCCACGCCACGCCGGGGCCGAACTGGGGTTTGCTGATCGGCGCCTATGCGCTGGCCAAGGTGTTTGAATCAGCCGACGTGCAGATCTGGGAGCTGACCGGCCACCTGATTGCCGGCCATGCGCTCAAGCATCTGGCGGCATCGGTGGTGGCGTTGGCCATCATCACGCCGCTGTATCGCCGTGACGCTGGTATCGCCTGACCGCGCGCCGGTTAAACGACGTTGATTTCCAGCAGGGGCCGGTTGGCGAGCACGCGCTCCCAGCCAAAGGCCGACAGATCGAGCGTGCGCCAGGTGCCGTAGGCCACCAGCTCGGAAAGCGCGCGCCCGACCGCCGGCGACTGCTGCAGGCCATGGCCCGAAAAGCCATTGGCAAACAGCAGGTTCTCCACTGCCGGGTGGGAGCCGAGGATCACGTTGTGGTCGAGCGTGTTGACGTCGTAATGTCCGGCCCAGGCACGCTTGAGCCGCGCCGCTTCGAACTGCGGCACCCGTGCCGCCAGCGTCGGCCACAACACGTCATCGAACAGCTGATGGATGACGTCGAAATCGAAACACTCCGGATCCTCCGCTTCGGGCGGGGCGATGCCACAGATGAAGCCGTCGCCCTCCGGCCGGAAGTAGGCACCGGAAGGATCGATCACCAGGGGACAATCGGGCAGTACGGCCGGGCTTGTGAAATGGAACACGCAGCGTTTGCGCGCCTCGACCGGCAGCGCAATGTCCGCTGTCCGCGCCAGCGCGGCGGCGCCGGTCCCGGCAGCGTTGATCACCGTGCCGCAGGTGATGCGTGTGCCGTCGGCCAGCTCCACTCCGTTGAGGCGTCGATCCGTGCGGTGCAGCCGCGCGACGCGCGCCTGCCGGTAGGTCACGCCGAGCGAAATGGCCTTGCGACGGAATGCCTGCAGCAGCGCATAGGCATCCAGCCAGCCCTCACCGGAAAGGCCGTAGGCCCCGCCCGACAGATCTTCGGTGTGCAGCCACGGGAAGCGTGCCGCGAGTGCCGTTGCGGAGAGCAGCGCAATGTCGGCCCCCAGTTCGGTCTGTACGCGATGGTTGGCCTGCAGCACCCCGGCGCCCGCTGCAGTGGCGAGGAACAGGTAACCGCCTTCAACAAAGCCGACCTCCGGCGCTTCCCCATCCACTGCCAGGGTGGTGCCGATGGCGCGAATGAATTCGGTGCCGAACTGCGACATGCGGATGTTCCCCGGCGTGGAGAACTGATGCCGGATCGATGCCGCCGACAGGGTGGTGGCACATTTCTGGTACGAGAAATCCTGTTCGAGCACCAGCACGGACCCGGCGAAATCGGGATTGGCGGCAAGGAAGTAGGCTGCCGCACTGCCCACCGCGGCACCGCCCACAACCACCACGTCGAAACGCTCGTTCATGCGCTCAATTGTATGCGGCACGTGGTCTCGGCAAACTGGCGAGCCATCGGGCGCCGACTTCTTTATGACGTACATTTGCACTTGTCCGGCGGCCTGCTTTCGCCCCGTTTCACTTCTCTCGCACAAGCGCACCTGCCATGCTCCTCACTTTCGATGCCGCCGCCGTGGCGCGCCTGTGTCCCTATGACCGGCTGGTCGATGCGTTGGCGCTGGGCTTGCGCGAGGCGATCACCTCGCCCGCCCGCATGCACGTGGACCCGCCTGGCG
Source organism: uncultured Burkholderiales bacterium (assembly GCA_964443245.1). GTDB lineage: Bacteria > Pseudomonadota > Gammaproteobacteria > Burkholderiales > JAEUOS01 > CANJDH01. Next base: position 11,778 of record CAYUEG010000102.1, on the reverse strand, counting down.
ATGGCAGTGCCTTTCTGATCATGCCGGCCTGGCAGACCGGCGGGCTGATTGGGGTGAAGATGGTGTCGGTGTGGCCGGCCAACGCCAGGGCGGGCAAGCCCACGGTGACGGCGCTCTACAACGTGTTCTCCTGCACGGACGGCATGCCGGTGGCCGTGATTGACGGCACCGAACTGACCCTGCGCCGCACGGCGGCCGCCGCGGCGCTGGGCGCGCGCCTGCTGGCCCGCAAAGGTCGCTTGCGCCTGGCCGTGCTGGGCACCGGCGCCCTGGCACCGGAAATGGCCCAGGCGCACGCCAGTGTGCTGGATCTGGAGCGCATCACCATCTGGGGCCGGCGCCCGGAGGCGGCACAGCGTGTAGTCGAGGTCCTCGCCGCGCGCGGGGTGGCTGCGGCGGCCGAGTCCAGCCTGGAGCGCGCGGTGGCTCAAGCAGACGTCATCATCGCGGCCACCACCGCCACGGCGCCGTTCATCAAGGCGGCCTGGGTGCGCCCGGGAACGCATGTGGGGCTGTTTGGTGCGTTCACTGCGGCGATGGCCGAAGCGGAGCCCGCGCTGCTTGCCAAGGCCAGCCTGTTTGCCGACACCCGCGCCGGCGTGCTCGAGAAAGGTGGCGAGGTGACGCAGGCGATCCAGGCCGGGGTGATTGCACCGCAGGCGATTTACGCCGAGCTTGCCGAGATGGTGACTGGTGAGCGGCGCTGGCGTGCGAGCGAGTCAGAAATTACCGTTCTCAAATCGGTGGGCTTTGCTGCGCTGGACCTCCTGGCCGCACGCCATGTGCTGGCGGCGGCCCCCTAGCCCTGACGACGGGGTCCGCCTACCGGATCTTGAGCTTGGCGAGCGCTGCTGCCATCGCGTTGTTGGCCGGCGGCGGCGCCATGGACCTGCCCGGAGAAGGCCGATCCATGCGCCTGTCGGGCCGGCCACCGCCAGAACCCGCTCCAGGAGCGCTTCTTGCGGCTGGCCCGGTTCTGTCTGCTGGTGCATCGCTCATGCGCATGGTGAGCGCAATGCGCTGGCGCTTGGGATCGACCTCCAGCACCTTGACCTTGACAATCTGACCGGCCTTGACCACTTCACGCGGGTCCTTGACGAACTTTTCGGAAAGGGCCGAGATGTGCACCAGGCCATCCTGATGCACGCCGATGTCGACGAAGGCGCCGAAGTTGGCGACGTTGGTCACCGTGCCCTCGAGCACCATGCCCGGCTTGAGGTGGGCGATCTCGCTGACGCCTTCGACGAATGAGGCGGTCTTGAACTCGGGCCGCGGATCGCGCCCGGGCTTCTCCAGCTCCTTGAGGATGTCGGCGATCGTCGGCACGCCGAAGCGCTCGTCGGCATACTTGGCCGGCTGCAGTTTCCTCAGCACATCGGGTGCGCCGATCAGGCCGGCGATGTCGCGATCCAGATCCTTGAGGATGCGCTGCACCACCGGGTAGGCTTCGGGGTGTACGGCGGAGGCATCGAGCGGATTCTCGCCGCCCATCACGCGCAGGAATCCGGCCGCCTGCTCGAAGGCCTTTTCGCCCAGGCGCGGCACCTTCTTCAGCTGCTCGCGTGTGGTGAAGCGACCGTTGGCATCACGATACGCCACCACGCTGGCGGCAATGCCGGCGGAAAGACCGGCCACGCGCGCCAGCAGCGGGGCGGAAGCGGTGTTGACATCGACGCCGACGCCGTTGACGCAATCCTCGACGACCCCGTCGAGGGCGCGCTGCAGCTGGGTCTGGTTGACATCGTGCTGGTATTGGCCGACACCGATCGATTTGGGATCGATCTTGACCAGCTCGGCGAGCGGGTCCTGCAGGCGCCGCGCGATCGAGACGGCGCCGCGCAGCGACACATCGAGGTCGGGAAATTCCTTGGCAGCGAAAGCCGATGCCGAATACACCGATGCGCCGGCCTCGGACACGGTGACCTTGGCGATGCGCGTGGCGGGCGAGCCAGCCGGCGCATGTTTCTGGATCATGCTGATCAGGTCGCCGGCGAGCTTGTCGGTCTCGCGCGAGGCGGTGCCGTTGCCGATGGCGATCAGCTGCACGTTGTGCTTTACGCACAGTGTGCCGAGGGTCGCAATCGAGCCGTCCCAGTCGCGTCGCGGTTCATGCGGATAAATGGTGGCGGTGTCGAGCAGCTTGCCGGTGACGTCGATCACGGCCACTTTCACACCGGTGCGCAGGCCGGGGTCGAGGCCCAGGACGGACTTGGGGCCGGCGGGTGCGGCGAGCAGCAGGTCCTTCAGATTGGCGCCGAAGACGCGAATCGCTTCGGCCTCGGCGCGTTCACGCAGGCCCCCCATCAGATCGGTATCCAGGTGCAATGAAATCTTGACGCGCCAGGCCCAGCGCACCGTATCGAGCAGCCAGCGGTCCGCCGGGCGGTTCTGTGCGGCGATGCGAAAGCGCTGCGCAATGCGGCCTTCGCAGGCGTTGTGCGGGGCATCCCAGCCGGGCTTTTCCTCCTCGCCGGGCAGCACCAGCGACACATTGAGCATCTCTTCGCGGCGGCCGCGAAACAGGGCCAGGGCTCGGTGTGACGGGATGGTCTTGTAGGTTTCCGAGTAGTCGAAGTAGTCGGAGAACTTGGCGCCGGCTTCTTCCTTGCCCTTGACCACCGTCGAGCAGCCGATGCCGTTCTCGATCAGATGGGTGCGCAGCGCCTGCAGCAGGTCGGCGTCTTCGGCGAAGCGTTCCATCAGGATCTGGCGTGCACCATCAAGCGCGGCCTTGACGTCGGGGACGCCGGGGTTCTTTGCGCCGTCAATCTCGAAGGGCTCGCGCAAATACTTCGCCGCTTCGGTTTCGGGTGTGAGTGTGGCATCGCCCAGAAGCGCCTCTGCCAGGGGTTCGAGGCCCGCCTCCCGGGCAATCTGGGCCTTGGTGCGGCGCTTCTGCTTGTAGGGCAGGTAGAGGTCCTCGAGTCGGGCCTTGTCTGCAGCCAGCTCGATGGCGGCGCGCAATTCCGGGGTCAGTTTCCCCTGCTCGTCGATGCTGGCCAGAATCGCGGTACGCCGGTCTTCGAGCTCGCGCAGGTAGGCCAGGCGCTCTTCGAGCAGGCGCAGCTGGTTGTCGTCGAGACCGCCGGTGACCTCCTTGCGGTAACGGGCAATAAACGGCACGGTGGCGCCTTCGTCCAGCAGGGCAACTGCGGCGGCCACTTGTTCGGTGCGCGCGGCCAGTTCGGCGGCGAGGCGTTGTTCAATCGAGGGCAGGGGCATGGCGGTGATTCGAATGGGAAGCGGAACGAAGGAAAGCCGAACGGGGCGCGATTATAGGCATGCACGGACTGCGCAATGGCAACCGCTAAGATGGATGGGCGTGATCAGGAAAAGGGACCGGAGGAACAATGGCCAACGCCAGGTGTGATGTGAGCGGAGTGGTGTGGAAAGTGGAGGTGACCGTCGGGCAGGCGGTCGCCGAAGGTGATGTGCTGTTGATTCTGGAATCGATGAAGATGGAAATCCCCGTGCTGGCCGAGCGCGCCGGTACCGTGGCGGAATTGCGCGTGGCAGTGGGCGATCAGGTCAGGGAAGGGGCGATCATCGCGGTGATCGATTGAGGCGCCGCGCCGTCGCTGCCGTAGTTAGCCGAAAGAAAAAGGCCGCCTGCGGTTGCCCGCGAGCGGCCTATTGTGCGACAGGGTGACGGTAACCGCGCTTACACGCCGGCCGCAGCCTTGAGGGCGGCAGCCTTGTCGGTTCGTTCCCACGAGAACTCGGGCTCTTCGCGGCCAAAGTGGCCGTAGGCGGCGGTCTTCTGGTAGATCGGACGCAACAGGTCCAGCATCTGGATGATGCCTTTCGGCCGCAGGTCGAAGTGCTGGCTCACCAGTTGGGCGATCTTCTCGTCCGACACCTTGCCGGTGCCTTGCGTGGTCACCAGCACGCTGGTCGGCTGGGCCACGCCGATGGCGTAGGACACCTGCACCAGGCACTTGGTGGCCAGACCGGCGGCCACGATGTTCTTGGCGACGTAGCGCGCGGCGTAAGCGGCCGAGCGGTCCACCTTGGAAGGGTCCTTGCCGGAGAACGCGCCACCACCGTGCGGGGCCGAGCCACCGTAGGTGTCAACGATGATCTTGCGGCCGGTGAGGCCACAGTCACCCTTGGGGCCGCCGATTTCGAAGGCACCGGTGGGGTTCACCAGATACTTGATCTGGCCCTTGATCAACTCCTTCGGCAGCACCGGCTTGATGATCTGCTCGATGACCGCCTCTTCGATCTGCTTGTGGGTCATGCCCGGCTTGTGCTGCGTCGAGAGCACCACGGTTTCGATCGAATCCGGGCGATCGTTCACGTACTTGAGGGTGACCTGCGATTTGGCGTCCGGGCGCAGCCACTGCAGGCGGCCGTCACGGCGCAGTTCGCTCTGGCGCTCCACCAGGCGGTGCGACAGGTAGATTGCCAGCGGCATCAATTCCTTCGTTTCGTCACAGGCGTAGCCGAACATCAGGCCCTGGTCGCCGGCGCCCTGGTCGAGGTTCAGGCCCTTGCCTTCGGTGACGCCCTGCGAGATGTCCTGCGACTGCTCGCCATACTGCACCAGCACGGTACAGGTGTCGGCGTCAAAGCCGATCGCCGGGTCGGTGTAGCCGATGCGGCGGATGGTCTCGCGGGCAACGGCCGCGTAATCCACCTTGGCGCCGGTGGTGATTTCACCGGCCAGTACCACCAGGTTGTCCTTGACCAGCGTTTCCGCGGCAACGCGTGAGCGGGGGTCCTGGGCTAGAATTGCGTCAAGTACTGCATCCGAAATCTGGTCGGCAACCTTGTCCGGGTGGCCTTCGGAAACCGATTCGGACGTGAAGAAAAATTCGCTCATGGCTTGGCTTGGGGTCAAGGAGTGAAGAAACGTTAAGGGAACCGCTGCTGGAGGATGCCCCTGTCAGGCTTGGGGTCGTCAGGCAGTCGTGCACACAGCGGCAAAGCCTGTCATTCTAACAAATCCGGACCCCTTTTTGACCTAGCGACGCGCCCCGTGCTCAAACTTCTGTTCGAAGCCGCCTCGCACGTCCCGCTGCGCCTGCTGCATGCGGTTGGTGCCGGGTTCGGGCGGCTGGCCTTTGCGCTCTCCGCCAACTTGCGCAACCGCATGCGCAGCAACCTGGCACAGGCGGGTTATCAGGATCCCGCCCTGGAACGTGAGGTGGTACGCGAAACCGGCAAGAGCGTGTTCGAACTGGCGGCCGTCTGGTTCCGGCCGCAGGCCGAGGCCGCGGCGCTGATCCGTGAAGCGCATATCGGCACCCTGATCGAGGACGCGCGTGCGGCGGGCAAGGGCATCATCTTCGTGACCCCGCACCTGGGCTGCTTCGAGGTGACCGCGCAGTGGTACACCCACCTCTACGGCCCGATGACCGCCTTGTTCTCGCCGCCCAAGAAGGGTCTGTTCGCCCCCATCGTGGTGGGCGGGCGCGGCAAGGAGCGTCTCAAGCTGGCGGCGCCGACCATGGGCGGCGTGCGCGCCCTGCTGCGTGCGCTGCGCAACGGCGAGGCGGTGGGCATCCTGCCGGACCAGGTGCCCGGCAAGGGCGAAGGCGAATGGGCCGATTTCTTCGGCCGCCCGGCCTACACCATGACGCTGGTGCATCGCCTGGCCGAGTCGAGCGGCGCCGCCGTCATCCTGGCCTACGCCGAGCGCCTGCCGGAGGGGGCCGGCTATCGCGGTTACACCCTGCCGATGCCGCCGCGTGAGGAGGGGGAATCGGCGGGACGGCACCTGAATCGCGCGCTCGAGATGCTGATCCGGCGCTGCCCCGGACAGTACCTGTGGTCGTACAACCGCTACAAGTCTCCCGGCGGTGTGGAGCCACCACCGGCGCGCGTGCCGGTCGGCGAGGCGTCCGGCACCACCGCAGCCACGGGCACCGCGCCAGGCGGCACCGCAGGATGATCACGCGCGTCGGGCTGGCGTTCATGCGCCTCATTGCGCGGATGCCCTTGCCGGTGGTTCGGGCACTGGGGGCAGGCCTGGGGTGGGTTCTGTACTGGCTGGCCGCCGAACGCCGGGCGGTGGCGCAGATCAATTTTGCCAAGTGCTTTCCCGAGTTGTCCGCAGGCGAACGAGCCGGTCTGGTACGCGCGGCGTTTTGCCACTTCGCGCAAGCCTTCCTGGACCGCGCCATTCTCTGGCACGCGCCGGTAGCGCGCCTGCGCGCCATGGTCACGCTGCGCGGCGAGGAACATCTGGACCGCATCGCCGGCCGGCCGGTGATTCTGCTGGCCCCGCATTTTGTCGGCCTCGATGCGGCCTGGGTTGCCCTCACGCTGGACCGGCGCATGTTGTCGATCTACGCGCGGCAGAAGAACCCCCTGTTCGACGCGGCATTGCGCGCCGGGCGCATGCGTTTCCATGATCCGGTGCTGCTCTCACGCCAGGACGGCGTGCGCGCCGCCCTGCGCGAACTGACCAACGGCCTGCCCTTCTACTATCTGCCCGACATGGACTTTGGCCCGCGCGATGCCGTGTTCGTGCCGTTCTTCGGCATTCCGGCGGCCACCGTCACTGCGGTATCGCGCCTGGCGCGCCTGGCCGGTGCCAGCGTGCTGCCGGTGACCACACGCATGACCGCTGCCGGCTACGAAGTCGTCATCGAAGGGCCTTGGGAAGCCTTTCCCGGCGAGTCCGATACCGAGGACGCGCGCCGCATGAATGCCTGGATCGAGGCCAAAGTGCGCGAGAATGTCGCGCAATACCACTGGCTGCACAAGCGCTTCAAGACGCGGCCGCCCGGCGAGGCGCGCTTTTACTGATCATGAAACTGACCTTCACCAAAATGCATGGCCTGGGCAACGACTTTGTCGTGCTCGACGGCATTCACCAGAACCTGGACCTCACGCAAGCGCAATGGAAAGCCCTGGCGGATCGCCACTTCGGCATTGGCGCGGACCAGATCCTCATTGTGGAAAGGCCGCAGGGCGATGCCGATTTTCGCTATCGCATCTTCAACAGCGATGGCGGCGAGGTCGAGCAGTGTGGCAACGGTGCGCGCTGTTTCGTGCGCTTTGTGCACGAGAAGGGCCTGACGACCAAACGGGCGATTCGCGTCGAAACCCTGGGCGGCCTGATCGAGCCGCAGCTGGAAGCGGATGGCATGGTGACGGTGGATATGGGCGTGCCGCAGTTCACGCCGGCGTCGCTGCCGTTCGACGCCGGTCTCGCGCAACAGGCTGAAGAAGCGCATGGATACTGGCTCCTGGCCGGGTCGGCGAGGGTGCAGGTCGGCATCGTTTCGATGGGCAACCCGCACGCGGTGCAGGTCGTGAGCAATGTCGATACGGCGCCGGTGGCGACCCAAGGGCCCTTGATCGAAGGCCATGTGGCGTTTCCGAAACGCGTCAACGCCGGCTTCATGCAGGTGGTGTCGCCGACCCACATTCGCCTGCGGGTGTATGAACGGGGTGCCGGTGAAACCCTGGCCTGCGGCACCGGCGCCTGTGCTGCCGTGGTCACCGGGATCGAACGCGGCCTTCTCGCGCGTGATGCGGCGGTACGCGTGGAGACACGCGGTGGCGACCTGACGATCCGTTGGAGCGGCGCCGGCAAGCCGGTGCTGATGACCGGCCCGGCCGTCACCGTGTTTGAAGGCGAGGTCACGCTGTGAGGGGGAGGCGATGAAGGTGCGGCGCATCAAGTTGCGCAATGCACCCAAGCCGCGCAACCCGGTGGCCATTGCGCTGGCGCACAAGCGTGGCGGCGCACATCGCAAGAGCAACAAGGCCCTGCGCCGTGCCGCCAACACTGCCCGGGAGCGCCACGAAGAGTGAGTCCGCCGGATGCACCGCGAAGGCCTCAAGTGCCGGTGCTACACTCGATTGGCGTGGTCGCTTCGGTCGCGCTTCGTTTACTGACGAAGGCAGTTGTTTTTTTGTCACCACCAGAATGGCTTCGACGATGCAATCCTTTCAACTGGCCGCCGCGGCCTCGATCGCTGCCGTTCTGCTGACGGCGTGCAACAAGCCTGAGGCCCCACCGCCACCGCCGCCGATTCCGGTGAGCGTGCTGGAGATGGCGCCGCGCCAGGTGCCGATCCTGATCGAGGCCGTCGGCCGCACGGAAGGGTCGAAGGAAGTGGAGATCCGGGCGCGCGTTTCCGGCATCCTCGGGCGGGCGCTGTACGCCGAAGGCAGCTCGGTGCGGGCCGGCACCCCCCTGTTCCAGATTGACCGGGCGCCGTTTGACATCGCCCTCGCCCAGGCGCGCGCGGCGCTGGCGCAGGAGCGCTCGCGCAACGAACAGGCGGCGCGCGAAGCCGAGCGCCTGAAGGATCTGGTGGCCAAGCGCGCCATCAGTCAGCGGGAGGCCGACGATGCCGCGTCGGCCCTGAAAACCTCGACCGCCTCGCTGCAGGCCGCCGAGGCGCGCATCCGCGAAGCTGAACTCAACCTTTCCTATACCAACGTCAGCGCGCCGATTGCCGGCGTCACCGGGCGTGCCCTGCGCTCCGAGGGCAGTCTGGTGACGGCGGGCACCGAATCGGGTCTGCTCACCACACTTTCGCAGACCGACCCGATCTGGGTACGATTTGCCTTGTCGGAGTCCGAGCAGAAAATGCTGCGCGCGGCCGGTGGCGGCGCGGGCGTGAAAGGCGCCGGGAAGGGCGCGCCTGCCAAAGGCAACGAAGTGCGGCTGGTGCTGCCGGATGGCAAGACCCACGGCGTCACGGGTCGCCTCAACTTTGCCGGCTCGACCGTCGATGCGCGGCTCGGCACAGTGCAACTGCGCGCCGAGTTTGCCAACCCCGATCTGAGTCTCCTGCCCGGGCAGTTCGTGCGCGCGCAGGTGGTGGCCGGCATGCAGGACGCACTGCTGGTGCCGCAAACGGCGGTGCTGCAGGGAGACCAGGGCCGTTTCGTCTGGATCCTCGGCCCTGACAACAAGGCGGCGCCACGGGTGGTCGAGGCGGGCGCCTGGCTGGGACCGGACTGGATCATCACCAAAGGCCTGGCCAGTGGTGACAAGGTGATCGTCGACAACCTGCTCAAGCTGCGCCCCGGCTCTGCCGTGCAGGTGCAGGCACCCGGCGCGCCCGGCAAGGCTGCGCCCGGCAGTACGCCCAAAGCGGCACCTGCCGGTGCCCCCGGCGCGGCACCGAGCGGCCCGCCCCCTTCCTCTGCGCCAGCGCCGACCGACGCCAGGAAAGCCGGGTAAGCGGCGATGTCCCGTTTCTTCATCTATCGGCCGGTATTTGCCGGCGTGATCGCGATCCTGATCGTCATCGCCGGGCTGGTGGCAGCGCTGATCCTGCCGGTGGCGCAGTATCCCGAGATCGCGCCGCCCACCGTCACCATCACCACGGTGTATTCGGGTGCCAGTGCCGAGACCCTGGCGCGCACGGTGGCCGCTCCGATCGAAGAGCAGCTCTCCGGCGTCGAGAAGCTGTCGTTCTTCAATTCCAGCTCCTCCTCCAACGGCACGGTGACCATCACCGTGACTTTCGAGCCGGGCACCAATGTCGACCAGGCGGTATTCAACGTCAACAACCGGGTGCAACTGGCGTTGCCGCGCCTGCCGGATGAAGTGCGCCGCAACGGCGTCACGGTGCAGAAGCGGTCGACCGACATCCTGCTGGTGGTGTCGCTGATCTCGCCCAAGGCGAAGTACAACACCTTGTACCTCTCCAATTACGCGTCGCTCTCGGTGGTCGATGAATTGAAGCGTGTGCCCGGCATTTCGGATGTCACGGTGTTCGGTGCGCGCGATTACTCGATGCGGGTGTGGCTGCGGCCGGATCGCATGGCGATGCTGGGCATCACGCCGAGCGATGTCGCCAACGCGCTGCGTGCGCAGAATGCCCAGTTTGCTGCGGGCAAGATCGGCGCCGAGCCGGCGCCGCCGGGCCAGAACCTGGTCTACACCGTGACGGCCACCGGGCGCCTGGTCGATCCCGAGCAGTTCGGCGAGATCGTGGTGCGCGGCGACAGCACTGGCGGCGTGCTGCGCCTGAAGGACATCGCCCGTCTGGAACTGGGGGCTGCCAACTACGACACCTTCAATACCCTCGACGGCAAACCCACCATTGGCGTGGCCACCTTTCTGCAGCCGGGCTCGAACGCGCTGGAAGTGGCCAAGGCCGTCAAGAAGCGCATGACCGAACTGAAGGGCAATTTCCCCGAGGATGTGGACTACGTCATCCCGTTCGACACCACGCGTTTTGTCGATGCCTCGATCAAGGAGGTGGTCAAGACCATCCTGGAAGCGGCGATCCTGGTGATCCTGGTGGTCTATCTGTTTCTGCAGACCTGGCGTGCCACGCTGATCCCGGTGATTGCGGTGCCGGTGTCGCTGATCGGCACCTTCGCCGGCCTGTGGATGGTCGGCTTCTCGATCAACACGCTCACGTTGTTTGCGATGGTGCTGGCCATCGGCATCGTGGTGGACGATGCCATCGTGGTGCTGGAGAACGTCGAGCGCCTGATGCGGGAAGAAAAGATGAAGCCGTTCGAGGCCTCGCTGGCGGCGATGCGCGAGGTGTCCGGTGCGGTGGTCGCCATTGTGCTGGTGCTGTGCGCGGTGTTCGTGCCGGTCGCCTTTCTCGGCGGCATTGCCGGGCAGCTGTATCGGCAGTTTGCCGTGACGGTGGCGATTGCCGTGGTGATCTCCGGCTTTACCGCCTTGACGCTCACCCCGGCGTTGTGCGCGATCCTGATGAAGGTTGGCGAGCATCATGATTCGAAACTGTTTCGTCCCTTCAACCGCGGCTTTGACTGGCTGACGCGGGTGTTCCTCGCGCTGGTGGCGGCCGCGCTGCGCCACCGGGTGGTGGCGCTCCTGCTGTTCGGCGGCGTGATCGCGGCAACGGTGGCGATGTTCGTGCGCGTCCCCGGCAGCTTCGTGCCGCCCGAGGATCAAGGCTATGTATTCGGCCTGGTGCAGTTGCCCGATGGCGCCACGCTGGAGCGCACCGGCAAGCTCTCGGGCAAGATGCAGGAGCTGGTCTCGGCCAATCCGGCGGTGCAGAACGTGCTGGCCATCAACGGCTTTGACCTCATCGGCGGCGGCAACAAGACCAACGCCGCCACCATGTTCATTCCGTTGATCGAATGGGACAAGCGCGAGGCCACGGCGCAACAGGTGGCGGGCGACATCATTCGCAAGGGCGCGGGTTTTCGTGAAGGGCTGGCACTGGCCTTTCCGCCTCCGGCGATTCGCGGCCTGGGTACCGCCGGCGGCCTGGAGGTCTACCTGCAGGCGCGCACCAACGCCGACCCCAAGGCCCTGTTCACCGTGCTGCAGGATTTCCTTGCGGCCCTGCGCGCCCACCCGCAGCTGACGGGTGTCAACTCCTTCTTTCGCCCCACGGTGCCGCAGTTGCGGGTGGAAGTGGATCGTGAAAAGGCGCTTGCGCTCGGCGTGCCGATCGCCGATGTATTCGAAGCCCTGCAAAGCACCATGGGCGCCTTGTACGTGAACGACTTCAACAAGTTCGGCCGTACCTATCGCGTGCAGATCCAGGCTGATGCGGCCTTCCGCGCCAAACCGGAAGACCTCGGCAACGTGTTTGTGCGCGCCAGCGCCAGCGGCGAGATGATTCCGCTCAAGGCCTTGCTGCGCGTGACCAACGTGGTCGGGCCGGAGCAGTTGGAACGTTTCAACGGCTTTCTGGCAGCCAAGGCACTGGCGGCAGGCAAGCCGGGCGTGTCATCGGGCGAAGCGATTCGCGCAGTCGAGGAAGTGGCGGCGCGCACCCTGCCGCAGGGCTATCAGGTGGCGTGGACCGGGCAGGCGTTTCAGGAGAAGCGCACCGGCAGCGCCTCGGCGCTGGCCTTCGGCCT